>JBILRP010000013.1:0-32047 GCA_044372565.1 Bacilli bacterium | reverse complement strand
TTACCGGAAATGTTTTTTTTCGTACTCACTGATGATGTCGAGTCTAGTTTGATGACGACCACCTTCGTATGGGGTGTTCACAAATAATTGAATTCTTTTTAAGATTTCTTCTAAGGTCATGTATCTCGCGCCAAAGGCAATCAAGTTGGCGTCATTGTCGATACGCGCTCTTTTGGTAGCCTCATCATGATATCCAACCGCACAACGTGCCCCTTTGACTTTATTCGCGGCAATCGAAACTCCGATGCCTGATCCACAAATTAAAACACCAAATGGTGCTTCTTTGGCAGCGACGCGTTCCGCCGCAGCAAGAGCATATTCAGGATAATGACAGCTACCCTCTGAAAAAGTTCCTCCATCAATCATCTCAAAGCCAAAAGCTTTTAATTGTTGAATCAGGGTTTGTTTATTGGCAAAACCTGCATGATCACTGGCAATAATGAGTTTCATTGGATTCACCTCTTTCTTAAGTATAAATGATTATGAAGCGTTCTTTAAGATTGATGTCTTTAAGGATGGTCGTCTTTGCGCCTGGATAAATGGATTGAACGATGGGTGGTAGTAAGGTTGATAATGCCGGACCCATTTCAAAAGCAAAGATTGCCTTGGGTTTGATAAAAGGTTTTGCTTCGATCAAATATTGTTCATAAAACTTCGTGACAGGATTCGCAATCAACGCCAGATGCGGTTCATGGTCAATCACAAATGGATGGAGGTCACCCTTGGTTTTGACATAAGGAGGGTTACTGACGACAAGATGAATCGAAGAAGAAAACGTTGGAGGTATGTTTTGAAACCCATCACTGAGACTGAATTCAAGATCAAGTTTCAACGATCTTGCATTGTCTTTGGCGACGTTGAGTGCCGATGAACTAATGTCGGTCGCTAAAACGTTCCATGATGGTCGATGGGATTTTAAGGCAAGGGCAATCGCACCACTGCCAGTGCCAACATCGACCACACTTAGATTGGTTTCAGAAGGAAAGTGCTTAAGGATCCACATCACAAGTTCTTCCGTCTCTTGTCGAGGAATAAGCACATGAGGATTAACCTTAAGCTGTAAATTTAAAAACGTGGTATGTCCTATCAGATAGGCAACGGGTTCGCCCATTTGTAAACGACGGAAACTTGTAAAGAAAGCATCCGCATGTTTTGCAGGCCAATCCAAATGTGTGAGCAATATGTCTTTAGAGGCAATGTTTTCGTGATGTAGAATCAACGTAAGAATGCTGAACTGGTCGACAGCACCTTCACCTACATGGGTTAATGCTTGCTGATAAAGTTGACCTAGCGTCATTCCCCACCTGTTAATTTTTGCTGTTGATCAAAATGATTCAACGCTTCAAGAATGTTGTCAATTTGACCTTCCATGACCCGATCAAGTTGATTGATGGTAAAGCCAATACGGTGATCGGTGACTCGGTTTTGTGGATAGTTATAAGTTCGAATTTTTTCACTACGTTCACCGGTACCAACTTTGAGTTTTCTTTCGTTGCCAACTTTTTCATCAATTTCTGCTTGTTTATGAGCCTCTAATTTTGCATACAACATCTTCATCGCTAATTCGCGGTTTTGAATTTGAGATTTTTCAATTTGGCAAGAGACAACTAATCCTGTCGGTAAATGGGTAATACGAATCGCCGATTCGGTTTTGTTGACGTTTTGACCGCCAGCCCCTTGGGAACGATAGGTATCGACTTGGAGGTCGCTTGAATTAATGACGATATCCACTTCTTCCACTTCCGGCATCACCAAGACCGTTGCCGTCGAGGTATGAATACGACCCGAGGCTTCGGTCGCGGGAACCCGTTGAACCCGATGCGCGCCAGATTCAAATTTAAGCTTGGAATAAACCGCATCGCCTTTGACCATGAATGTAATCGTGGATTGACCACCAGCATCAGAAAGCATTTGGACTTTCCAACCATTTTTTTCGCAATACTTCGTGTACATTCTAAATAAGTCACTGGCAAAAATAAATGCTTCATCGCCTCCAGCGGCCCCACGAATTTCCACGACGATGTTTTTATCATCATTAGGATCTTTGGGGATCAACAGGAACTTAATTTGTTCCATGAGTTTTTCTTGGGCTGTTGTCAATTGTTCAACTTCTAACTTACCTAATTGAGCAATTTCAGCATCACTATCATTACGCATCACCATGGCATCGGAAAGATTGTTTTCATTGGTTTCGAATTGATTGAATAGAAACACAACTTTATCTAAGGTTGCTCGTTCTTTAGAAATCACTTTGAATTGTCGTGAGTCATTGAGAATATGTTCCTGAATAAGTAAATCATCAATCGTTGTCAAACGATCGCGCATCACTTTCAGTCGATTTCTTAAATTTTCTTCCATGTTTAAAACCTATCGTATTTTATCATAAACATCGCATTTTTTGAATGATTTTTTTCATTTTTACTATTTTATATACCCTGGAAATTGGGTATAATATCTCAAGGAAAACGTCATGGCATATAAAGCACTCTATCGTACCTATCGGCCTCAACAATTTTCACAAGTTGCCGGGCAACAAGCAATTGTCAAAACCCTGCAAAATGCTTTGTTAAACCAAAAGCTTTCCCATGCTTATTTATTCTCCGGTCCACGCGGAACTGGAAAAACCACCTTAGCAAAAATCTTTGCCAAAGCGTTAAACTGTGAAACCTCTCCAAGTGAACCTTGTGGCGTTTGTGAAAATTGCTTAGCCCTTCAAGAAAATCGTCATCCCGACATCATCGAAATTGATGCAGCGAGTAATAACGGGGTCGATGAAGTTCGCGAATTGATTGACAAGGTCAAGTACGCGCCGATCAAAGGAAAATATAAAGTTTATATCATCGATGAAGTTCATATGATGACCTCTGGTGCTTTCAATGCGTTGCTTAAAACCTTAGAAGAACCACCGAGCCATGTGCTGTTTATTTTGGCCACCACCGAACCGCATAAAATCTTGCCAACCATTCTGAGTAGATGCCAACGATTTGATTTCGGTAAGGTCAATCCTAATGATTTAAAAAATCGTCTTGAATTCATCTTAAAAAAAGAAAAAATTGCCTTTGATGACGCTGCCATTCAAACCGTCATTCAATTAGCCGATGGCGGTGTCCGTGACGCCCTGTCAATCTTGGATCAAGTCATCGCCTATACGGGTGGTCGGTTTCAAGAATCTGATTTATTACAATTGTTTGGCCTTGTCAGCACCGAAGAAAAAATTAATTTATTCATCGCCATCGGTCAACAAAATCAAGCTGATATGATTCAAAAGATTGAACAATTTGTCAAAATTGGTGCTGATTTTAAACGCTTATTAAATGATTTGCTGATGATGTTAAAAGATATCCTTATTTTGGTGAAGACCCAACAACCTTCGTTAATGTCGACCCTTGGTGAATCACAAGCCAATCGCCTCCTAGAATACGTCACTATTCAAAGAATACCTTCCCTCGTGGATGCGTTGATGACATTACAACTCGATGCGAGAAACACTCAATCCATCCCTGGGATGTTGCAATTACGCTTATTACAATTACAACCTGAGGTGAGCAAACCCAAAGCCCAACCAACGATCTTTGATGTGATGAAGAAACCACCCGTGGCTACTCAAAGCGAACCTACGGCTTCCATCCAAGAAACTGGTGAGGCGATTTATATCGATGATGTCAACATGATCAAGGTCATGGTGACTGGGGATAAAGATCAAAAAAATGATTTGATCGAATCGTGGAAGAAACTTGATGAACTCTTGTATCAACCAAAGTACGCGGCAATGGCGGCCTTCATCAAAGACGCACGTCCTTATGTACTTAGTAAACATATTCTTGTGATCGAAGTTGACCAAGTCAGTGTGACAGCCAAGTTGAATATCCTCGCCAATCAATCCCTGATTCAAGCAGTGATCAAACAAGTATCAGGGTATGAAGGCTTGGTGTATTCAATCAATCGCCAAGAAGCGGTGAAACTTAAAAAACTATTCATGGACTTATCGCAGTTAAATAAATTACCTGCAAAACAAGATACACCACCGACGGTGAAAAATTGGACCTTCCAATGAAACCATTAAAAAGTTTACAAGCGTTGATTGAATCGTTTGAAAAATTACCAGGCGTGGGTAGCAAATCCGCTGAACGCATGGCCCAAGCGATTTTGGATTTCTCAGTTGATGATGTCACGCAATTTCAAACGAGCTTAGGGGCCGTGAAAGCCAATGTTCACGCCTGCCCAACGTGTGGTTTATTAACCGAAGACGCCCAATGTGAGATTTGTTTGTCATCGCGATCGTATGACACGTTGGTCGTGGTGAGTTATTCAAAAGATGTGGTCGCCTTTGAAAAACTAGAAGAAACGCCTTACCGCTATCATGTGTTAGGCGGGGTGCTTTCGGCGGCAAAAGGTTTTGGCATTGAACATTTAAACATTGATTCATTACGTCAACGAATTCAAACCCATCCTTTCAAAGAAGTCATTCTTGCCACCAACCCAACCTTAGAAGGTGAAACCACCGCTCAATTTATTGCGACGCTACTTGCCAAACAAGGGTTAACCATCTCTCGGATTGGATATGGATTACCGATGGGTGGGCATGTGGATTATGCCGATGCCCTTACCTTATCCAAGGCAGTTTTAGGAAGAACCAATCTCAAAGGAGTGAAATAATGTTTATCACCTTAGAAGGACCAGAAGGAAGCGGCAAAACATCCGTGATGAAAGAAGTGATTGCCCGTTTAAGGCAAGAAGGTTTTGTCATTGAAGAAACTCGAGAACCAGGTGGGACCCCGATTGCTGAACAAATTCGCCAAGTCATTTTAAATAAAGAAAATACAAAACTTGATCCCCGCGCGGAAGCCTTATTACTCGCGGCGAGTCGAAGACAAAATTTAGTAGAAAAAATTTGGCCAGCACTCAAAGCAGGAAAAATTGTCATTTGTGACCGGTTTATTGACTCAAGTCTTGCCTATCAAGGTGGGGCAAGAGGTTTAGGCATTGAACCTGTGTTAAATATCAATTTATTTGCCACCGAATCTTCTTATCCTCAATTAACGTTGTTGTTTGATATTCCACCAGAATTAGGATTAAAGCGAATTGCTGCCAACGCCAATCGAGAAATTAATCGTTTGGATTTAGAACAATTATCCTTTCATCAAAAAGTTCGTGATACTTACTTAGCCCTCGCAAAGCGCTTCAAAGATCGCTTCATCGTCATCGATGCTTCGTTACCTTTAGCAAACGTGATTGAGAATACTTACAAGGCCATCCATCAACGATTATTATGAATGTCTCTGACTATCTCAAGCATCAACAAAAACCCTTGTATGACCTTTTTGCCCGCGCGCGGGCCAATGGTCGGTGGAGTCATGCGTATTTGCTTCATGGTTACCAAGGTCAACCATTATTACCCATCGCTCAATTCTTAGCCCAATCGCTTTTATGTGAACAACCTTCTCCGCTTGCCTGTGGCACGTGTTTAACTTGCCAACGATTTCTTCAACAAGACTATACAGACATCATCATGATTGACGGTAGTGAAGCCACCATCAAGAAACAAGATGTGCTTTCGCTTGAATCACGCTTCGCCATCACCGGGCTAGAAAAAGCTAACAAACAAATCTATGTCCTTCACCAGGTGGAAGCGATGACTCCAGAAGCGATTAATGCGTTATTAAAATTTTTAGAAGAACCTCATCTTGAAATCTATGCGATCTTAACCACCACATCGCTGGATGATGTCTTACCAACGATTCAATCGCGTAGTCAAGTCATCCATCTCAAACCAACCGATCAATCCATGCTTATTCAAGCATCGATTCAGGCTGGGGTGAAAGAAAAAGACGCTGAGTTATTAAGCTTTGAATGCGGGACCGTGGAAGCCATGGTGGAGAAGAGTCAACAAGAAACGTGGACCGCAAGCATGGTACACCTGGAAACCTTTTGCCAAGCATGGACCAAAGACAAACTTGAAGCTTTGTTTTACTTTCGCCAATCATGGTTACCACTTTTAGAAGATGTGACCTTGGTGGCTGCATTCATTCAACGCTGGATGGTGATGCTCCAAGAGATGGCGAAAGCATCGACAAAGCAGGCTGTGATTTTAAAGAGCTATGTTAGTATGTTGTTAGGTGTTCGTCATCAGCTAAGGCAACCTTATGAAAGCTTCACGCGGTTGCAGGTGCGATTCGCGAACTTAGATAAAAGTACCAATCTCAACCTTTTTTTAGAAGGATTGATGATTGAATTGTTAGGGGTATAACCATGGATAGTCAAACTGTTACGCCCTATTACGTAGGGATTCAAATTAATCATCTTCCAAGGCTGCAATATTTTTCCACCATTCAAACCAGTTATCACAAAGATGATTATGTGATTGTGGAAACGGGAAAAGGTTTTGAATTGGGTTTAATTAAAACAGAATTAAAATCGATGGATACGTATCGATATCCGTTTCAACTTGCCCCGATTGTACGTCCAGCGGACCCCAAAGATGTCACTGCCCAACAACGAAATGAACAGGACGCCAAACAAGCGATGTTGTATGCAAAAGAAACGGTTAAAAAATTAAACTTAGACATGGATATTTTTGCCGCTGAATACAATTTAGATCGCTCAAAACTCTTCTTCTTATTTACTTCAGAAGATCGCGTTGATTTTCGTGATTTGTTACGTACCTTAGCAACGCAATTTCACACGCGCATTGACCTTCGTCAAGTTGGCGCACGCGACCGCGCTAAACTTTATGGCGCGATTGGTATCTGTGGTTTACCTTTATGCTGCACCACGTTTTTAAATGAGTTTGATAACATCTCGATTAACCGGGCAAAGAATCAAATGCTCACCCTCAACATTCCAAAACTAACCGGTCACTGTGGAAAACTCTTATGCTGCTTAAAGTATGAAGATGATGCTTATACCGAAATCAAAGCGAGCTTACCTCGGGTTGGCGATCGCTACATGATTAGCGGCGTGAGTTTTAAAGTCACGTCGATGAATGTCTTATCACGGATGATCAAAGTAGAAAACCAAAGCCGAGAAATTCAATTCATCCACGTCGATGATTTGAATAAACATCCTAAAGGAACACCCGTGGCATGAAGCGTCGACGATCGTTTGTAGACTCCAAACTTGGCAAACTTTATCTTGTCGCCACCCCCATTGGTAATTTAGAAGAAATCACCACCCGGGCCACGGCTACCCTTGCGAGTGTGGATCTTGTCGCCTGTGAAGATACCCGAGTCAGTGGCAAACTCATCAAACATTTAGGGTTAGAAAAACCACTGATTGCTTGCCATGAACATAATGAATTCACCGTCAGTAAACAATTGGTAGAAAAATTATTACAAGGCCAGTCGATTGCCTATGTTTCCGACGCTGGCTATCCTGGGATTTCTGATCCAGGACAACGCTTAGTCCAAGCAGCGTTATTAGAAGACATTCAAGTGATTGTGATATCTGGTCCTTCTGCCGTCTTTAATGCCTTGGTCGCCAGTGGTTTAGACACCACCCGATTTTATTTTCATGGGTTTTTAAGACAAAAAGAAGCGGCAAGATTAGATGAAATTAAAGATTTATATCGCCGACCAGAAACCCTCATCTTTTATGAAGCCCCCCACCGCATCGATACGACCTTAAGAAATTTACTCGATGTCCTTGGTAACCGTAAAGCTTGTATCGCCAGAGAACTAACCAAGATTCACGAAGAATATATTGAAGGAACGTTACAAGAATTAACCGAGATTGATCCCACCACCCTTAAAGGGGAAATGGTGGTCATGGTTGAAGGCAACAAGGATGAATTTGGTATTAAATTATCTGAAGAAGAAATTAGAAAATTAGTGGATTCGATGACGGCGACCGGTATCTCGATGAAAGATGCAATCCGCCAAGTTTCAGACATGACAAAAATGGCGAAGAATTATATTTATAAAGTCGTCCATCAAAACTAGTTTTCTTGGTCTCTTCGTCTTTTTTCAATGACCACACTCGCGCCGATGACACCACCAAAAATGGCAAAACCTGCCAAGGAAATCAATAAGCCTTCTGATAAATAAGGTGTCCAATAACGGACGATATAATCGGTTGGACCAACCCCAGATAAGAACCCCACAAATCCACCTTGTGATAAATACACCGGTGTCGAATCTTTTTCTCCACCTTGAGCGATTCTTTCCACACGCCAGCCTGGATCAAACGCGGTATTCAAGACAATGAATCGTGAGGTTTGAAAATTCGTGGAAAAAGATCGTGTGTTCCTCGTGTGTTGAAAGTTTGTTAACGGATATTCATTTAAGTTATCAAGGCGAGATAAAAACGCCGCATAAGGTTCTCGGTATAACACAGGATGAAACATACTACCTTCATTAAATTTAGGGACAATGACAATCCGACTAACGGGACGATCTGGGTAATAGCCACGCATGAATTTAAACGATGTATTCACAAATGAGTGCGCATCACGAACAATGATCTCACCCGACTCATCAAATAAGTAGACGGTCGCATAATGGGATAATCTTAATTGAAGAGAAAAGAAATAAAGTTCACTATCCCCAAAGGTGGTACCCACGGAAGGTGTTACATGAATCGGCATGTATTCTCCATCAAAGCGATTGATGGTCGCGTTAGGATTGACCACGGTTTGTTCGCATGTCTCGATGGTTTTCACATGGGCCGGGTTAAAGGTAAGTTTGTTGCCATTGGCGTCTTCACATATGATCGTCTTCACTTGGGCATTGATACGATCGATCGATCGCGAAGGTAAATCACCAACTTCTAAATGAGGCGCTTCTTCGCGAACGGCTTCCACATCATCGTTGGCCAGGATTGTCCCTGATAAATATATTTCTTCATTGTTAAGGACTTCGGTCGTGCCATTGGTAAAGAAACGATTGCTGAACTGACCTTCCACTTGGTCGTTTTCATAAAGCGTGTCATGGGTTAAACCACCTTCAATAAAATGTTGGTTCACATACACGGAATTTTTATTCGTGGATAAGTAAGGATCTTTGATAAACCCAAAGGGGACGTTTTGATAAAGATATTCATCGATGCCGGTGACTGGATTCACCTCGCCTGATTTGGTGTACGAGTCATACACGTTTTGCATGATGTAATATTTAATTCCTAAAAATAAATCAAGATTATAACGTTTTTCGTGATACCCCATCGACCAACCACGGTAGTTATAATTCATATGCGAATAATTATTAAAGTCAGACATATAGAAATTGTATAAAGAATGAAAAGCAGTAAGCCCGTTATAACCTAGACGCATCCCAAGGTTCGTGGATTCACCAGCGTTTAAATTATAAATCCGGAAAAAATCATCGTCTTGTTCATTAATGTTTTTCACGACATCGCGTTGATCTTCCACTAAATCTAATCCGTTATCTAAACTGTTGGGGTAACTGATTAAGCCATGCATGTTCATGATCAACGTCCCCATGACAACTGCTTCAAAGAAAATTGCATTCTGGATCGTTTCTGGTAATGACGTTTTTCGGAAATCTTTTCTTAATACCCAAAACACGGCAATCATGTAAAGCAACGCAAACACAGCGACATACTGACGTTCTTCCATGTCGGAAAAGAAGAATTGATTTTCATATTCCAAGGCGACGAAGACTGCATACAAGGATAGACCAATGATCAATGCAAACGAGACATCATAATACCAACGTTTAAATTCTTTTCTCTTTTCAAATTGAATGGCAATATACGTAATCGCGATGGCAACCACAAAGATTTGCCACCGACCATAATCAATCGTAAATCCATGAACCAATTGATACGTGAATGGGGTGAATAACATCAACAACACGATGGAGAAACCAAGCAAGTGTGACCATTTTTTCTTGCGCAAGTTATGAATCAACGAAGGAATTAATAACAACGTTAATGGGGTATAAATAAATAAACTAGAAATGGTGTTGTCATAACTGCCGGTTTTAAATAAGGTGGAACTCCGGTTGCTGACGGTCGGAAATAGAAACGAAACCAGAGGGTAAAATTGGTTATACGGTTCTTCCACCCCAGATTGATTTTGCCAAACGGTCAATAGACTCCAAACTTGTTGCCAATTTTCTTCATCAAAGGCCGTGGTCAATTGATCTAAATACCACGCTTCTCCGACTCGGTTGGAGGTGACAGCGACCATGACCGAGGGTAGAAAGACAAACGCTGACATCATGATGCCGGTCGCGAAGGCAAGCAGACCATACAACGCAACGGAAATATTACTTTTTAAAGGCCGTTGATAGGCGGTTTGAAGATAACGAAAGATCGCATAAAACACCGCGGTAAAACTTGTTGACACAAGGAAGAAATAATTGGTGATCCCCATCAAAAATAAGCTAAGGGCGAGGAATCGAAAGTTTTTATCTTTGAGAAGCTTTTCAATCCCAAGCAAGACCAAGGGAAACACCACCGCCACTTCCATGAAGTGATTAAACCAAAGATAATACGCCATCCAGCCTGAAAATCCATAAGCCATCGCAAAGATTCGTGCGTGATTTTCTTCAACCCGGAAATGTTTTAAAAGTAAACGAAAGGTTAACGACGCCCCAACCATTTTGCCAATCATCAGGATGGCTAAGCCTTGGGGGACTAAGAAACGGGGGAAGATAAGAATCGGCATAAAGAATGGATTGAGATAATAGTAGAAGGAATTTGAACCAATATGATTCGCCCCTAAGTAGGTGGAATCATCCCAAAGGACAAACTCACCGGTGGTGAAAAAATGCCACCAATCATCATATCCATTTAAATAGAAAGGAATTTGTTGGAGGACATAATCTCCGCTCAGAGGAATCGTGAATAAATTTGTGACCAAGGCAAAAGCATAAAACATCACGCCCATAAAACTTAGATAGAGGATGTAACGTAATAAAGATTGTGGATCATCCCAAGCTTGACGAATGCGCTTGGTACGGATTAACCACTGGTGATGAAGTTGACGTTTAAGTAAGGCGAATTGCATAGGTTCATTATACCGAATTAATCTCGAGATGGTTTTTCTCCGTGTCGACCTTCAATAAACGACTTCATCAGTCCAGGGAGTGGGGAAAAGAAGCTTAACTTTTTTTCAGTGACTGGATGAATTAATTCAAGGGCATAAGCGTGTAAGCCAAGACGCTTGATGGGATTGGTTTCTGCATGGTATTTATCATCGCCTATGACGGGATGACCAAGTTCTTTTAAGTGGACGCGAATTTGATTTTTTCTACCGGTGTCAATTTTCACATCAAGGAAAGCATGATTTTTAAGTTCTTTTTTGACCACATAATGGGTGATGGCTTCTTGACCTTCATCATCTTCATATTGCCGAGAGTACATCAGTTGGGTGGTGGTTTTATGTAGCCACGTATGGATGGTCTTCTTCTTTTCTGTGGGGATGCCGTCGACAATCGCATAGTACCCACGTTTGGAAACAATACTGTTCCATTGTTTTTGCATGTCATCCCGAAGGGTTTCATTTTTACAAAACATCAAGATGCCGCTGGTGTCTCGGTCAATCCGGTGGACGACATACAGTCTTGCATGGGAATCTTTTAACCGAACATAATCCATCATCACCCGAAACGCCGTTTCACTTTTTTCATTGTCTGAGGCGATGGTGAGCAAACCGGTTGGTTTATCAATGACAAGGATTTCATCATCCTCATAGATAATATTGGGTGTTGGTATTTGCTTTTCTTGAGGATTATATTTACCGATCATGACGATATCCCCAGGCGTTAAGACGAAGTTATATTGGCTAATGGGTGCCCCATCGACCATCACTTGTTTTCTGGTCAGTAATGATTTGATGTTGTTACGACTCATGTTCTTTAATTCGGAACGTAAAAAATCAATTAAAATTCCTGATTGTTTGACAGGATAGGTTTGAATCGCCCTAGCGATTTGTTTTTGTTTTTTTAAATTTTGCATATAACCTCACTGCTTTCATGGGCATGCGCATGCCTTCAAAGGGTTGCTGATGGGCTTCGTCCATCGACCAACCAAGAAAACGATAACCTGGTTTACTTGCCTTCGGTTGAAGGGAAATATCTTCACCCACTCGGAATCGCCCAGGGTTGATAGGTTTTCCACCTGCTACATCATAATACACGGGACGCTTCCATCGTATAAACAAAACCATGCCTAATAAAAGCAATAATCCCCCACCAATGTAAACAGCGACCTGAGATTGCTGGCCATAAATGGTGATCGTCACCGGTTGTGAATAGTAACTGATGGTGTCGGTGACAACACCAGTTGGATTGGTGATCGGAATTCGATAACGAATCCGGTATCGGAATGTTCCGTTTCTAAAGGGAGAAAATTCATTTGCATTCGCCCCACCGATATTTTCAAAGTCATCACTAAATTGCGGTGCAGCTTGCCATTGATAACGAACATTGGCACGTAATGGTTCGTAAAGCGGAAAGGATAAGACCATGGCCTTGGATTCAAAGCGTTCGCCTTCCATCGATTGATAAAGACTCGCAAGGGAAATGGCAGGATTTAAAAAATCCCAGCGTGCATACACCGTGGTGTCTTGGATGATAGGGCTTGTAAAATTATGAAAAGAATCAAGGGTTGCGTCCCTGTACCACCCGTTGAGTTGGGCGTTATCTCTCACAACAAAGTCCATAGGTGGATTTAAAAAAACTTCGCCTTCATTCACCGTGAAGGTTTTGGTTTGGTCATCATTAAGAATGATAAAGGTCAGGGTTAAAGAATCAACGGCAGCAACTGGAGGGGCAATAGGAAGGAATAAGGCTAGTGACAAGGCAAACCAAAGCATGGTTAGTCAACCTGATTGAATCGTTGAACGGTTAAGGTGATGGTCAGATTGCCGTTGCGTTGCCTTAATTGGTCCATCATTTCTTTTTGCTTGGTTGATTTTTTAATGACCAGGTGATACGTTAATTCAAACAACGTCCCAAAATCGATCGTTCTTACACGGTTAATCGCATAGGATAGACAATACTTCTTCAATAAGTCATCGAAAAGATTTTCATAGTTTAAACTTTCCGGAACCACAATTCTTAAGGTCAGATTTTTTTCTGAGGTTTTTCCAAATTTAACCAGATATAAACCAAGGATCACCAACATCATGAATAACGTAAAGATCACGGCAAAGGCAACGTAACCGGTCCCAGAGATTACTCCAATGACGACCGTTAATAAAACATAAGCAATATCTTCGGTGTTTCTTTGGTTGGAGCGGAATCTTGTTAAGGCAAATAACCCGCCAACAGCAATGCCGGCTGCTAAGTTATTCGACAACATGATGATGAGAACGGCCACCACAGGGGGCATGATTGCCATCGTCCAAGGGAAATCAGAGACGTAACCATCTTCTCTTTTGATGAACATATAAAAGTAAGCAAGGGCAATCCCTAAGATGACAGACGACATCATCACCACCACCGCGATGGCCACCAAACTATCCAACTGCGTATTTAAATTATCAAACATCGTTTCCTATCTCCTTTGCAAGGCTATGTTCATAGGCCTTGCCATATTTTGAAAATGAATTCAGGTATATATTTTGTTTTGCCAAAGCTTTCGCAAACCATAAGGGCATGGCTTCTCCAACTTTAACTTCCATCAACACCATATCGTTTGCAAGTAAGGCTGTGCCTTTGACTTTGCTTTCAAAATCAAAATTATCATAACGCGTGTAGATGTGATGGTCAAACGTTACTCTAAATTCTTCATCCTTGCGGTCAAAGAAAGCCAAGCGATCGTATTCAATAAAAACTGCTTTCTTGAGTTGGTATATTTCCGTCATGTAGTTTAATTCTTTAAGGATTTGTTGATCAAAGTAGTTGGTTCGTTCCGGGATGATTCTTTCCTGCATGAATTGGTCGATTTCTAATAAAGATAAGGACGCTCTTCTTTTGGTAACAATCCCTTTGATTTTTCTTTTGACTTCAAGAAACACAAGGTTTGTCCCATCGCCTTGAACGCCATATTTTCGGATTCTTAATTTTTCTTTAAAGTCTGGTTTTAATAAAGAAAGGGAGATGAGTTGATGATCAGGCGTATCAAAATAGACATTTCTAAGGTGGTACATGTTGCCATTTTTACAATAAGCATCAAGACGCATATAACGATGGATGGTGATTAAAAGTTTTTCATATTGACTGCTCGTTAGTAAAAACTTCTTTTCATAGCGTTGGAAGACACTGCCGTTGGTAATCATTAACTTAATTATACATTTGTTGATTGCAAAGGTTAAAAGTAATCTTTGAGTGTAACAACCCAAAACATTGATGATGATAAATACATTGAAAAATCATTGCCAATAAAAAGATTTATTTTACTAACCTTTTAGTAAAATAAGCAATTCATTCGTGTTGATTTGATCAAACATTCATATTTCTAAACTTCTTTTGTTGACACTTATGAAAAGAAAAAAACTGATTTATCCTCGTTGGTAAGCTTTTAACATGCGTTCAGGCGCATGTTTTTTAATTTCTTGTAAAACAAAATAAGGATTGAGTAATAATGGACGACCTAAATACACGAGGGTCGCGTCTTTGTCTAATGCTTCTTCAATCGCTTCCATCGTGGTGATCAACCCTCCACCGATCGTGGGAATATCGGCGTCTTGAATACCACGCGATAACGGTAATTGATACCCAGGACTTGGTTTGATTGGAAAGGGAACGACCCCGCCACTACTCACGTTAACCCCAGCAATCAGTGGCTTAATGAGTTGAAGCAAGGCAATCGTGTCTTGAAGATGGTGACCACCGTCTGCATATTCATCTGCCGATAAACGAACCCAGACTTCGCCTTTGAATACCACACGAACAGCTTGTAAAATCTGTATTAAAAACCGGACACGATTCTGTAAATTCCCACCATATTGATCCTGACGAAGATTCGATAGTGGGGATAAAAATTGGTTGATTAAATAACCGTGGGCACCATGGATTTCAATCCCGTCAAACCCGGCGAGTTGTGCCCGTCTTGCTCCTTCACCGAATGCGTGAATAACTTCTTGAATATCGGCAATGGTCATCGTAGCAGGAACTGGATAATCTTGAGAAAAGGTCACCGCACTTGGGGCGATGGACGTATGGGTTTTGACGCCACATTTTCTTCCAGCATGGGCCAATTGAATGGCAATGAGACTACCGGCGATATGGACTTCGTCCACTAATTTTTTTAATCTGACCACATGACGATCATCATAGATACCAAGGTCTTGAGCAGAAATTCTTCCCCGGGCTTCTACCGATGTTGCTTCGGTGATGACCATCGCCACCCCACCATAAGCGCGAGCGGTATAGTGAGCAAAATGAAACGGTAAAACGAAGCCATGTTCATCGGCACTATACATGCACATCGGTGCCATGACGATGCGATTCTTTAATTGAAGTTTTCCCCAAGCAATCGGGGAGAATGCTTTAACCATTAATGCTGCTTAGGCCCAAGTAGAAACTCATGGAAAAACCACTGAAGTCATTGAATTTAGATGAACCAAGATTTAGTACCCAAAAATCAAGGGCGAAGGTATTGAAAGTGATTGTGACCAATAATTCCTCAGTGTTATCACTTTGATAATTATCAGTGGCAAATCGTTCTTGAAGGACGAGAGCGACGTCTTCATAGAGATCAACTGTTTCTGAAATTTCTTCTCTTGTAACCATGAGTGGATAACGATGATTTTCATCATCGGGAGTGAATGATAATGAAATCCTAGTAGTATTGAATGGGGTTAATTCTAACTCAGCAAGCGAATCAACATACGTTAATGATTCGTAACGAAGATCGCTTAAATCGATGATGGAAAAATCAAGTGAATAGAACAAAGCTTCGTCATTGGGATCGACAGGATCACCTTCTCGATCGCCAAAGGTTGCTTCAAAATCCGCTGGATGTTCATAGCCATCTGGAAGAATAGGAAAGCGATGCAACCCCAACATGTCCATTTCGCCCAGGGTTGCCCATAAGTAGTTATAGGTATCGAGTTCTAGGATAGGTTTTCGAATAATCTCGCCATCTTCAGAAATCATCGATTCTCTTTGTAACGTTTGTTCCAGTTGAGTATTCAAGATCATGCTCGTTAAACTCACCGCATTCAATCCAGGAAAGGCTGCGATGAATAAGAAGGCACCCGTCAGTGATAACAATCCCCGGTGAATCGCCACTGGGCTCTTGCGAATCACAAAGAAAGCATAGACGAATGGCCATACCCCTAAAATCATCCGGATGGTGATGCCTAAATTAATCCCTGTGGTTGCTATGGAAAGAACCTGTTGACCATAATAACCGACCATCACCACAATCAAGACAAAATGAAAATACTTAACATACAAGTTCGCGAGTCGATTGGTCTTTGTAAAAGGTGCCAAAGCAATTTGACTTGAGATTCCGACAAAGGCGATGACGAGTGAAGAAAAAGTATACACTTCTGGTTCAAAGCCATTGGTGTTCACAAACCCGGTTATCAAATAGAGAACGATGAGAAAAGAAAACACAGAAATCACGGGCGCAATCACCAAGGTAAAGACACGTTGCCAAACCATGTGGTAATCCTTCTCAACGGTGGCAACATCATTCTTTTTAGGATAACTGTCGAGTAAGGTTGGCAAGAAAATAAAAGAAGCAATCAAAATGAAAATGTTGACATAGACAATCAAATTAATCAAGAGTCCAAAAAGAATGTTGGTGGTGAGAATGATGATGAAAATCCCAATGTATAAAACGAAGGAATAAAATAAAGAGGTAAAAAGTTTGGTGAAAAATAAGATAATGCCAACACCGATGTCTTGGCGATCCATGAGGTAAGGAAGAAAGATAACCAACCCATAAAATGCAAAGACAAGATTAGAAAATCTATTGAACTCAACAAGTAACGAGTTTTCAAGTCTTAAAAAGGTGAAATACAATCCACCCATCACCACCATGGTGATGATCATGGCAAGACGATAGTTTTTAAAGATTGGAAAACGTTCAATCATTAAGGAAAGGGAAATCATCAATGGTAAGACAATAAATAAGGATTGGTTTACATCATTGAGAATCATGCTCACATCAATCAGTCCCGTATCGATAACGGCCTGATTACCAATAAAGACAATTAGTTCGTTATTGAACACCATCAAGGTTCCCAACACGAATGAAACTATCAACGCTTCAGGAAACCGTTTAAAACTTTTCTTCATTGGATTGGCAATCGCCAACCATAATCGATTCAATAATGCTTTCATCGTCTACCTCCACGGTTTGATCCACCAGATTGACTAGCAACCCCAGCGGATGCAGCTGCATTTCTTCTCGCGTCATCAATAAAGTCATCAATCATTAACACGATGCCTACGGCAATGGTTTGATCAAAAGAATCTTCGATTCCGAGTTGATAGGTATCGCCCCAACTTAAGAACTTCTTTTGAATTTGAAGGACAACGCCTTGATCATCTTTCATCATAAAGTTGAATCCAAAGAAATCACCACTGAGTTCGTACTTCTTCCCTTGGTAAATAAAATGAAACTTCGTCCCAAAAAGGGTCAACAATTGTTGGGCCATTTTTGCAATTTGTTGATCATTTTTGTCAAACAAGAAATAGGTAGGAGCAAAGGCAATGATCTTTTGTTTCATCGTCAGGATTGGGGTGGTTCCTCCAGCCTGAAATAAATCGCGACGGCTATTCAGAGTAAGAATTTTACCCTTTGCCTCATAAAGGACAGTTTGTTGTTCATCAAAAACTTTGAACGTGTCGCGGATCGCAAAGACCTTTTGCTTGAGATAAACGTATTTCATGTTATAAATTCCTCCACATGAATCATAAACTCATCAAAGTAAGTATCGAAGGGTAAGTGGCCTGCATCATTCATTACCACTAATTGTGCCACATCTGCCATCGCAAGTTGCAATTTGATTCCGGTTGCAAGGGGAATGAAACTATCAAACTCTCCCCAAATGAGAAGAGTAGGTTGTAGAATATGAGCAAGTTTTTCATTGGTACTACCTGAATCATTATCACGGGTAAAGGCTTGGAGAATGTTGCCTGGGATGGTTTTGTTCACAAAATACATCTCATCAAAATCATGATACGTGATTCGACCGGTATCAATTTCATCTTGGGCGTAAGCGGTGAAGAAAAAAGTTCGTTGAATGTAATAGTTGCGAACCACATAATCGTAAACAAACATAGGGATGTTGGTAGGCATCGCTCCATTTTGACTCTCTTCGACATATCCACCCGATCCAATCAAAATCATCTCTTTGACATAATCAGGAAAATCATGGGCAAGATGAATAGAAACCTCACCACCCATGGAATGGGCCATGATGGTCACTTCATCAATCTCTAGCGCATCTAGAAAGTTGACTAACCCTTGGGCTTGATTTTGTTTTGCATAATTAAAATCAATTGGTTTTTCTGATAATCCAAAACCAATCATGTCAACGGCAATGACGTGGTAACGATCTTTGAGTTGATTCATGACGTCAATAAAATCATAGCTTGATCCTAAAAAACCATGGATCATTAAAATGGTTTGCGAATTATTTTCTCCAGCCTCTCGATAAAAATAACGAACCCCATCAACGTCCACCGTGTTGGCATACGTAGTCCCAACATACTTAAAATTATGATCAATGCGTTGAACAGCTAATCCTGATACAACCAATCCGGCAAGCATCATCGTGTATAAAGCTAAAAAAATTCCTTTACCTATTTGGCGAAACAATCCTCGCTTCTTCTTGATCATTTTTTCATGATTTCAATGCCTGCCAAGGTCGTTTGTCCTTGGTAAACAATCGTCTTACCTTTCATGAGCCAAATTAAAATTTGTCCAGAAAGTCCTTCTTTGATTGTGTGGTCCATTTTTCCAAATTTAGGCGATGGCAAATTAACCACATCCTCAACCGATCCAACAATTCTTAACCGATATTGTCCGCGTTTAAGAACATACTCCACTTGGTTGGTCCCAATCAATTCTGAAGCAACACGTCCGCCATTATAGGTCGCAAACCGATAATGTTTTCCTTGTAAATATAAATGGGCAATTAACCCTTGAAACCGTAAACCTAAATAAGGAATATTCGCGTAAGAAAAGAAAAAGGAAGTATCTTGTTCTGGAAAATGATTGCCTTGCATCCACACATATGCGGAAGGAAAGGATGAACCCCAATCTTTTTCTAAGTAGCCTTTGCCGCCTGTGAAATCAATCACTTGGCCATTGAGTTCCAATTTACCCTTGAAGGTGTGAAGTAAGGAAAGCACACCGTGGTAACATTCCATTTTCGGTAAATAGGCAAATGGTCCCATAATCGATGGATTCAAAAAACCCTGGTTCAAAGGGGTTGGGTTTAAGATTTGTAAATCACCCTTTAAATGAAAGTTTTCTTGTTTAAGATCCAAATGAAGGTGTTGTAGTGAAAATTGATTCATCCCCACGGCAACATAAAAGCGATCCTTTGCCGGAACAAACTCTTGAACACCATAGCGAATATAGACATTCTTTAATGTGGGTTTGCTTCCGTGCTGGACGATAAACACTTGGACAAATGCATGTGGGTCTTTCTTTGCTAAAGAAATCCCTGGGATTAATGCAATGGATACCTTTTGGTCTGGAGAAACAAGTTTAAAGTACCAACCCTCAAAGTAAGCTTGGGTTTGGTTAAAGCCTTGATAAATTTCTGGTTGATTGGCTTTGTTCATAAAAAAAGCTAAGGTCTCCCTTAGCTTTATTTTACTCTAATTGGAAAGAATTAAGTTTACGAAGGTTGGAATGCGCCGAATAAGACTAACCAAGTTAAGAGAGTTTTTGCCACTAAGGACAAAACGATATAACCTCTTTCGCCATGTAAGTAATCTTTAAACTTACCAACACCTAAGTATTGTAAGAGCATGTTGACCGGGAAGGTATTGAATGCGACAAAGTAAGTGCCAAGAATAAACCAGACGAAGACTGGGACTGCGTCTAAATTAGGGTTGACGCCAATATAGAAAGCAATCGCTAACCATGGGGCTAAGCCGATGATGGTACCAAAAATAAATGGTAACCAATTCACTTTTTTGCCTACCTTGGTTTCACCTTGGTTTAATAATTCCATGTCTAAACCAAATAAGTTCATCGCCGCGTTTGATAATGCGATCAAGGCAAAGACGGCGACATCACGAACACCAAAGAGTGCCGAGATTAAGACGATCATTAAGGATGAGCTTAGTGCATATTCATACCAACGGAATTGGTTAATGCCAACACGAAGACCAGCGCGATATTTTTTCTTAAATGGGAAGGCGATTAAGAAGTGAAAAATTGCCGATAATAATAAGAAACTAGCGGTCATTGGTAAGAATGGCAATTCAAATAAGGTGTCGGTATTGGTTAAAACCAACCCTTCTCCCAAAACGAATTCCAAATAATTCCCAATCACAGGAATGGTAAACGTTGATTGCGAATCGTTTAAGGTTGGATAGACTAAAAAAGCGAACAACATCATCAAGACACCTTGGATTAAGTGGACTAGACCCATGGTCTTGTTGAACTTAATCAACTTGTCTACTTTTTGATCGAAGGTTGCAACTGCTAATTCTGCCATACTTTATTTCTCCTTTGTTAAGTAATAACGTTTATATTATATGCCATTCCTTCTATAATGTTGATAGAAACTGAACGATGATTCACAAATTTATCAAAGGCAGCAATCCCCTAAAACCAACGTTATTACTTCTCCATGGCACTGGTGGAGATGAAAACGATCTTTTACCCGTTGGTAAATTGATTGATGGTGAGGCAAATCTATTGTCGGTTCGTGGGGAAGTCATTGAAAACGGAATGCCAAGATTCTTTCGCCGCCTTGCTCCAGGGGTATTTGACGAACAAGACTTGATGTATCGAACAAGCCAACTTCATGATTTTATTGATAAGGCGAGCAAAACGTATGATTTTGATCGAGGCGATGTGATGGCCATTGGTTATTCTAATGGGGCAAACATTGCGGCGAATATGTTATTACAAATTCCTTTTAGTTTACGTGGAGCGATCTTGATGCATCCCATGCTGCCACGAAAAGAAGGAACGGTCCCCGAACTTAAACAAACACAGGTGCTGATTACTGCTGGTAATAATGACCCTATTGTTCCCACCGAAAGTACCCAAGCGTTAAAAAAAGTGCTTGATGATCATGGGGCTTTGGTGTCATTAACTTGGTTTAAATTTGGTCACAAATTATCCAGTGAAGAAGTCCAATTCATCATCAAATGGTATAATCAAACCGTTATCCAACATCCCAAACAATTCAATTAAAGGAGAATACACATGGGTGCATTTTTAGGGTTCTTAGTCGTCTTCTTCATCGTTATGAGCAGTACACGAAAAGGCGTTCAACTTTTTTTAGCAAAGGTCTTGGTACGCAACAAAACCAAGGGTGTTAAAACGTCTTGGGATTTAAAATTATTATTGGCAATTCAAAAATACCATCGTTACTTTGGTATCGGTGCTTTGCTGACTGCATTTCTTCATGCTGCTTTACAATTTTCAATCACCGGTGCGCCTAGTTTAACGGGTGGAACCATGGTTGGTTTATTGGTTGCTCAAGGTGTGACCGGTTACTTACAAGAAAAAGGCAAAGGCAATCAAAAAGTTCTCAACACGATCCATTCCATCATTCCACCTGTGCTAATGCTCTTGATTGTGCTTCATATTATTTTTAATTCAATGGCTGTCCCTGGTCTTGGCATCGGCGGCTAGTTTTCTTTATTTTATTTTTTAGGAAACCACGGAAAGAAAATATTCGTGGTTTTTTCATATTCAGCAAACCCTGGTTTTGTTTTCATATGTTTTTCTAATAACGGAACTCCTGACACATAACGTAATAACCATGTGACCACCAAGGGTGAGATAAGGCCAATCAATGAAATAGCAATGCCAAACCCATTGGCAAATCCGAGGATGGCAATCCCCCACCACATCAGCACTTCACCAAAATAATTAGGGTGGCGAGTGTACGCCCATAAACCTTCAGTCATTAACTTCCCTTTGTTTTCTGGTTTCGCAACAAAGATGGCCAATTGACGGTCGCCCACCGATTGGAAAAAGTATCCACCAAGCCAAACCAACACACCAAGAATAATTGGGATTAACATCATCGGCTCAACGGGATTGGTCAACCCAGACATGACATTAAAAACCAAGACAAGAGAAATGATGAACATGAACAACGCTTGTAATAAGAAAATGTTGACATAACTTTTGATCAAGACATAAGGTGGTTTAATCTTTGCCCGCATCGCAACGTAGCGTTTATCTTCTGGTTTCCCATGATTACGTTGACCAATATGACTTGATAACCGTATCCCCCAAATTGACGTGAGGATGAGGGTTAAATACCCAATCGCATTGGCGTTTGCGCCGAGAATAAACACCCGATAAATCATCAACAACCAGACCACAAACACAAATCCTTGACCCCAACCAATATCGATGATGCCAAAATTGTTTTGTTTGACTGCCCGAAAAAAATAAATCGTGAAATGGATTAAAATCACGATGGATGTAAGGGCTAATCCACTTAAGATCATGGTAAGTACCATACGTTATCCTCCGATCAACAAAACAACTAGGCCAGAGGTGACCGCCGTCACCAAGGTTCCCCAAATCAAATCAATCACGGTGATGGTGATTGGCCAAGCTTTTAAGGTGGCAAGGTTGGTTAAATCATAGGTTGCATAGGTCACCAACCCAAACATCGCACCAGATAGAAACGCCATCAAAGGATCATTGATATTTGGACCAATGACAAAAAAGACCAAACCAACAATAAAGACGACATAAAATAAAGCTGCCGCAGCAATATTGACGCGGTCGCTCATTAAATGACCAATGTATTTTCGGTAAAGTTTGGGGGCAACCTTCACCAACCAAACCAGGTCAACTAACGTAAAGATAAGAAGCGTGACTAAAACTTGAATAAAAAAATCCATAGATATACCTCTATGGATTCATTATAAACAATTTGTATCAACTAATTAGCGAAGTGACCTGACAATTCTCAGAATTCTTGCCAAGACCAACAACGTCAATGAAAAGAACACACCACTAGCAGCAATGATCGCCGCAAGTTCTAGGGCCAACGCGCCATCATTGGTAAACACCAAATAAGCGGCATACCCGCCACCACCTAAACCAGCAAGGGCAACCAACACAAGGAGTAAACCAAGTAAACTAATCGGAAGCTTTTGTTTTTTGCTGATGGTTTTTTTGTCTTCCGTGTCTGGCTTACCATCTGATAAATTGGAGATTGCTTTAGGGGTGATGGATAACAAAGTTTGAATCAAGGTAAAAATTTGTTCAACTTCTGTGTCTGTCATTGGTGCAGGAACAAATCGATATCGTTTACCAAGAAACTTCTTTAATTTAAAATCTTTTTTCTGATGGCCAAGTTTACGGTCAAAGACTTCTTTGCGAACCAAACCAAACTCATGCAATTTGTTTGTGACAAATTCTTTTTTCTTTTCATTTAAAAAAGATTCAAGAACCACCAAAGGTGGAAGATTTGCATTCGGATTTTGAATTACTTTTTTTGCCATGTGTTTATTTTATCAAGATTTACGGATAAGTTTGCCAATATTTTTTCTTAACGTCAACAAGACCATCAAAACCGTCAGGATGATGCCAAATAAAGCCATATTCGCAACACCTGTGATGCCGAAGTCAGGAAGATTCATTCGGTGCCGAGCATAAATGCCGATGAGCGACCAAAGGATAACCCCACCAACATAAGGATCTTTTTGCCGAAAGATGATGACGTTTCCAAGAAGGATGGTGATTAATAAAATGATGATGGTTAGTAATTGCTCACTCACTTCTCCACCATTCCATAACCAAGTAAATGAATTCGAATCGGCAACCATCATCGTGGTAATATTTGCAACGGTCGCGACGATAATCCAACCAAAATAAACGCGAAAAGGAATGGTAGATATGTGTTGATCCTTTTTGAATTGAAGGTTGATATATGCCAGAGATACTAGAATCACGACCATCAACCCAAACGATAAGTAAAAGGATAAGTAATGCCAAGCCAAGATCCATAAAGCATTGGCAAGACTAGAAACACTAAACGCAACATCCACACGATATAGGAATCTGTTGTTGGGGTTGTCTTCGGATGATGGTAAGTTTTTTAACCGCCAGATAACATACCCTGCTAATAATGAATAAATAACCGCCCAAATGGAAAAGGTAAATCCTGCAGGAGCAAAATAATTTTCATACGTATCGGAAATGACGCCCGTACTTAGACCATTAATTGGAAGTAGGTTTGCGAGTCCGTTCAGTAACAATGCAAGAAAAAAAGTCATCGCAGCAACAAGATTCATGATCTTTGCTTTATGCGGAGTAAACTTAAACATGCTTTAACTCCTTTTTGCCAACCACGATTGCACCAAAGATACCTCGTGTGGCATCCCTATGCCCTCAAACTTCAGTAGTAAAGGAATCCCATAGGTTAAGGATATTTTATCACCTGCAGCGCCAAAATTCTTACCCCAGCTGCGATTACCGCCAACGACAACCCCGATGACGTTCTTCGCAAATTGATCAAGAAAGGTCTTGGTGGAGGGAGGGATTTCACCAAAATTAATCGATCGAGAGACAAGCAAGATCTTATGTTCTGCTATGGATTGATACGTTTGAATGTCAAAGACTGGGTAACCAAGTTTGTCTGCAAACTTCTTGCCTAATCCTGTCATCGAGTCAACAACGATGACAATCATCGTTTATTTCTTTCCGAAATGTTTAACTAAAAAATTAACCACAGGTTGTGGTTCAAACCCACGAATCACTTCATTACCAAGAATAATCGCAGGGGTTGCCATGATCGTATGGGTTTTAACCAAGCTAGCAAACTCTTCCGCCTGATGAGTTTGATGAACTTCTCGTAAGTTATCTTTATATTGATCACGCAAGGCCATTTTTAAAAACATTTTTAAGTTTTGGCAATTGGGGCATTGGTCTTTGGTAAGAATGATCGCTTGGGCCATGGTCTTGTCCTTATTTGTTAATTTTATCTTTATCGAAATTAAAGTCATTATCATCCAAGGCGACAGATTTCATCTTTTGATATCCGTTACCTTTCATGGAAAAATAGTCCATGGTTTTGGTTTCTGTATTTAAGCCGTTCAAGACAACCGGATTGACTTCTTCATAGTCAAATTGAGCTTCAAACCCTAAATTCATTAATGCTTTGTTACAGTTATAACGAACAAAAACTTTGACGTCGTGAGTTAAATCAACGGCGTCGTAGACGGTTTCAGAAAGTTGTTCTTGTTCTTTGTATAGCTTATGTAGTAACTCTTGCATCCAAATGGTTAACTCTGCTTGTTTTGCTTTTGGAAGTTTGGCGAAGATTTCTTGAGAAATTTTACCAATGTATAGGCCGTGAATCGCTTCGTCGCGAAGAATTAAGTTAATGATTTCACCGGCTTGCATAAGTTTACCTTGGCCATAAAAGTAAAGTGGGTAATAAAAACCAGAATAAAATAACCATGTTTCCAAAAAGACAGAGGCGACCATTGCTCGCCATTGAGCAATCATAAATTCTTCTTCACTAAAGGTGGCTTTTGCAGGAGAATATTTCTTTAAGTAATTCATTTGATCAAGCACTTCATAATGACCAACGATGAGGGTCATGATGTTTTGAAGGTTTTTATTCTTTTTGCCCCATTCAAATAATTCATCAATTTCAGTTGTGGATAAGAACGTCATAAAGATGTTGGAATAGGACTTCGCGTGAACCGCATTTTCCATCGCTGCCATCCAATTGATGACGGCTTTACGTTGATGTAGTGCATCAGGCATCGACCGAGAAACCACGGGCATACCTATGTCACCTTGATAGGTATCTAAGAAGGTTAAAATTAATAAGTTAAGGGAATAGGTTCTCTTGACAGGTTCGCTTAAAATTTTCCAGGTCAATAAATCGGATTGCAAAGAAACATCTTCAGGACGCCAAAATTGTGAGAGATTTTGTTCATAAAATTGTTGGGTGAAATTATCTTCACTCGCATTCCAATTCGCACCAGAAAACTCATCCTTTGGGTTAAAAATGAGGGGTTTAAAAACTTCAGCTGGATTTTTACTCATACGGTCTCTCCCTTAAATGTTTTTTTATTATACAACACAAGACTCACACTCATCGATTTTAAGCTTTTGAGTGCGGGTGTAGTAAAGCGTCTTGATTCCTTGGTAGTGGGCATATAAGTAATATCGGACAAGTTCTTTGGTTGTGATTGTCGAGGTAATCCCGAGCTCAAAGGAGATCCCTTGATCGACGTGTTTTTGTGCAGTGGCAATCACATCAATGACTTTATAATTATCAATTCGATAAGCACTTTCATACATGAAAGCGGCGGTATCTAATGATGGCATTGGGAAATAGGTTTTCGAATTCCCGTAAGTACGTTCTTCAATCAATTGTTTGATTGGCGTTAAGGAAGGGGTTGCAGACATGACATAGGCAATTGAACCATTCGGAGCAACCGCAAGCCGATGCGAATTATATAATCCATGGGTCATCACGTCTTGCTTGAGTTTTTTCCAATCCTCATTGGTTGGGATATACACGTCCTTAAAGAGTTCTTTGACTTTGTCAGATGTTGGCAAGACTTGACCACGACCATCGAAGTAAGTGCCATCGGCATACTTACTCGTTTCAAATTGGTAGAATTTTTGTTTGGTTGCTTTTGCTTTTTCCATCGAATGAACCAAGGAATAGTAGTTGATGGTGGCAAAAAACACATCAATTAAATCGATGTCTTCTTCAGATCCGAACAAGATGTAATTTTCTGCGATGTAACCATGGTGACCCATGATGCCAAAACCCACGGATCGATTCAAGCGATTGGCTTTTGCGACTGCGGGAACATAAGAAATATTGGTTTTGTTAGAAACCGAATTCATCACATCCATCGCTGCAAAGACCGTTTCCTTGATGGTGTTATGTTTGATCATGTTGCCCATATGGCCACTGGCTAAATTGCATGAGATGTCCATGCCAATTTCATCTTGGTCTTTTTTATCATAGTCAGCATAGTGAGAGGTAATGGTTGGTTGTAAGATTTCTGTGCAAAGGTTGGAGAACTTGACTGGTAACTTTAATGGGTTGACTTTGTTGACGTTGTCCACAAACATAATATATGGATAACCAGATTCACCTTGTAACGAGGCGATCATGTCGAAAAGCTTTCGTGGGCTTACTTTACGTTTTCTAACATCTGGATTTTCAACGAGTTTGTCATACCAATAATCCATGTTGGTGGAGACGTCGGCAAAGTCGATGCCATAAGCTTTATAGACGGTGTTTGGATAAAACACATACATATCTTTGTTTTCTTTGGCAAGTTCAATCATTTTGTTCGGAATGACCACACCCATGGATAAGGTCTTCACTCGGACGTCATCATCGGCGTTAAGTTTCTTGGTATTTAAGAAGTCTTCGATATCCGCGTGAAAGATATTCAGGTAGACAGCACCAGCACCGGCGCGTTGACCCATTTGATCGGCATATCGGAAATTGTTGTCCAAGAGCTTGGCAACCCCAACTACACCCTTAGAAACATTAGGAACGTCCTTAATGGATTCACCCTTGGCGCGTAAGTTGGTGAGGTTAATGGAGACACCGCCGCCAATTTTTGATAATTGCATGGAAAACTCGGAGATACGAGAAATATCATTTAAAGAATCGCCCGCCTCTAATAAGAAGCAGGAAACAAATTCTCCACGTTTTTTCTTCCCGGTATTGAGTAAGGTTGGCGTCGCAGGAACAAAGTCTTGGGCAATCAGACGTCGGATCATGTTTTTAGCGAGTTCAAAGTCACCATCTGCGTGGTATAAAGCATTCACTGACAAGCGATCTTCATAGCGTTCTAAGAAGACTTTTTTGTCCTTGCTTTTTAAGGCATAGTCATTATAAAACTTAAAGGCACCCATGTAGGTAGGGAAACGGAACTTAGCAGCATAGGCAATATCAAAGATTTCAACGATTTGTTGGTGGGTATACTTCTTTAAGAAGTCTTCTTCGTAATACTCATTTTCGACCAAATACTCTAGTTTTTCCTTTAAAGAGTGAAAAAATTGCGTTTTTTTGTTAATTTCGTTCAAAAAGTAAGAGCGAACAGCTTCTTTATCTTTATGTAAATCCTTCAATTGACCTTTTTCGTCAATGACTTGATTGTTTAATAAGACCCATTCCGGTATGTGATTTTTTTCCATGACGTCTGTTGCCTCCAAGACTAGAACCAAGAAGTATTTGGGGTGGTTAACCCCAAGTTCCCCTTTTCGGTTTTAGGTGAACCCTATTTTTTACTACAACCGCAATTTCGTCAATGATATTTTTAACCCCAATTACTAATTCTTTACTATTCAATAGTAACCATCGTTAAATTCAGGAGAAAAAAATTTGTTAAGTTTTCTTGGAAAAAACTTGTTTCGCTTCGGTTTGAAAACCGGAGTAATTCTAGTAAGATGATGGTAGGAGAAAAACAATCATGAAATTTACACTCGCCCCATTACCATACGCTTATGACTTTTTAGAGCCAATCATTGATGCCAAGACCATGGAGATCCATTACAGCAAACATCACCAAGCTTACGTGAACAACTTGAATGCTGCATTAGAAAAATATCCTCAACTTCCAGAACAAAGCATTGAAGCTTTACTCACAAACTTAGAAAAATTACCAACCGACATTCAAGCTGCTGTGAGAAACAATGGCGGCGGTCATTTTAATCACACGATGTTTTGGTCTTTACTCACTTCAGAAAAAACATTCACCGCACCAAGTAAACTCTTACTGGAAAAAATTATCCGTGATTTTGGATCACTTGATGCCATGAAAGAACAATTCATCAATGCCGCGAAAACTAGGTTTGGTTCTGGCTGGGCGTGGGTGATTGTCGATACAACCGGCAAATTAAAAATTACCTCAACCGCGAATCAAGATGTTCCATTCAAAGAAGGCAAACCCATTTTAGGATTAGATGTTTGGGAACACGCTTATTATTTAAATTATCAAAATCGTCGTCCCGATTACATTACTAATTTTTTCAAAATTATTAATTGGAAAAAAGTTGAAGCAAATCTTCGCTAAAAAAACTTTTCAAAAAACGAAACTTTATCTTGTATTAATTCTTCTGCGTGATACGATGTATCAACAAGGAGGAATCTCACATGGCAATAAATAAACCAGCAACGAAGAAAGCTGCTCCAGCTAAGAAAGCTGCTCCAGCAAAAAAACGTTAATCCCTTAAGGGATCAATGATTAAAAACCATTTGTGCAAACAAATGGTTTTTCTTTTGTATAATAGAATTCATGTACGAATCACCTGATTATCAAGTCATTCAAAAAGTCGATGACTTTGAGCTTCGCTTGTATTCAACCTTTCATACTGTATCCATTCAAGAATCTTCCTTGGGTGGTTATTCAGGTTTTGGTTACTTGTTTAATTACATTTCCGGCAACAACAACACCTCCACCAAAATGAAGATGACGGTGCCCGTCATTAATGATTTAGAATCCAATGAACAAAGCATGGAATTTGTGATCCCAAAAGTTCATGAAACCGATATTCCCCAACCGATGGATTCTCAAATGAAAATAAAGGATTATCCAGCACAACATGTCTTGGTGTACCGGTTCTCTGGTTTGATTAACCAAGACAAACTTCAAACCATCATGGAAAAGATGAATGTAACGTTAGCGACATTGAACATGGTTCGTGTAGGTGCTCCTAAAATTGCCCGATACAATGGCCCTTATACATTACCTTTTTTAAGGCATAACGAAGTTTGGCTTAACGTGCGTTTTCTTGACAAATCTGGCAAAGTCCATAAAGCGTAAATTGGTGATGGTGAATAGAGAATTGATGTTGATTCGCTACTTTTTTTTCGTAGTTACTTAATGGGCATTCTTCAATCGTCACTATTTTTTTACATGAGGTACAGACCAATTGATGATGGTGGTGATCTTGATCAAGGATTTGATAGAGTGGGGTTGCTTCTGTTTCTAAATTGATTTTTTCAATAATCTTCACTTTGATAAATTGTTCTAAAATTCGAAACACCGTTGAATGAGATATCTTATCTCCCTTGGCTTGTTGACTGACGAGCTTAAATAATTGTTCTAAGGTGATCGGTTGATTCGCTTGTAGCAAATGATAAACAAGATCTCGAGCAGGTGTGTTTTTCAGTTGATGATGATGGAAAAAATCTCGGTGACATGAAGGGTCTAGTTTCATCGTTTCAATCCTTTCAACATTGGGTTTAAGAAAACACTGAACAACCAGAGGACGCTGTATGTTAAGACAATCGTACTCCCCGTGGGTAAGTCAAACCATAAAGAAATAGAAAATCCTATCACAAAGTTCACGATGGCAATAAGAATACCTGTAAGAAAACTTTTCATAAAACCAAACTTAAAGTTCATGACAATTAAAGTTGGAAAAATTAAAAAGCTAGAAATCAGTAAGGACCCGGTTGCACGAATCCCAATGATCACCAACCAAGACGTTAAGATCGCTAATCCGATTTGATACCACTGAGGATGGAATCGATTGACTTTGGCAAAATCTTGATCAAAGGTTAAGGTCATCAACTCGTTAAAAAACAGGCTAATAAAGCCTATAACCAACACGGTGAGGATGATAACCGCGATAACGTCTAAGTCTCTAAGAAGTAGCAAACTACCAAATAAAAATTGTTCAATCCGAACATTTTGATTGGGGTTGGTGGTAATGATGATGGTTCCTAAGGCAATCGCGCTGGTGGCAATTCCACCAATAATCGCATCGCTATATCCTTTGTTTGAAGACACCAAATAATGGATAAGCAAAGACGCCATCGTGGCAAGTATTAAATTAAAAATGAGCGACTGGGAAAAAAACGCAATCGAGATCGCAACCGATAAGTAAGCCACATGGGCCAAACCATCGCCGATTAACGACATTTTCTTTAAGACTAAAAAGTGACCTAGCATTGAGGCAATGATTGCAACCAATAATCCAATCAGTAAGCCTCTGACGATAAAGGGATATTGAAAGTACTCAAAGAATTGATTAATGGTCATGATGGTCTCCGTGACTGTGGGTATGAATAAACGGTGAGAAAGTTTTATTCTCACAGAAAGCATCATATGAACCATCAAATAAAACTTTATGCTCTAAATAGATCACACGTTGAATATGACTTGAAAAGCTTGGTAAATCGTGGGTGATGATGACATAGGGAACTTGTTTTTTCTTCAAGCTATCAAGAATGTCATAAATGGAATCCTTACGATTGACGTCCAAAGAACTTGTTGGTTCATCAAGAAAAACAATGTCTGGTTCTTGGACCATCATCCGGGCAAAAAGAACCATTTGTTTTTGGCCAAGGGATAGCAACCCAAACGCTTGGTTTGAAAGATCTTCGATTGAAAATTGTTTTAAGGCTTTAGCAATTTTTTTTCCATCTTCTTGATTGGTCCATCGTGGAAATTTTTTCTTAGCAATTAAACCTTGATTGATCACTTCTTTTACCGTCATGGGAAACAATCGGTCACCCAAAGTAAGGACTTGTGGCAAATAACCAATCGATAGATTGGATTGAATGTGAACAAGGCCACTTTCAGGCTTAATTAAACCTAAAATAATTCTTAATAAGGTTGTCTTACCAGCCCCGTTTGCACCAACCAAAGCGACTTGATCACGAAGATAAAAATTAATGGATGCATCTTGAATGACCTTCAATTGATCAAAGGTGACATGAAGGTTTTTAATTTGAATGATGGGTTTAGTTTTCACTGTGTGATAACGATTCATAGTTTATCATCAATAATTCTTGATAGCGAATGTCTGAATCAACCTGTGATTGGCTGACGTTTTCTAATGTGTATAGGAGTTGTGTTTCCAGCAATGGATTGGCATCCATCAATGATTCAATCACTGCGTTATTATCTGAGGAAGAAACATACAAGACATTGGTGCCGAGTTCTGTGATTAAATCAGAAAACTCAATGAGCGATTGTGCGGTAGGAATCACATCCGTAGAAAACCCTGAATAGGG
>JBILRP010000002.1:0-106662 GCA_044372565.1 Bacilli bacterium | reverse complement strand
CTTCTTTTAATTTTCTTGGGGTTTGGTTATAATCATATTCGCGCAGGTATGGCGAAATTGGTAGACGCGTACGTTTGAGGGGCGTATGGGGTAACCCTTGGGAGTTCGAGTCTCCCTACCTGCACCAAGAAATAAAATAACCCGCTTGATAAGCGGGTTTTTATTTTACCAAGGTAGTGGAAGTTTTGGAGACCAGATTGGCGACTGAGTGGCTAAAGCGCCAACACCACCATTGGCAAGGTAATTCCAATCCGGTGATTTTTCCCCTTGAGGATTGGAGGGAAAACCCTTTGTCCCCCATCCATTGATTTTTGCCATGTTCTCTGCATACTGAAGAAAATATAAATACGGGACATTTTTGAAACTAAAATTGAGATCGATTTGAGTAAAGTCACTGGCGACATTTTCGGATAAACCTTCACGCACAATTAAAAACTGAGCCAATTGCTGATTGACCCACACAAGCGCCAATGCACGGTTGTTCACTTCTTTTAATCCACCACCCATGATGGATTGGATATAAAAAACGGATTGGGAAGCATTACGCATGACGAATTCTTTATTGTACTTACTGGCAACATAACCCCATGGTTCGGCTCGAACATAGTTGCCATCCACTTCAGGGGTGTTGATGTAATAATAACGAACGGAGTTACCTGGAAATGCACCAGATGGGGCAAAGGTAGCGGTATCCCCATCGGCGATCGAGACATTGGTGGTTTCAACATATCCACCCCCACCAATCGTGGTGCTTCCTGTTTGAACGAAAGGGTAGGTTGCATATCGAGATTCTAATCGAGGACCTTCATAGAGTTGGTCGTGGGACTTAATCTCATGAAGATCATTCTTTAAGTATTCAAAGAGATTGGGTAAATAAGAGATGAATTGAAAACGATTGTATGTAGGCGAAGCTTGATGATTTTCTTTGTCACCTAAGCGAATTAATGTTTGATTCGTTGAATAAGCAATATCAAATCCAATGACACCAATCGCATCAATCACCCGATTGCCTTGAGTTAGGCGAATTGCGTCATCTCCATTAAAAGGAAGACTACCCGTCTCTAATTGAAAATCCATTTTATTTTTAACGTCTACTGAGTCATGGGCACTACCACCAACCACATAGTATCCAAGAGCTTCAATTTGACCATTGAGAAGAATCTGATTGGTGATGTCATTCGATCCATTGTTATAGAAATCTAAAGAGACACCGGATAAGGCGATGGAAGCATTCGTAGGATTATACAATTCAATAAGATTATTTCGTGTTGGTGAAGCGGTAAAAAGCTTTGAAATGACAACATTTGGAAGTGGGATAAGGGTTTCACTGGACGAACTACTGGTGGGATTGCATCCGGCAATCAAAACAGTCGTTAAGGTTAGGATTAAATAAGACTTTTTCATCATATATTCCTCATGATTATTATGACACAAGATAACCGATGGATGTAGCCTATTGTTTTAACTTTTTAGGTTTTAAAAAGATCAAGTACCCTAGGGTGATCACGAAAGTAATATATACAGAAAAGTGAGATACATAATACCAGTTGAGCTGACGCAAACTAGTCAGTAAACTTGGATCGTAGATGACATCATCTCGTTCAAATGCATCGATAGATAAGTCATTGAGAATGATCTGATTCAATTGAATCGCGTTTAACTGTGGTTCAGTAAGTTGATAAACATATTGAATTGAATTGTTTGCATTCACGTATCCAATTTGGATTGAACTGATGAGTAAAGAAGGGTAGTTATTAAGTAACGAATTAACTTCAAAAATAGCGAGTTTTTCTTCATCGCCATATAAGGAAATGGGTGTCTCTAAGAATTCATTTTGATTGGCATTGTTGACGGTGATGGATTGATTAAAGATAATTTCGATCCTTATTTGATGTTCATCGTCAATCAGTAAACCCGCATTCGGTTCAAAGGTGACATTGGTCATCAAGATGGCAAGGTTAAAGGTGAAAATATCATCTTTTAGATAAACCAAGCGATATACGTCCAATTCCATTTGAATGGTATCTTCGTTAATTTGGAGATTCAATAGTGGCTCTTCAAACACAAAAGCATCATAATCTCCATGACCGTTGGCGATGGCCGTTGCCAGTACCAATCCATGCTTATCGTCTTCAATTCGTTGTTGTTGATTGATTAAAAAATCACTGGTTTTCGCTGCTTCAACATACGTTGCAAGCAAGTAACTTCCAAAGGAAGCGCCAATGATAAATAGGATTGGATAGAAGTTTGGGTTCTTAATTATCATCACATTTATCAAAAAGAAAAGCTCTCCTTAGAGAGCCTTTCAATTTCTTAATGTAATCTACTTATCTGTAACCACTAGATTATCAACAGTTAAGGCAAAAGCAGTATTCGTGGTATTGGCAGTACCTTCAATCGTATAAACAAGGCGATACTTTGCTGCACCAGATAGAGAAAAACTAGTCTTTTTGTATTCTGTGTCACTCGCATTGGTGATGACATTGAGTGCACTACCTTCGTCAATCCAGTTAGTTCCATCAAATTTTTGTAATTTTAATTGTGCTGAAGTTATTAAAGCGGTGTTTCTTAAATTACCTAAGGCAGCAGCACTCCAAACGGAATACTCTAACTCCAATTTACCAGCACCTGTGAGAGTAGAAAAATCAACATCCAAGAAAGAAACTTTAAAAGTTGAAATTGGTGCGAATACAGCAAATACGCCTTTAGAAGTATGTGGGGCAGAAGCACTTAAGTTGATTTGTACTCGATCTTTTAATGCAGTAATTTCGGTTCCGCCGGTTGGAGTATAAACTATATTTCCAGCAGCATATCCAGTTTTAGCAACTGTACCAAAATCATTTGTAAACAAAGTGACAACTGGAATTGCTTCTGCAGCTTTAACAACATAGGTGATTTCGATTGGTAGAGTTGAATTCGAACCAACGGTTAAAACGTAGGATAACTTAACTGTTGCATCTGGTTGACCAGACGCAGGTCTAGTAACAACACCAGTATTGGAGATGACAGATGGGGAATTAGAAGTCCATGTCACCGTTGCAAAGGTTGCAAGGGTTGGTAAGGTTAAATTAGATGTAACGGCATTGTTTGCAGCTGGAGCAACAAATTTTTCAACAGATAGAGCAAATTTTTCCGCATCGGTTGGATCAGTTGCAGCGGCAGCGACAGCGGCATAGTCTAACGTTGAAATTAACGTGAGGGATTGAGCTGGGGTGGCGCTTCCACGGCCAGTCAACCAACCAGTCACTGTAAATTTCTTATCTCTTAACGAGTTTGGTGCATTATTCGTTTGAATGAAATTGGTTCCGAAGCCAGCTAAATAACCATTGGTAAAGTTGCCACTTGCGTAACCAACTAAGGTCATGGTGACAAATGCTGGAGCCCATGCAGCAGCTGACGTCAATGGTGAGGCTTCTGTTGCCGTCATCACTTGAGCGGCTGGGGTGATGTTTGGATCAACACCTTTAGGTGCGACTAACTTCACAGCAGTCATTTGGACTAAACCACGGTAAATGCCAACGGTGTAACTAGCACCGATGAATTGACCTAAGGTAATATCTAAGGCAATGGAATTAAAGATATAGCCATATCCGGTTGCATCTGCTAAGACTGCAGAGCGCTTATCCGTGGCTAAGTAAACAACTTCCGCTTCGGAATAAGCAACGTTGCCAACAGATTTCGTTAACAAAGTAGCCATTGTTGTATTTTCTAATAGACCGACTACGACTTCAAAGGTACGAACCTGTGCTGGTCCTTCGCCTTTAAGGATTGATGCGGTGACAGTGACAACCACGGCTGGATTTGGGATGGTGACAGCGCCGGTGGTGACATTGATTACATCTGAATTTGAGGACGACCAAGTGATGGCACTACCACCATTGGTTCCGGTTGCTGGCAACGTTAAGGTTGTTGCTTCGGTGATGGATGCAGGTAAGCTAAGGGCCGCCGCATCAATGGTTTGTGCTTGTGCATCGGTTAAGTTAGCGGTAATCCCAGTTGGACCACCAACATAGTAAACGGCAAAGGCACGTTGATCAGACCGGAACGTGTAAATCACGACATCGATGGTAATTTCAATGCCATCGAATGCTTTGATCAAGTTGTAATCGACCGTTTGATAATACACGAGTAAAGCATTGGCAGGAACTGTGCCGGCACCAGCAACGAAGGCCGCTGGTTCCATGTCCTTGTCTAAAATATACGTGTTGTAGTTGGCTGGGCGGTCGGCAATGATGGCAACCTTACCAGTGACTCTGGCAAAGATTGGTTCAAAGTTTCCTGCAGCAGCGGTCAGACCAGCAGATAATTGCGCGCCTTCACCTGTGAGACGATTCACTTTACCCAAGACACCGGTGACGGCTTCTTTGGTTGGAGTTTGTGGGGTGGCGTTGACTTGTTCTTCCGCAGTGGAATCAACAATTTCCCAAATACCGAAATACCAGTCAATCAAACCGGAAACGGTATAGACTCGACCAACGGTTAAGTTTTCAGCAGCACCGCGATAAATTTGAATGATTCCGGTACCATCATAAGCAAAGGCTTCCCCACCCGATCGGGCGAAGATGGTCAAGTTTGCTAAGGTGACATTTAAGGTACGATCGAGTGCTGGATCTCTTAAGGCAAGAATATCAGCAATCGAATTAATGACAATCAGTTCGACGGTGTTTTGTTTAACGGTCACACCTTGTGTCCAGCGACGGGTTAAATTGCCAGCTGTTAATTCAGCAGCAATCGATAAATCTGCAAAAATATTGAATGCAGCATCGCCATTATCTTTGGCTGGACGATTGACGGTGGCATTGATTAATCCATTGACCGGCGTGGTTGAGAAACCTAGAACACCAGGTTCCGCAGAGGTCCAGGTGGCAGTGACACCATTGGCTAAATTAACAGGAACTTGGAATCCTGTGGTGATGTTGGTTGGATCAGCAATCAATCCACCCAATGAATCATACGCGGACTGCAATTTTGCTAAAGCAGGATCCACAGCAACACTTGACGATGCTTCACTCGACGAGGACGAGGCTGGTGTTGATGACGATGCTTCAACACATCCTGCTAAGGTAATCGCCCCGACAACCACTAACGTCATACCCATTTTTTTAAACATATGTTTTCCTCCTTTAAGGATTGGGCTAATTCACAATAAAATCAAAACTATCTTGATACTCAGCGTCAATAAATGCGTCTAAATCCGATTCTTTGTAAGCAAGAATTTTTGTTAATAATTCTCCTACTTCAGTACGGGTTTTAGAACTTAAATTGAAGACGGCGGATGTAAAGAAAACATCGCCATTTTCTAAAAACATTTCAATGGCTTCTTTCACCAGTTTTGCCACGGCTTGGGAAATGGTGGTTGGATTATCAACGATGGCATTCACATAGTTCGTCCATAAGACGGTTTCATACGATGAATAACGAATTGGAGCATACCCAGAAGGAATGGCAAATTGGGCACTGTTTTCTGCCGAGGTCATGTATTTAGCAAATAACCAGGCGGCAATCATGCGTTGTTCATCTGCTTTTTTAAGTAAATTAATATTAGGACCTTGTTGAATTTGCGCTTTCACGGAAGCATCTTTGGATGGTAATGGCGCAACCCCAACTTTGAAGGCACCGCTATTAAAGACACCGGCTTGCATCCCTTCAATCGCGTATCGAGTTCCACCCGTAGAACCCACATACATATAAAGTTTTTGATTGGTTTTAAAAATATCCGAGGTAAAGGATTCACCATTAAGGTCACGGGTAATCATTAAACCACGATCCACCTTATCTTTGAAAAACTTCACCATTTCTTTTGATTGTGAGTTATTAAATTGAACTTCACCATTGCCAGTATTGAGGTTATACCCAGTATATGGCGCACCCCATTGTTTTGAAGCGGTGATGAATAAGTTGTCACTAGAATCATAGCCAAACGGTATCGCGTCTGCCTCTCTGGTCTTAATATCTTCAGCAATGGTGAAGACTTCATCCCAGGTTGTTGGCACGTCATACCCATGTAATTCAAAATAGCCTTTATTATAAAAGAAACCTTCGGATGATTTTGTAAATGGTAAGGATAAAATCGTCCCGGCATTGTCATAACTTTGACCTTCATTCCATAAACCAGGTAAAAAATCATCCACCTCTTCTTGAGTTAAGCCTAAGGTAGGGTGATTAATAAAATGATTTAAAGCTAATGGTGATTTGGCTTGAGCATAACGGGCGACATGGTCAGGGTAACTTTCAACGATGTCTGGTTCAGTTCCAGAAGCAATCGATAAAGCAACCTTGCTTGAAAGGGCGTTATAATCGGTGGCCACTTTTTCTTCTAGGACCGTCACATTAGGATAGAGGACTTTAAATTCATTAATCCAACGTTGAACGATTAACTGACTTGATGCACCCATTCGATGCCAAAAGGTGATGGAAACATCATTGGTCGTGTCAAACGTGGTGTCAGGGGATAGTTCATGCCAGTCAACAATTTTTCGAATGACTGGTTCAAACGAACTTTGATTGCTATCATCAGATGACGTTCTTGTTTCGCAAGCACTTAAAATAATGCCAACTGCAACGAGTAAAATTAGTGAACTACTTTTCTTCAAAATATGCATTCAACTTCCTCCATTGAAATTATAACATTCTAGATAAAATTTAAGAACCTTTATTGTAAAGGATTGGTTAACCCTTAATCCCGCTTCTTGAAACCCCCCTCATGATGTATTTTCTAAAGAAAAAGAATAGCAATAATAGGGGAACTGTCACAATAACAGTGGCCGACATTTGGTAATTAATTAAGACTCGTCCAGAGCCAGTGGCATCTGAATCCACAAATGAACTTCTTAACCAGGTGGTGATCATCTTAAAGCGTTCGTTGGCAACCAAGTCTTGCCAAATATAAGCATTCCAAGTCCCCATCACCCGAAGAATGATAATCGTCACAATCGAAGATTTCGCCATCGGCACCATGATTTGCCATAAATATTTAAAATCTGTACACCCATCGACTTTTGCAGCGTAATAAAGCTCATTAGGAATTTGTTTAAAGGTTTGTCTAAGTAAATAGATATGAAAGATAGAAACCAGAAAAGGAATGATGACAGCTAAATAGGAACCTTCATTGTTTGCATTCACCCAACCCAACCGAGATACCGTCACAAAGTTAGAAATGACCAACATTTCTCCAGGGATCATCATGGTGGCAAGAAGGATGGTGAAAATGAGGTCTCTTCCTTTGAAGTTCAACCTCGCCAAAGAAAAGGCAACAAAGATTGAAAACAAGGTGCCGCCTAAGGTACTAAACACAGCAACAATGGTGGTATTGAGTAAGTACCTAGAAAAATCAATATTTCCTTGTGCAGAAGAACTATAAAAGAACGTGTTGACATAGTTTTGTGGAGAGAAAACTTTAGGAAAAAAACTAACATTTAAAGAATTTAAAACTTCATTGTTACTTTGGAAAGATACATTTAACATCCAATAAAAAGGGATGATGATAATGACTGCCATCACGCTAAGGAATGAGTAGGTTAATAAACCGGAAAAAAATTGATTTCTTCGCTGAACTCGAAGCTTTGAACTTTGATAATCTTGACGGGGCAAGGAAGCCATGGTAATCATTTCAATTCCCTCCCTTTAGTAATGAACCGTACGTTTACTGATGTATAGATTTACGAAGGTAAACACCATGATAATGCCAAACAGTACAACCGCGGAGGCTGCCCCCCGTGAGTAATAAGAAATACCATTTAAATCAACCCCAGCAACGCCTATTTTGTCGTAAATATAAGCAACCGCAGTCCACCGGTCGCGATCTAAACTTCTCCCAGCAGAACCAACAACGGCAAGGACCGATTCATAGGATTTAAATGCACCAATGAATGAGGTGACCAAAATGTAAGAAATGATTGGAGAAAGTAAGGGAATGGTAATCTTAGAAAAGACGCGTTTTTTTGGAGCGCCATCCACTTTAGCGGCATCATAATATTGTTTTGAAATACTTTGTAATCCACCGATAAAAACAAGAATTTTAAAGTCTAGCCCATTCCAAATGGAGTAAATGAGAACAACCAACATCCAGCGGTCATAGGTTGCCGTCGGACCAACCCAATCAATGCTGGTTTGAAATAATGTATTAATTAATCCTTCTGCAGCGATGCCGGAAACCAATGGATGAGAAAACATAACATTAAATACCATCCCAATGGCAAGAGCGTTGGTCACATAAGGTAAGAAAAAAATAGTTTGGAAGATTTTTTGTAAACCTTTGATTGAATTTAAAGCCACGGCAATTAACAAGGCGAGAATGGTGGAAATCGGAACGGAAACAAAAACCAAAACCATTGAATTGGATAATGATTGAATGAAAAAGCGATCATTGAAGACGGCAAGATATGCATAAAAATCAAAATAACGACCAAAATCGTCCGTCAGTGGATTATATTCTGAAAAAACGGATATTAATAAAGTTTTAACCAGAGGATAGAAGGTGAAGATCGACATTAAAAACAATGGGATCGCAAGATAAAACCAAGCCTTTAAATCACGTTTGTGATCTAACATTATGCAAGCCTCCGGCCAGTGTCTTTTTCAAAAACAAAAGTTTTAAGAGGTTTGAGCCTCATTCGAATCATCTGATTAGGGTTAAATTTAAATTCGTCCATGGCCAATACAACACGGATGCTAGGGGTTAAAGCATCAGGGTGCGAGGCGACAAGTGACATATCACGACCAATCATTTCAACAAATTGAGGTTGCAAAGATAAGGCTCCCTTATCATCAATTTCATACCCTTCTGGCCTAACTCCGACTAAAACGGAACCTTCAAAGTTCCCTAGTTTCTTTGACTCAAACACAACTTGGTTTTGTATGTATGCCTTCCCTTGTTTGATGGTGGCTTGGTAAAGATTGATTTGTGGCATCCCTAAAAACTTAGCAACAAATAAGTTTTGTGGTTGGTTATAGACTTCTTGGGGATTACCTTTTTGTTGTTCCGCCCCATAATTCATCAAGACGATTTCATCAGAAATTGACATTGCTTCTTCTTGGTCGTGAGTCACAAATACAGTGGTAATACCTGTTTCTTTTTGAATTCGTTTAATTTCTTCACGGGTTTGCAGTCTTAATCGGGCATCAAGATTGGATAACGGTTCATCCAATAATAAGACCTTAGGTTTCTTCACCAACGCTCTAGCAATCGCTACCCGTTGCTGTTGACCACCAGATAATTGGGCAGGTTTCTTTTTTAATTGATCTTCAATCCCGACAAGTTTGGCCATGGCAACCACTTCATCATGAATGAATTGTGAATAGTTTTTATATCGAGCTTCTTCAACTTGTTTTAATTGGGTAGGAACTACACTAGAGAGTTTTTTCCAAAGTTTTTCTTGGAAGTTAACCCATTGAGTAGGATTGATTAAACTTTGAAGGATGAGTTGACGTTTCTTGGTTTGATAACCCTTATTGATGGTTTGATAACTCGAGTTTATAAAAGAGATTAATTCCTTAAGATTTTTAGGCGTTAATTTGGCAAGGGCGGTTTGATATTCAGTTTGAAAGGATTTTAATTGTTGCGTAAATTCGTTTTTTAAGTTCTTGATACCATTGGATTGCTTGGCTTTGATCAAATCAAGGCGTTTAGATTGGTAGACAGCCTTGGCTTCACTTTCAAGGCGTTTGAATTTATTTTTTAAAACAATGGCGTCTTTTAGGAATTGATAATAAATTTTTGATTCTTTTGGTGAAATTGAGAGATTTGCCTTATGAATAGCGTCATCAACATTTGTCTTTTTTAGATTCATATTTTCCAAGGGAAAACTAATGTTTTTTCTTACCGTCATATGAGGATACAATGCGTAGTTTTGAAAGACCAAACCTATCCCACGTTGTTCCGGAGATAGTTCAGTGACATCTTCATCACCAAAAAAGATTCTCCCTTGAGTAGGATAAAGTAAGCCTGAAATCATATATAAAGTGGTTGATTTACCGCACCCAGATGGCCCAAGTAAGCCGACTAGTTTTCCATCAGGAATTGTAAAATTAAAGTTATTAACCGCAATGGTCCTTTCTGAATTTTTACTTTCAAAAATTTTGGTTAAATTTTCTAACCTAACTTCCATGTTTGATGCCTCCAAAAAGACTCAATTAGTTATGAGTTCATCATACCATAGGAATAGAATTGTAAAGATTATTTTCAAGAAAAAAATAATAAATATTTCTTGACTTATTTAACCTACTTTGTTTAAGTTTTTAAAATAAAAAAAACTAGGTTTTAAACTAGTTTTTTCCTTTGTGAATTTGATTAAGCTTGTAACTTTTGACCGTATTCTTTCAATAACTTTTTAACAGGTCTAAAGGTTTTCTTGATGGTACCGTCTAAGAATGGATTCTTGAGTTTGGCTTTTTCCAATAATTGAGTGAATGGGTACTTGCCTCCAAGGGAACAAACTTTGACATATTTTTTCCAGGCTTTAGCATGATTTTTCTTCATTAAACCTAAGAATTGTAAGGCGATCACTTGGGCGAGTGTGTAGTCAATATAGTAGAAGGGTGAAGAATAAATATGGGCTTGTCTCATCCAGCGAGCACCCTTTTCATATAGAGGGAATCCAGTGTATTTCTTATAAGGGGTGTATTTAATTTCAATCTCACGCCACTTGGCACAACGTTGATCGTGGGTGACGGTTGGATTTTCATAAACCCAATGTTGGAATTCATCGACGGTGACACCATATGGTAAGAAGTTAATGGCACCTTCTAAGTGACCAAATAAGTATTTATCTTTATCTTCTTTAAAGAAAGATTCCATGTATGGTGTAGCAAAGAATTCCATCGACATCGAATGAATTTCTGCTTCTTCCATCGTTGTATCACGGTATTCAACAGGTTTAATTTTTCTTGACATAAACCCTTGGAACGCATGACCGATTTCGTGGGTTAAGACATCAACGTCACCGGCAGTGCCATTAAAGTTAGAGAAAACAAAAGGCATTTGATAGCGAGGGAAGAAGGTCATGTAACCGCCACCACGTTTGCCTGGTTTTGCCTCTAAATCTAAGAGTTCTTGGTCCACCATCGCTTGGAAAAACTCACCAATTTCTTCACCCATATCTTTATACATGGTTAATGCTGCTTTCACTAAATAGTTTTTATCACCTTTAGGTGTGGCATTTCCATCCTTGAATTGAATGGCTAAATCATAAAACTTTGGTGCTGGTACATCAATCCGTTTGATTTGTTGTCTGGTTAACTTGTTGGATAAAGGGACAACGGATTCAAGAATTTGATCACGGTAAGATTTGACATCTTTAGGACCATAATCAGTTCTCCCCATTCTGTCATATGCCATTTGGGTAAAGGATCCATATCCTAATTTCTTCGCCATGCCATGACGTAAAGTCACTAATTTACTGTAGATATCAGCCAATGGTTGTTCTTTTTCTTCCATCCATTGCTCGACTGCTTTGCTTGCACGTTTCCGGATATCGCGGTCTTTGCTTACTGCAAATTTACCCATTTGCGATAAGTTATAGGTTCCACCATCAAAGGCAATTTGAGCACTTGCCATTAAAGCATCATATTCAGTAGAGAGGCGGTTTTCTTCTTGTAAATCTTGAAGGATTTTTTGATCAAAAGTTTTTGCCGCAAGTTCTAATTTCTTAAATAAGAAAGATCCAACTATTTTTTCAAGTTCAACGCGATGTTTGCTCGCTAATACTGCTTTTGAATAGCGATTGCCAAGACCTTGGACCATCGGGCCAACTTCGTTGATCAAATCATTAGCTTTTTTATACGTTTCATCTCGTGTATCAATAGAGTGGCGAACAGATATGATCGTGAAGTCGGTTTGAACTTCATCCATAAATTTACCAATTTTATTCATAATTCGACGTTGAATTTGAGCATTGGCTGCTGTTTCAAATTCCGCCAATAAAACATTAAACTTCTTCTCGATTTTAGGGAATTTTGGTAAGTGTAAAGGATATTCGCTAAACTTTAAGACTTTGGTCATTGGGACTGCCTCCATTTATGCATTTACTTAATAATAAGACTTTTCTCGGTCATTTCAATAGGTTTCTCTAATCCAAGCAAATCAAGAATCGTTGGTGCAAGGTTTCCTAACTTGCCACCTTTTGGCATTAAACGAATGCCAGGGATGTTAATGGCAACTGGAACGAGGTTCGTGGTATGAGCAGTATGGGGTTTACCATCGGCGGTTAAGATTTGGTCGGCATTGCCATGGTCTGCAGTAACAATGAGCTTACCGCCATGTTGTTGGCACCAATCAATCACCGAACCAACACATTCATCAACCACCTCAACCGATTTAACCACTGCCGATTCCACTGCCGTATGACCAACCATGTCACAATTGGCAAAATTAACAATGGCCACATCGAGATCACCTTGATTAAGTTCCTTCATCAATGCATCACGAACTTGATAGGCACTCATTTCTGGTTGTAAGTCATAGGTTGCAACTTTGGGGGAGTTGATTAACACTCTTCTTGCCCCTGGTAATTCTGGTTTTTCTACCCCATCATAATTGATGGTGCCATCAAAGAAAAACGTGACGTGAGGATACTTTTCAGTCTCGGCTAAACGTAATTGCTTTTTACTATGATTCGCTAACCAAGGACCAAGGGTGTTATCAAGCGTTGGTAACTTAAACGCAATGTCACCTTTAACTGAATCAGCATATTTCATCGTTTGTACTAATTGGATATCTTTTAAAGGTGATAGAGGTTGATAAGCTATCCAAGAAGGTTTGCCATCCTTGATAGGAGGGTTAGCGTAAAACATTGGGTTGGTGAGCAAGGTGCAAAGTTGAATCGCACGATCGGGTCTAAAGTTCATAAAAATGACAGCATCGCCATCTTGAATTTTGCCATCAATACCATCAGCATAGTGAGGAATTAAGAATTCATCACTTGGATCCTTGCCTTCTTTTGGAAGGGATGCATACTGGTCTTTAAAATATGCACGATAATCTTTAAAACTTGGGCCTTTTTGGTGGACAAGGACATCATAAGCTTTGGCAACGCGTTGAAGGTTTTTATCTCGATCCATTGCGTAGTACCTGCCTCCAATGGATGCTAATTGACCTGTTTTAAACTTATTCATCGTCTCAACCAAGCGTTGAATATAGGTTTCGCCAAGTTGGGGAGCAACATCTCGACCATCCATAAATGCATGAAAGTAAACCCGACTGACCTTTTGTTTGGAAGCAAGTTTAATGATGGCTTGGAGATGTTCAAGATGGGAATGAACTCCACCATCCGAAACCAATCCTAAAATATGTAATTTTTTATTGTTCTTTTTTGCATATGTCATTGCCTTTAAGTAAGCTTGATTTTGTTCAAACGTTCCATCCACGATCGCTTGATCAATTAAGGTTAAGGATTGATAAACAATTCTTCCCGCGCCAATATTTAAATGCCCTACTTCAGAATTACCCATTTGTCCTAAAGGTAACCCCACCATCAAGCCAGATGCTTCTATTTCTGTATATGGAAATCGGGAAAAATATTTGTCAAGGTTAGGTTTTTTTGCTTTGGCAATGGCGTTACCATAAGTTTCCTTACGAATACCATACCCATCCATGATGACGAGAATGACTGGTTTTTTCATAGATTACCTCTTCTAAGAAATTAATTCTTTGGACTTGTGACGAAAAATAATAGAGATCCATCGGTATAAAAAAAAGCTTTGCCACCAATTGTAATTGGTAGCAGCTGCATTATAGACTGCAACTTGTTTACGAAATAATTCATCAACTTCTGCTAGTGACTTTTTTAGCGACACATACTCTGGATTAACCGATAAGGCTTGATTTTGTTCACCGTAATAAAAAAGGGCCTGAGCGGTTTGCACCAGAAAACTCTTCACGATGGTTCGTTCAGTATCTTTAATATTTTGCAAGGTATCCTCAAACCGTGGACGTTTTGAAAGAATAAACTCTTGTGGAACATCTATTTGATGCCTGACAAATAGTTTCCCGATCATCCTCAATAAATCATATTTTTGGGCAGTTAAGACATCGATTGCATCTTTTCTTTTGCTTAATTGAATAAAAAAACTTCTCATTTGAAATGTAAAAAATAAGCCAAGAAGTAAATAGATACATAAGACGATGATGATGATCAATAAGATGATTTCTAGGGTTGTCATATAACGATAAAATTATAGCATATTCTCTCATCTAATCAATGATTGCCCCTGGTCAGAATGAAGCAAAAAATATTGATATAAAAAATGATTATTTCATAGGAAAAATGATGATTATTTTCATTTTGTGATAAAATATAAACATGAAAAAACCAATCGTTGGTATCATTTATGACTTTGATCGAACGCTGGCCATAGAAGATTTACAAAACTTTAGTTTTATTCCATCTTTAGGGATGAAACCTGAAGAATTTTGGGAAAAAACAAATCAAAATTCAATTCAAAACGGGATGGAAAAAATTCTTTCTTATATGTACATGATGATCGAAGAGAGTAAAAAAAGAGGCGTTAAACTTACAAAAGACTATTTATTTTCTTTGGGAAAAAGCGTTCGTTTTTTCCCCGGTCTAGAATCCTGGTTTAGTCGAATTAATGAGTTTGGTGATTCGCAAGGGGTAGTTGTTGAACATTATATTATTACTTCAGGAACCAAAGAAATCATTGAAGGCACAAAAATTGCAAAAGAATTTATGAAGATATTTGGTTGTGAATTTTTATTTTCCAAAACTTCCAAAGAAGCTATTTGGCCAAAAATTGCAATCAATTACACAATGAAAACTCAATACTTCTTCCGAATTGCTAAAGGGATTTTAAATCAATCCGAAGACGATAAGGTCAACGAAAGAACAAAAAAGAAAAGAATTAATTATCGAAATTTAATTTACATAGGCGATGGACTTACTGATGTGCCTGCCATGCTAATGGCAAAGGAACATGGAGGGAAGTCAATTGCAGTTTTTTCAAAAGGTCATGAAGACAAAGCCAAGTTACTCATTCAAGATGAACGGGTTAATTTTGTTTGTGAAGCCGACTATTCAAGAAATTCACTTTTAGAAAAAGTGATTCAACTTAACATTCAACAAATGGCGATTACAGAGTTACTCGCTTTAAAAGAAGTAAAAAATTAATATGATCACTGCTATCTTATTAGCTGCAGGCCAAGGATTACGACTGAAAGGAACGGTAACGCCTAAACAATTTTTACGTATTCAAGGTAAAAAACTTTATCAATTTACCTTGGAAACATTTGTTAAGCATAAAAAAATCGATCAAATCATTTTGGTCGTCAATGAAAAAGCATTACCAGAAGTCCAAGATGAAGTTAAACTTTGGGCAAAGAAAAAAAGTATTCATGTGATTGTCGGTGGAAAAACAAGACAAGAATCGAGTTATCAAGGCTTGATTTATGCTCAATTACACACGAAACCGGATTATGTTCTTATTCACGATGTTGCAAGACCTCTGTTAACCACTTATCTCATTGATCAATTGGTGGGTGCATTGAAGAGTTATTCTGCCATCACCCTTGGACGGCATGTCAATGATTCCTTGTTTGTGGTGGATGAGCAAGCCACGCTTCATAATTACGTGAGCAAAAAAGATATCTATTTGACTCAAACTCCACAAGCTTTTCAATTTCAAACGATACTTGAAGCGCACGAACATGCAAAATCACTTAAGATAAAAACAGCAAGTGATGATGCCAGTTTACTAACGTTAATGGAAAAAAAAGTTCATGTCATCCCTGGTAGTAGAATGAATTTTAAAATTGTGAACGAAGACGATCTTAGTTTGTTGAAAGCTTTACTCAAACGATGAACACGAATAGTTATCAAGTTGAAGAGATCATTGTTGGCAAAGTCATCGATATTCAACCTTATGGAGCATTCATTGGATTCCCAAATGGACAAAAAGGACTCATTCACATATCAGAGATTTCTGATGATTATGTTAAAAACATAGAAACTTATCTTATTGTTGGTGAATACGTTCGAGTTAAAGTTCTTGAAATTGATCCATCCAATCAACACCTCAAACTTTCAATCAAACGTTTGTATAAGCGTGAAGAATTAACAGACCAAGCTCACCCCTTTTGGTTTAAGGTTCCCCCACATGAAATTGACTTTAGCCCCCTAAAACAAATGCTACCGACTTGGATCGCTTTACAAAAAAAGAAATTGGAGGAGTAGAAAATGCTCTCATTAAATTTAACTCACATCAAACTGAAAGGTCCCTTGACGGAATATCAAGACAAAATCAATCGAATCACCGACATGATTGCTACCAAAAAAGGACCTGGTGGTGATTTTTTAGGTTGGGATCAGTGGCCGGCTACCTATGATAAAAAAGAATTTCAACTCATTCAAGAAGTTGCAAAAGGCATTCGAAAAAACTTTCAAGTCCTTGTGGTCTGCGCAATTGGTGGATCTTATTTAGGGGCGAGAGCTGTCATCGAAGCGATTAAAGGGTTATATCCAAAAAAAGATAAAGAATTAGAAATTATCTATATGGGACAAACCTTCTCGCCAACTTACACCCAACAAATTCTAGATTATCTAGAAAGTAAAACTTTCGCGATTAATGTCATTTCTAAATCAGGAACCACCACGGAAACTTCAATTGCCTTTCGATTATTGAAATCGCTATTAGAAAAGAAAGTTGGCGCAGCAGCGGCAAAAAATGCTATTTTTGCCACAACTGATAAAGAAAAAGGTGCGCTAAGATCACTGGCAACCCAAGAAGGATATGTCACCTTTAACTTACCTGATGATATTGGTGGCCGCTATTCTGTTTTAACGGCAGTAGGTTTATTACCAATCGCCGCAGCAGGGATCGATATCCAAGCATTAATGCAAGGTGCAAAAGAAGCCATGCAGTCTTATTCCAATAATCACATTGAATCTAACTTAGCGATTCAATATGCCATTGCTCGACATCAACTCTATCAAGATAAATCAGTGGAAATGTTTGTCACTTATGAACCACAATTTGCAATGATTTCAGAATGGTTAAAACAACTCTTTGCGGAATCGGAAGGTAAAGAAAATAAGGGTTTACTTCCAGGATCGGTTTCGTTCAGCACTGATTTACATAGTGTTGGTCAATTTATTCAAGATGGATCGCCTATCTTATTTGAAACGGTGTTATATGTTAAAAAACCTTCTTTAGATTTATCCGTTCCTTTGAGTATCAATGATGCGGATGGTTTAAATTATTTAGCAGGAAGACCCTTATCTTTAGTCAATGAAAAGGCTTATTTAGGAACCCTACAAGCCCATGTCGAGGAAGGCCAAGTCCAAGTGATTTTACTAACCATCGATCAAATGGATGCCCAACATCTAGGTCACTTAATTTACTTCTTTATGAAAGCATGCGCGTATTCTGGTTACTTACTCGGCATCAATCCGTTTAATCAACCAGGTGTAGAAATATATAAACGAAATATGTTTCGCTTACTCGGCAAAAAAGGGTATTAAATTCCTCGATTTTGTTGTGGCTTTTGATTGACTAGAAAAACGGTGTTTGGTATATTAAGTAAGCACGCGTAAGCCCAAGGGATGTTTAGCTCAGTTGGGAGAGCATCGCCTTTACACGGCGGAGGTCGGGGGTTCGAACCCCTCAACATCCACCATTAGCTACAGTGCAATCCCACCGATGGAGGCTTAGCGAAGCGGCCAAACGCAGCTGACTGTAAATCAGTTCCTTCGGGTTCGGTGGTTCGAATCCACCAGCCTCCACCATTCGTCATTTGGGGTATAGCCAAGTGGTAAGGCAATAGACTTTGACTCTATCATTCCCTGGTTCGATCCCAGGTACCCCAGCCAACAGACTCCCGCTAGCTCAGACGGTTAGAGCACTTGACTTTTAATCAAGGGGTCGAAGGTTCGATTCCTTCGCGGGAGACCATGTCGTTGCCCAGGTGGCGAAATCGGTAGACGCACAGGACTTAAAATCCTGCGGTGGCGACACCATGACGGTTCAAGTCCGTCCCCGGGCACCATACCATCGTTTCAAGACGATGGTTTTTTATTGGTAAAATTGTATTGATTGCCAGAAGTTAGATTTCTCGCTATGATATGAGCATGACCATTGAACAACAAATTGAAGAAGCGTTAGATAAAGTTCGCCCATTTATTATTCGTGATGGCGGCAATGTTGAATTTGATTCCTTTATTGACGGAATTGTTTATTTACGTATGGAAGGTGCTTGTTCTTCTTGTGGATTAATCGATTCGACGTTATCCGGTGGCTTAGAAGTAATTTTAATGGAAGAAGTCCCTGGGGTGCTCGCTGTTAAACTTGCAGGAGAAAAGCCACAAGCATTACCGATTGAACTACAAACCAAATAAAAATCAATTAATTGTAGTCACTCGCCCGGATGGTTCCTTCAGATAACCACCGGGTTTTTAATTGTTCACGAATGTATTGATAGGTGTTGATCGCTGTGTATAAATCATGGGGATAAGATGAAGACTCAAGATGTCGTTCGGTTAAAAAGTTAATGGAAATAATCCAGTAAGATTGATTCTCATCCACAGGGGTTAAATTGGGGATGGTTTTTTGATATAAACCTGCTGATAACCACCATAGCAATTGTGTACCAGTGACTTCAACAATCATCAATTCATTATCAAAAGGAAATGCTTTATAAAGTTCACCATAGGTGACTTCACCAGCATCAATCGTCGCGCGAACCCCACCAGAATTATGAAAGCTTGCCACCACATCTTCCTTCACGGTTTGAGCAAACCGTAACATTTCATCAACCGCAAATTGTCCTAATTGTTGACGAGTCAATGCTTCGTCTGCTTCACCAATCACTTCGTTTTTTACTTCGTTGATTTCATTCACCAAATAAGTATCATATAACGCTTTCATCTCAACATCTTCTTGTGGGAATTGATTCGAACTTGATAACGATTCATAGGTGTAAACACCAGATTGATTTTGAATAAAACTAGGAATCATGTTTGCCGTATTAAATGCAAATCGAACATGACTGATTGCTTGGCCATAAGCTTGACCTTGATACACTGGTTTGCCACCAACATGAAAGACTTCGCGCCGGTGGGTGTGACCATTAAAGACTGCGTCAACATAAGGCATCACGCCAGACTCAACCGTTCCGTCATGGTTGAGTAACACGATTAAGTCAGCCCCTAAATTCTTTAATCGTTGACTCTCATCCTTAACTAAATTTGTATAGGGGACAAAATCATAAGGAGCAACTGCGCTCGTGAGAATGGTACTTTCTAAGGAAGCACCAATCGTGCCAATGATGCCAATTTGGATGCCACTTCGTTCAATCATGATCGAAGCATCAGCAAACGCAGCTCGCTGATTGGTCGCTTGGGCCATGATGTTAATGCCTAATAAAGGAAAGTCCGATCGGGTTTGGTTTAAAAATAAATATTCATCCGTCCAATCAAATTCATGATTGCCTATGGCCATCGCAGAAAAACCCATTTGATTCATCGCATCAACCACGAGTCGACCACGAGTGATGTTACTATCGGCACTACCTTGCCACATGTCGCCACTGGAGAGAAAAACACTGTTAGGGTTGTTTGCAAGTTGGGTTTTAAAATATCCAGCCAGTCGATTAATGCCCATTTCTTTATTGGATGGATTATGTTCAACTGCCCCGTGAAAATCATTGAGATTATATAGATCAATCGTGACAATTGGAGACAGTTGAGACGTTGATCCCGAAACTGTGGATGAAGACGAAGAAATGATTTCACTTGAAGTGGTTACCTGGGAACTGGTTGAAGAAAGCACACCGTCACACGAGGCAACGAGAATAACCAACGGTAAGAAAATAGAGAACCGTTTCATAACAAGAAATTCTCAAGTCGATTCAAAATAAGATACCCTTCAATGTTGCGAACGTCTTGCCTGTTATACCAATATTTTTCTTTGTTAGGTTTGATAAAAAAACCACCCGCTTCAGTAACAATTAAATCACTTGCGGCGGTATCCCATTCTTTGGTACCTGGGGATAACCGATAGGAAATCTCTGCAAAACCATGAGCGATTCGACAAGCCTTGAGTGCACTTCCAAAAGTTTCTACTTTCATAATTTTTCCTAACTGTTGATACTTTTTAATCACATCTTCTTCTTGTTTTTGTAGATGAAATCGGGAGGTAAGCACCGTTAAATTATTTAATTTGTCATTCACGTGAATGCGAACATCTTGTTGTTGGAATCGATAAAAAGCCCCTTCACCTTTGATGGCATAGTAAGTTTCATTTTTAGCCGGGATATGAACAAGACCTAGCACCACTTGTTGACGATGAACAAGGGCAATGTTAATTGTGAATTCATCGTTTTTAGCGATGAAGTCTTTCGTCCCATCAATAGGATCAACTAACCAAACATAAGGTTGATGAAGTCGAGAAAAATCATCACTGGATTCTTCGGTTAAGAAACCAAACGTTGGATAACGTTCTTTTAAATATTGACGAATCATCATATCGGCTTTTTTGTCGGCAATGGTGACAGGAGATGCATCTTCTTTGTTTTCAAACGTAAAATCAGTTTGATAAATCGCTAAAATTTCTTTGCTGGCAATTAAACATGCCTGATAAGCATCTTCTAAATATGATTCACGCATAACATTATTTTAACTCATTGTGAAGGTCTAGAAAAGAAAAAACCCATCAAGATGGATGGGTTTTCATGTAACCTTTGAATTAGTTTGCTTTACCGATGCATCCAAAGACTTCGTATTTAGCTTTGACAACTTTACGAATACCTTCTTTGCCTGGGCCAATGATCTTACGTGGATCATAAACCTTAGCATCTTTTGCCAAGACTTCACGAACAATCTTTGTCCATTCCATTTGGTTTTCGGTATTGACGTTGATTTTAGCAGTGCCGCGTTCAATCGCCATTCTTAATTGGAAATCAGGGATACCAGAACCACCATGTAAAACCAATGGCATGTTGGTAAGTTTGTGAATTTCTGCCATTTCTTTAAAACCTAATTTTGGTTCACCTTCATAAGGACCGTGGACTGAACCTAAGGCTGGCGCTAAACAGTCGATACCCGTTTCTTTAACCAAACGAGCACATTCTGAAGGAATCGCGTAGTATGTTTCTGCGACCACATGATCTTCTTGACCACCGACGCGACCTAGTTCAGCTTCAACGGAAACAAGTGGTGACTTGCTGTGGGCGTATTTAACTACTTCCTTGGTAAACTTAATATTTTCTTCTAACGGATGGTGGGAAGCATCAATCATCACGGAAGTGAATCCCGCATCAATTGCTTGCTTGCAAATTTCAACCGATTCGCCGTGGTCAAGATGAACCGCGATCGGAATTGTATATTTCTTATCTTTGATTAACCCATGAACCATGCCCATGACGGTGTTAAATCCACCCATGTACTTGGCTGCGCCACTAGAGACACCTAGAATCACAGGGGCTTTAAGGGCTTGGCATTCATCCAAAATAGCAAGCGTCCATTCAAGGTTATTAATATTAAATTGAGCAACTGCGTACTTTTCTTTGTAAGCCTTGATTAACATTTCTTTCATACTAACGAGTGGCATAGATTGATCCTTCTTTCTTTTTTTACGTTGACGTTAATCTTCGTCATCCGTTTTACGCTTCTTAGGTTTGTCTTCGTCTTCATCTTCAGATTCACCATCTTCATTAAATGGATCTTCATCGGTTTCTTCACCAGCTTCTTCTGGAGCTTCGACTTCTCTAAAGACGCCACGAGCATCATCGTACAACTCTTTGAATGTGTATCTTTCTTTTAAGTCCCACTTGTTGCTACCAAGCGCAACAAAACGACCATCTAACGTAATCAATTTATAAAACCGACCAAGTTGGAGCGATTCTTTTTCATCGGTTTGCTTTTGGACGTATTGCCAAATTTCTTTAAAGGTGACTGCCTTTTTTTTACCGACAATAAATTCGTGGGCGAGTTCTAACATGGATTTTGGCATGAGATGCTCCTTTTTTACATGGTTTCTAAAGCGCTTATTCCAAATATGGCAAGACTGTTTTTTAAGACTTGGGCACTTGCTTTCACAAGGGCGAGTCTTGCAGCCGACAATTTTGGTTGGTCGCGGTCGATAACCCGTCTTATAGTATAGAAACTATGGGTATAACTTGCAAGTTGTTGTGCATATTGGGCGACGATACTTGGTTCACGAGCTTGGGCTGCTTGGATGACCATGTGAGGAAAGTGACTTAAATGTTTTAATAAATCAACTTCTTCTTGCGTGTCCAAACCTGTTCCAGAAGCATCAAGGCCTAAATCTGCTCCGGTTTTTAATAACGTTTGTAAACGAGCATGAGCATACTGAGCATAATAAAGTGGATTGAGACTACTCTTGGTTTTGGCAAGATCTAAATCAAATTCAAGAGGGTTATGGTAAGAGCGAGCGGCAATAAAGTATCGTGCTGCATCTTTGCCAACTTCTTCCACCAACTCTCTTAACGTGATACCGACACCCGTTCGTTTAGACATTTTAACTTCTTTGCCATCTTGGGTTAAACTCACCAATTGCATCACCAAGACTTCTAATGTTTCTTTAGGATAACCTAACATCGTCAAGGCGGCTTTCATTCTGCCAATATACCCGTGATGATCAGGACCAAGGATATCAATCAATTGATGATGTGGACGAATTAATTTATCTAAGTGATACGCAATGTCGGGTAAGAAATAAGTATATTGACCATCACTTTTGATGATGACCCGGTCTTTATCATCGCCAAAGGTAGTGGTCTTTAAATACGTCGCCCCTTGATCAACATATAAATAAGGTTTAAGTTTTTCTAAAGTCACAGCAATTTGGCCTTCATCACGAATCGCTTGTTCCGATCGATACACATCAAAAGCGACCCCTAAACGATCTAAATCTTCACGGATGCGTTGAAGTTGTTTGTCGATCCCAATTTTTTTAAAGAAAGCTTCATCAAAGGAAACGATCTTGTCTCCATATTGATTTCGAACGTCCTTGGCGATCTCGATGATGTCTTTACCAAAATATCCGTCTTCTGGAAGCGTGACCTTGTCACCCATTAATTCTCGATAACGAGCAAAAATCGATAACCCCAGGTTACGGATTTGTGCCCCAGCGTCATTGACATAAAATTCTCTGGTGACACGGTAACCCACGTGTTGCAATAACGTTGCAATCACATCCCCTAAGGCAGCAGCCCGCGCATGAGCGACGTGCATGGGACCGGTGGGATTGGCGGAGACAAATTCCAAATTAATCGTTCGCTCTTGACCTAGGTTGGCCTGACCGAACTGATCTTTAGCAGTTAAAATCTGCGAAAGAATTTCGCTGAGCGCAAGCGGTTGAATAAAAAAATTAAGAAAACCAGGACCAGCAATATCAACTTTATCAATCACAGGATCTTTTAATAAAGGAAGAATGGATTGCGCCAAGGCTAAAGGTTTAAGGTTGAGTTGTTTGGCATACTTTAAGCAAATGTTGGTCGCGTAATCCCCAAATTTAGGATCTTTTGAGGTTTCAATCACCACATCTTTTTCTTCAAGCTGAAGACCCAAACTTAAAAATGCTTTTATTAATTTTTGTTTTAAAAGTAAATCGATGTTCATCCCATTAACCTTTGAAGGGTGATGTCTTTACCAAGCATCGGAATGAGGTTGGCTAATTCCGCACCATGAAGTTGACCCGTTAATTTAAGTCTGACCGGCATAAATAATGGCTTACCTTTTAAGCCAGTTTCAGCTTGAATGGATTTAAAGATTGCCTTGATCGAAGGGCCATCAAGGGTGGTTAATAATTTAAACTTTTCAATAAATAAAGTTAGTGCTTGTTTGCCTTCACTAGAAGAAAGAATGGTCTTTGCTTCGTCATCAAAAGCATAGGTTGGACTTAAGATTGGTTTGATTAAATCAATGATTTGTGTCCCATATAAAATTTGTTCTTTAAATAAGTTGCTCAGCATTTTTAATTGAGTTTCTGAAAAATGTTCAACACCTGGAGCACTTTTAACAAAAGGGGAAATCATGGTCCAATAGTGTTCCTCTGTTAATTGCTTAATATAAAAATTGTTTAGCCAATTCATTTTTTGGGGATCAAACATCGATGGGGAAGAGGATAATCTTTTCGCATCAAAGGCATCAATTGCTTGTTGTTTTGTAAAGATTTCTTGGGTGCCTTCTGGAGACCAACCAAGGAGAAGAATAAAGTTAAAGATGGCTTCAGGCAAATAACCCATATCCCGATATTGAGACATGAATTGAACAATCGATGCATCACGTTTTGAAAGCTTCTTACCTTGATCGTTGACGATGATGGTCATATGGCCAAAATGAGGAATAGGAAAATTTAAATACTGATAAATTTGAATTTGTTTTGGTGTGTTCGACAAATGTTCTTCCCCACGAAATACATGGGTGATGTCCATCAAATAATCATCGATGACAACAGCAAAGTTATAGGTAGGGATGCCATTGGATTTGATTAATACCCAATCCCCAATATCATCATTATTAAAACTCACAGGCCCACGAACAAGATCGACAAAATCAATCTTTAAATGATCATTGAGTTTGATGCGCACGACAGGTTTTCTGCCTTGATCGATGAAGGCTTGTTTTTCATGTTGACTTAAGTGAAGGCAACGACGATTGTATTGCGGTGCGGCAATGCCACTGGCAAGTTGTTCTTCTCTGGAGCGTTCTAATTCTTCTTCGCTGCAATAACAATGATACGCTTGTCCTTGCTTCATTAATTGATCGGCGTATTGTTGATAGGTTGCTAACCGTTCCATTTGCCGGTAAGGGGCATACTTAGGATTAGGTTCTAGAGGAGATTCATCAGGAATGATGCCTAACCACTTTAAGTCACGAATTTGACTGACTTCTCCACCGGCAACATTTCGTTCGATGTCGGTATCTTCAATACGAATGATGAATTGACCTTGATGTTTTTTAGCGAATAAATAATTGAACAACGCACTTCTTGCCCCGCCAATATGTAAAAAACCAGTTGGAGAAGGTGCATAACGAACGCGGACTTTTTTTGGATCTAGCATAGATTAAACATTAAAGCGGAAAAAGATAACATCGCCATCTTTCACCACATATTCTTTTCCTTCCATTCTTAATTTACCTGCTTCTTTGACTGCGAGTTCGGATTTGAATTTGACCATGTCATCGTAGTGATAGATTTCTGCTTTGATAAATCCTTTTTGAAAATCGGTATGAATGACCCCTGCAGCTTGCGGGGCGGTCATGCCTTGATGAAATGTCCAGGCCCGACATTCATCTTGACCAACCGTAAAATAAGTGGCGAGTTTAAGTAATTGATACGTTGCTCTCACCAATGGATTTAAGCCTGGTTCTACAATCCCTAATGAATTTAAAAACTCTTGTTTTTCTTGATCAGGAAGTTTAGATATTTGTGACTCAATTTCGCAAGAGATGGCGACCACTTCAGCGCCTTCTTTTTTCGCGCGGGCTAACACTTGTTGGTAATAAGCGTTTTGGGCAAGTGAGCCATACCCATCTTCGGCAATATTGGCCACATACAAGATTGGTTTGTTGGTTAACAGATGATACTCTTGATCAATTAAGAGACGTTGTTCTGGCGTTAAGTTTGCCAATCGCGCAGGAATACCATCGAGCAATTGAGGTTTAAGGACTTGAAGCATTGCTAATTCGACAATCGCTTGTTTGTCATTGCCTCGAGCTTTTGCATTCACCTTGTCTAAGCGACGTTGAATGGTATCTAGATCAGATAGGATAAGTTCTAAATTGATGATGTCCATGTCACGTTCAGGGTTAACAGAATTTTCCACGTGAATAATTTCTGAAGAATCAAAACAACGAACCACTTGAACGATGGCATCAGCCTCACGAATCGCTGCTAAAAATTGATTGCCTAAACCTTCGCCTTTGGCCGCGCCTTTTACAAGTCCGGCAATATCGACAAATTCGACGGTGGTCGCAACTGTTTTTTTTGGTTTAAATAAAGAAGATAAGAAATCTAAACGAACATCTTGTACGGCAACCACACCAGTGTTTGGGTTAATCGTGGCAAAAGGATAATTCGCTGCTTCAACCGAAGCATTCGTAATGGCATTAAACAATGTTGATTTGCCAACGTTGGGTAGACCAACGATACCTGCTTTTAATCCCATATTTACCTCATCTATTATATGTTAAATTTTATATGAATGAAATAAAAAAAGTCGCCCGAGGGCGACTTTTGTCTTAGCACTAATTTATCAAAAACTACCGAGGTAATTTTTTAATATTTTTGGCGCGTGGACCACGATCGGAATCTTCAACTTCGAAATCAACTGGTTCCCCAGTTTCGGCGGTTTTGTAACCGTCCATGAGTATCGAAGAATGATGGAAAAAGACATCTTTTCCGTCTTCAGTGCGAATGAAGCCGTAGCCTTTTTCTTTGTTGAACATCTTGACTGAGCCTTTCATCGAAAACCTAAACCTTTCACTTAGTATTAGTAGGAGCTAACATTTTGCTGCTACGGAAGAATCATATCATAACTTTTATAAAAAGATAGTGTTTGTTTTAATTTTTTTTCAACAACCGATCCATGATGGTATGTTGGAGGGCAATCATGGTGGTGTAGAAAACCCCAAATAGACCGATTAGAATTGCTAAGGATTCTACGGGGAAACGATACGGGATATCAATAAAAAAGCTTGATGATATCATTGTTTTGATGATGTAGTCAAAACCTAGAATAACCAACAACGTTGGGATGACCAATTCTAAGATTAACGAGCCAAGTTTACCACCATACCATTGCTGAATCATCGATAAAGGGGCACCATATCCAATCAGTAAAAACATCGTTTTTCTATCATCGACCAACGATTGTCTAAGAAAATAATAAAACAAAATCATGCTTGGTAATCCGATGAATACCCCCACCGTTACCATGCCAAGGATCACCCCTTGTAGAATCTCTCGGACTGAACCAACGACCTCGGCAAAGGGTTTACTAACTTCTAATGCTGGCAATTCCCGTTGATCATCCTCAATCACCCACGCTTCCGGCAATAACTCTTGACTTGGGACATACGCGTTGACCATTAACCACTGTTCCCACCAACCTGGGCGTTGATATATCCATCGTTGTAGAGAATCGTTAATCCCTTGGATTAACCATGTTTGATGATCATAATCACCAATCATGCCAATCGGCAAGTGGTCATCATACAGAGGTGATGCTAGATGGATTCTATCCCCAATCCCTACATCCCATGCTTCAGCAAGACTTCGACTGAGATAAATTTCATCATCCTTTAAGAATGTTAACGTTGAATCAGGTTTTAATTTAATCGCATCGCTTGGATTTGCCAATATAAACCCATGACTAACTTGGTCGGGTTTACTTAACGCCAACCAATCATAAGGGTCTTTACATTGTTTCATCGTATCAAGATACGTCGGATCAATCGTTTGTCGAGGATGAAAGAACATGGGTTGAGCAAAACCACTTAAGCGATGATCGGGATAATAGTGATAACCCCAAGACGAATGAAAATGATAATTTTCTTTTTCTTTGATCCAAGATGGTTTTTGTTCTCTAGGAACGTTGGAGCGATATACTTTCCAGCCCAACGTAGCATGTCGCTGTAGATGATATTGTTGAAATTGTTCATTTTCCTCCCACATTGTTAAGAGTTGTGAATGTTCATCCGTCATCACCATCATGGTTTTGCCAACTCGCCATGGCTGGGTGTCATAGATTTCTTCGATGCCTTTACTTGGTAACCTTAAGTTAGTTTCGTACATCACATAAGCATAATCTTGGATAGAATGAAACCATGTCGGTTGCGCGGTCATGGTGACGTGTTTAAGGAAAAAAATCTTTTCATCTTGATACAACCATTGGGGAACATCCACACCGTAATGAATGGCTAAAGGTTCTAGCAATAGCTTTTCATTCACCTCATCAAGAACAGGAAAGCAATCCAACATCGTTGCCATCAGTTTCAAGTGAAAAGGTTGAACCCCAAGAACCACCTCATCTTCTTTTAATGACTCCTTCAGCCTTAGATGGGGTGAATCGTTTACTGATTCAAAATGATTGATTAACCCAAGATGAATATCCTTGAGAGGACGAAAAAAACCGTCCTTATAGAGTGAGAATTGATGGTAGGGTTTTAAAAACTCAAAATAGTCCTCATCATAATGAGTTCTGAGGTTGAATTGAAAATCGAAAGCGGAGAAAATCGCATCCTCTGAATATGTCGATTGAAGTTCGAAGGTTTGGCTAGTGAATGTTTTGACATATTGATAACGACCACCAATCATGGTTTCTGTGATTATCAATAATTCTTTTGAAAGGACAAACATCAAAGACATCAACACCCCTAAGATCGTGAAGGTGATGGTTTGAAAAACATTAAATTGCCAACGGAAGTTTTCTTTTTTTCGTTGCTTTCTTAATAATCTCCATAACCAAATGAATGGAAACACTCGTCGACTAGTCCTCAACGGTAATTGATTTTTTAACGTAGAAAACTGAATCGGTCTCGTTGGATGATGAACTGGTAAATCTAGGTGATGGGTGTATGCCAACCCTTCTTTGGGGTTCGCGTGAGTCGCCATCACCACACATCGATCCTGACTTAAATCATTCAATAACTTGTAGATGCGTTGCCGTTGATTGTAATCAAGGCCAGTGGTGGGTTCATCCAATAACAACAACCTTGAGTCGCCAAAACACGCCAATAAGATTGCTAAGCGTTGTTGCTGACCACGAGATAACGTCTTGACTTGCTGATGGAGATTGACATCTTGTTTAAATACTTCCCAGGCAAGGCGAACAACCTTCGAGGTGATGGGTCCTTTAATCAAGGCAACCATGTTCATATGATCTTCAACCGTGAGATTTTTAATTAATCCACTCTCTTGATAGACGCAGCCAATCTTGAGTTGGCGAAAGATTAATTGTTCTTGAGATGATAACGTATGCAGATCAATGCCATCAAACCTGAGTTGTCCTTGAAAGGGAATAACTAAATTCAACAGTTGAAGCAACGTGGTTTTTCCACTCCCACTCGCGCCAGTTAATAAAACCAATGAAGGGAAAGGAAATTGAAAAGTAAATGCGCGAAAAATAATTTCTTTACCGTACGATTGTTGAATGATATGTCCTTCAAGCATGACCGTACCAAAGAAGAATGAGGTAGCGACTGATGTGTTCGATTAAAGCCACCAACAAACCAATCATCACCATTGAGACAAGCGTGGATCCAGGAATCAGGTATGAACGATTCATCAAAAAGATAAAGATGAATTGAAGAATACTTAAGATCATCAAACCACTTAAAAAAGTCTTAGAAGATATGGCCTGCCAAATGCTTCTGATTGGAAAATGCAACAGTAGTAACCATCGCCATTGACCATGATGGTTTTGATAGATCCAATGAAGTCTCGTAGACCAAACAAATAATCCTAAAATCCATAAACCCATAAAGATGAATTGGGTGAGAATTCTTGTTGAAGCTAATAACAAATGTTTGAGTTCATAGGTTTTTTCTATGGACTGATGAATTGTCCAATCGTGCTGATTGAGATTGGATTGCAGTATGTTTTTGACAGTGCCACCAGGATCATGAATCAAAAGCGAAGCAGGAGGGTGTATCGCTTGATACATATTGAGGTAAGTTACTTCCTCACCATTCACAAGGGCGGTGTTGGTTTGTAATAAATGAAGCCATTGCCAATAGGATAAAAGAATTTGTGGAGGTTCAAACCAACTCTGAATAGGTCGCTTATCGATGGTGGTTAATTCACGTCCAAAGGAAAATATAGGGATCGTGTCAATGATTTTACGAGTTGAAATTTCAAGAGAGGTCGGTAGAGTGACATTAGGATAAATCCAAAAAACACTGAGACGGTCTTCTTGATAAGGTATATCAATAAATCGCACATTGAAGATAATATTTTCAATGGAAATAGAGGAAGGAAACCACTCAGCAATCGAGATCATCACCCTTGCATCAGGAACCATCGAAATCGCCAAGGAAAGTTGTTGCAGATCAGGGGCTTGGGATTTGGTTAATTGAAATGGAGACTGATGAATATCGGTTTGTTGAACTTCTTGAATCCATAAGAAAGGCTCAAGTTTTTCTAACTCTAAATATTGTTTTTGTTGTTGAACGAAGGAGTGTTGGATGAATCCGGTCAACAGTAAACCGACATGAATCATCATCGATGCAATGGTTAAGGTGACACCAAGCCATTGTCCTCGATGTAACCAAAAGAGTTTTTTTAACCAATGTTTCCTCATCGGTAAACTCACTTTTTGTTCTTTGATAAAAGTTCCTGCATTGAATTGGTGATCTATCCATTTGGATTCATAGGCTGAACACATCTTTAATTCATGATTTGCTTGGGCGATTAAGTCAGCATCATGGGTGGCCACCACAATCAATTGGTTGTTCGCCTGATTGGTTAAAAACTCAATCATGCATCTTCTTAAGGCATCATCCAATGCATGGGTAGGTTCATCAAGCAGATAACAGGCACTTGGTTGAGAAAAAAATAAAGCAACCATGACTCTCATTTTTTGCCCACCTGAAAGTTCTTGAAAACGTTTTTTCCTTGTATGTAAAGGAAGACCAAGTTGATCTAGGTCGTTGTTGGTGTCAGGGTGAACGATAAAATCTTTGATATGCCAAGTAGGCACTAAAGAAAGTTGATCTTCCAAATAAAGAGGAGGATTTAACTTCCAGTTTTTTGGGTAAATGATTTTGCCTTTTGTCGGTTTCTTTTGCCCGCTAATCATCGAAAGCAAAGAAGTTTTACCAATCCCTGAATCTCCAGTAATTACCACCAGTCCTTTAGATGGCAATTCAAAAGATAACCCATGAAAAACAACCTTGGATGGTTGGTTGATCATTGGAAACGATAACCCAATCTGTTGAGCTTTCATCCCTTATCAATAGGAATGAAATCAATTATTTAGTGGGAAGAACTGTTTTTAAACGTTGATTAAAGTGGTCACGGGTCATCATTAATATCGTCCCACAACCTAAACATTTAATTTTAATGTCTGCGCCAATTTTTATGACTTCAAATAAAGACGAACGTTGAAGACAAGGATGAGGTTTTTTCATCTCGACTTGATGACCTACTTGATAATTTGCAACCTGTTTCATTGGATTAGTTGCTTGGCAGCCGTTTGCCAATCCTCATACCAGGTCATTGGAAATTGATGTCGGAAATACGTCAATTGCCGTTTAGCATATCGTCGGGTCGACTGTTGAATCAACTGGATGGTGCTTTCAAGGTCAAGTTCACCTTCGAGATGTCGAATCATTTCTTTATAACCAATCCCTTGAAAGGCTTGAAGGTGGTCACCATATTGTTGGATTAAAGTTTGAACTTCTTTGACTAAACCATGGTTAACCATGGACATGACACGTGCATCAAGACGAGCATACAACTCGTCGCGATTAGGATTCATACCAACCCACGTGATTGGGTATAAGATTTCTTTTTTTTGATCAAGTTCTTGCGCTGTTTTGGTTTTTCCCGTCGCGATTAGAATCGCAATCGCTCGCAGCACCCGACGCCGATTGTGAGGATGAATATGTTGAGAGGACGTTAGATCAACCGTTTTTAAATAATCATGAAGTTGTTCATTACTCATCGTTTCAAATCTTGATAAATCTGGATTGCTTTCATGTTGGGCAAAACTAAAATCATACACACTCGCTTTAACATAAAGTCCAGTGCCACCGACAAGAATAATTCGAGGATGTTTTTTAAGTAATGAATCAAACAACTGACGAGCCTCACGTTGATAACGAGCCACGGTCATCGTTTCCTTTGGCGAGATGACATCAAATAAATAATGTTCAATGCCTTGTAAGGATGCTAAATCTTTATTGGTGCCAATATCCATCCCTTGATACATTTGAAAAGCATCGGCATTGATTAATGGCGCGTGCCAAGCTTTGGCAAGGGTCGTAGCAAGGGAAGTTTTTCCTGTGCCCGTGGGGCCACCGATGACATAAATCATCTTAAAACCCCGATCGATTAAACATCGATTCCAATTGACGTTTTGAAAATTGAACCATCGTCGGACGTCCATGAGGACACGTGTAAGGGAACTGACAATCAAGAAGGCGATTGACCAAGGATTGCATTGCTTCTAAGGTTAACATGTCTTGAGCTTTGATACTGGTCTTGCAAGCTTTAGAGGCCAACGCATAAAGTCTTAATTTATCCGGTTGTAAGGTTGGTTCTTCAAATAATTGATGGAGTAAATCTTCCACATAAACCTGAGCTTGATGCAGGGCCCATGAAGGGATCGTGTTGACCTTCAAGACATTGGCACCAAAGGGTTCTAACTCTAAACCAATAGACTTGAGTAATTGAAGTCGTTCTTCCGTTAATAATTTAATTTGACTTGGTTTTAAATCCACCATCACAGGGACCAATGGGGCAACGGCTAATTGTTTGTCTTTGAGCAAATCAAGTTGTCGCTCATAGCGAATGCGTTCATCAGCAGCATGCTGATCAATCAGATAAATACTTCCTTGATCATCACTGCAGACAAGATACGTAAGGTGCATCTGTGCCATCACGGTAAGCTTCATCCGCTGCTGTTGTTGTTCAAACGATAACGGAATCCATCCTACTTCTTGATTGCTTTCTTTAATGTTAGATTGATTTGATTCAAGGGTTGGTTGTGATAGCGGCAAGGTATCATACGTACCCATGGGAGATAAGTTTTGTTTTTGCAAAGCTTCTTTAATCGCTGGAATTAATGCTAGTTTAAGTCCTTCTTCTTTGGATAATCTAACTTCTTTTTTCGTTGGGTGAACGTTGACATCCACTAAACTAGGATCGACGTTGAAGTGTAAAAAAATCCATGGGTATCGCACAGGTGGTAAAAAAGGTCGATATGCTTCAAGGATCGCTTGATTGATTTTTGGTAATGTCACAGACCGGCCATTGACCAAGGTATACATCGCGTAGCGATGACTTTTCGCTAGACTAGGTAATCCAAGAAATCCTTGAATGCTCACATCATGAGATTGAAAGACAAAAGGTTTGATTTGTTGGGTGGTGTCTTTGCCAAAGATTTGCGTCATGATGCTCAAGACATCCCCTCGTCCATCGGTGGTAAAGACGGTAGATTGATCCATCACTAGTTGAAAAGCAATCGTGGGATGACCAAGGGCAATGCGGGTGACAACATCGATGATGTGACTACTTTCGATATAATCATTTCTTAAAAACTTTAATCTTGCTGGGGTGTTATAAAACAATTGTTCCACCGTCACAATGGTGCCCTGACGACTCGAGGTGGGTTGGATGGTGGTCAGACCATCGGTGATTTTTAATTGATATCCAGGTCCAGAACCATCTGATGAGGTGATGGTTAAGGTTGACACACTGGCAATCGAAGGCAACGCTTCGCCACGAAATCCTAAGGTTTTGATTCTAAACAAATCATATTCGTCTCGAATTTTACTCGTGGCATGGCGAACAATCGATTGACTCAAATCAACTTGATTCATGCCTTCACCGTTATCACGAACTTCCATCAATGTACGACCCGCATGTTCAATCGTAATCTCAATGCGAGTTGATTTCGCATCAATCGAATTTTCAACCAATTCTTTGATGACACTACCCGGGCGTTCAACCACTTCACCGGCAGCAATCATGTTGCTTAATTGCGAAGAAAGAATGTGAATCTTATTCATGTCTTTAACCTAATTTTTTCTTTAAGTCCATCAACACTTCTAACGCTTGCATAGGAGATAAGGTTAATGGATCGATTTGCTTTAACGCTTTTTCTAATGGCGATATTTGAGGTTGAATCTGTTGAACTGGTAAGGCACTTGGTTGCATTTCTAACATCGCAAGGATTGATTTTGCGCGTTGAATCAATGAATTGGGTAAAGACGCAAGTTGAGCAACATGGATACCAAACGATCGACTCATTGAGCCATGTCTAACTTTGTATAAAAAGGTCACTTGGTCATTTTCTTCATGGACGGCCACATGCATATTCTTGAGTAAGGGAATGGTTTGTTCTAATTGAGTGAGTTCGTGGTAATGGGTTGAGAATAATGTCTTAGCGTGTAAGTGCGTGGTGGCATATTCAATGATGGCCTGGGCAAGCGCCATCCCATCAAAAGTGGCTGTTCCGCGACCAATTTCATCAAAGATTAAAAATGAACGGTCGCTGGCATTCGCCAATGCATATTGAGTTTGGGTCATTTCCATCATGAATGTGGATTGACCACCAACCAAATCATCACTCGCACCAATACGGGTATAAATCGCATCGACCCACATGATGTTTGCCCGTTTTGCAGGGACAAAGCAACCGATTTGTGCCATGATCATTAACAATGCAATTTGCCGCATGAAGGTAGATTTACCACCCATGTTTGGACCGGTAATTAAAATGGTATTGGTGGTTTGATCCATTTGAAAATCATTGGCAACGAACACAGATTTTTTCATGACTTTTTCAATGACAGGATGTCGTGATTGTTCAATATCAAAGGATTTTTCATCGTGAATGGTTGGACGAACAAATTGATATTGGCTACTGACCATCGCAAAGCTAGCCATGACGTCGAGATAAGCTAAGGTATCGGCTAACTTTTGAAAGTCAGTGGTATATGTTTGTAGATGAGTGACAATCGAGAGAAAGATTTTTTCTTCCAATTGTTTTTGGGTTTCTTCTGCGTGAAGCAAATCACTTTCTAAAGCTTTTAACGCTTTGGTGATGAATCGTTCTCCGGAGGCTAAGGTTTGCCGACGTTCATAGTCGTATTCAGGTTTAACAGATGCTAACTGACCATTAGAAACTTCTAGATAATATCCAAAGACTTGGTTATAACCAACCTTGAGATTCTTAATGCCCGTGCGAAGTCGTTCATTGGCCTCTAAAGCAAGTAAAGATTTTTTCCCATCTTTGGCCAAGCCGAGCCAGCGATCGAGTTCAGGATCAAATCCAAGTTTAATTAAATGACCTTCTTTTAGCGACACAGGTGGTTCGTCGTGAATCGCCTTGGTCAATAAGGTCACCACGTCCGGGAAAACGGGTAATGATTCTAGCAACATGGTTGCCAAAGGCGAACTCAAGGAAAGAAGCAAAGAACGTAAGGCAGGAAGTTGATGGAGCGTTTGCTTTAAAGATAATAAGTCTCGAGCATTCACTTGCATGAACTGGATGCGCATGACGATGCGTGGGATGTCATAAACGTCTTTGAGTAATGTGCGAATCGATTCTAACGATAAAAAATTCTTCAGTAAGGTATCGATGAATCCATGCCGCATTCGAATGGTGGGTAAATGCTTACTTGGTCTCATCAGCCATTGGGTTAATAGTCTTGAACCCATCGGTGTTAAGGTTTCATTCAACAACCAATAAAGCGATCCGTAGGTGGTTTGATGTTTGATGGATTTTAAAACTTCTAAATTTGCTAAAGAAACGCTATCGATATTTAAGGTCGATTGACGGTCCATCCGTATCAATGGACGTAAAAAGTTTAAAGACCGTTTTTGTGTAGATTGTAGATAATCTAACCACCGTTGGTATGTTCGTTTTTCTACATCGGAAAACGGTTCTTTTTGTTCAAGGATCGCCCCATCTGGTTGAATAGAAACTGCAATGTTCAATTGCTGACATGGTTCATGGAGGATCAAACTTAATGATTCATTGACAACAATTTCATGACAATTTAATTTCTGTAAATAAGCAAGGAGACCATCCAATGTTTTTTCTAGATAATCCAAATACACATCGCCAGTGGTGATATCTCCAAAAACCAAAACATACCGTAAGGTGTCTTCGCTGATGGCGACTAAGAAGTTATGAGCTTTTTCCGATGACTCAACAAACGAGCCAGGGGTGTAAATTTGTGTGACATCTCGTTGGACTAAGCCCTTGGCAGCACTCGCTTCTTCAAGTTGCTCAACCAGGGCAACCTTATATCCTTTTTCAATTAGTTTTTTGATGTAACTTTTGGCCGCATGATAAGGGACTCCACACATGGGAACTCGTTCTTCTTGGCCAGCACTTTTTCCAGTAAGAACCAAGGAAAGTTCCCGGGAAGCAATTTTTGCGTCCTCAAAAAATAATTCATAAAAGTCACCAAGCCGAAAGAAAATCAACGCATCGGCATGCTGGTCTTTGATGCGTAAATACTGCATCATCATCGGGGTGTAAGGGGCGGTGCTTTTTTTCATATTATCACCTTTCATCATACCAAATAAGGTTGATGATGACTTACTCAATAATCGATTGGAGTTGGTTTAATAAGGGAGATAATTGTTCTTTTAAATTGACGTAATTGACCACAAGCGGATGTTGATCAAATTCACCCTGACATTGTTTGTACGCTTCTTGATGTTTTTTATAGATATCCGCATCCGCGATATGTTTCATCATGATTTTTTGATGATGTTTCATTAACGCTTGTTGTTCATTTAAAAACGGATCTTTTAGGATTTGTTCCCGTAATGCAAAAAACTGTTTCACCTCAGGGAGTGACTTAATCGCCTTGGCTAATTGATCGATGCCTTCGTCAAGCTTGGTCATCGACTAAAGTTCCAAACAAGGTATAAGTATTGGCCTCATCGATTCTCACTCTGACCATTTTTCCGATCAAGGAATGGTCACCGACAAAATGAACGAGCTTGCTACTTTCCGTGTATGCAGATAACTTATCGGGGTTGTTTTTGCTGACGCCATCAACCAACACGGAGTAAGTTTTTCCTACCATTAACAAGGATTTTTCTTTGGCAATTTTATCCACTAATTCTTTGAGACGATAAAATCGCTTTTGTTTTTCTTCATAAGGAACATTGTCTAACATTTTGTGAGCAGGGGTGCCTTTTCTTGGTGAATAAATAAAGGTAAAGGTTGCTTCAAAACCGACTTTTTCCACAAGGTCCATCGTCCCTTGAAATTGGGCTTCGGTTTCATTAGGAAACCCAACAATGATATCGGTGGTTAAGGTCACGTTCGCAATGGTTTTTTTCATTTTGTTGACGAGGTCGAGGTAAGAGGCAACGGTATATCGTCTCGCCATCAAACGTAAAATCATGTCATCACCTGCTTGAAAAGGAAGATGGATATGATTCATGATGTTGTCATGTTTGGCAATCATCGTTAGCATCTCATCGGTAAAGTCCCATGGGTGAGAGGTCATGAATCTTAATCGGGGAATCCCTGTAAGCGCCACGGCTTCTAAAAGTTGAGCAAAATTGGTTCCATTTTTAAAATCTTTACCATAGGAATTCACGTTTTGGCCAACCAAGGTGATTTCTTGATAGCCGTCGTTGACAAGTTCGTGACATTCTTTGAGGACATCTTCCATGAGCCGCGAACGTTCTTTGCCTCTTGTGTAAGGAACAATACAGTAGGTGCAAAATTTATCACAACCATACATGATGTTAACAAATGCTTTAAAACGATGATTTCGCTTAGATGGCATGTTTTCAACAATTTCACCGTATTTAGAAGGAACATTAACCACTCGTGTTTTTTTGGTAAACACTTCGTCCAATAATTCAAGTAAGTGATGAATGTTATGGGTACCAAACATGAGATCGACATGCCGGTATTTTTGCGTAATTGTATCGACAATATGGGTTTGTTGGACCATGCAACCACTGACGGCGATGAGCATGTCGGGTTTGATTGCCTTCAGTCCTTTAAGAATCCCTAATTCTCCAAACACTTTATCTTCTGCGTTTTCTCGAATCGCACAGGTGTTGATGATCACTAAGTCTGCCGACTTTTCATCGTCCACAGAAGCAAAACCACTCAGCTCTAATAAACCTCGCATGTTTTCCTCATCACGAACGTTGGCTTGGCAGCCATAGGTGCGAATGAAATATTTTTTTCCTTGGGCAAATTGAATCAGACGTTCAGGAACAACAATCTCATCACGAACCACAGGGATTTCCTGACGAACGCGTGAACGAGCTTTGTCTAAATCTGGTTTTTCCGTGATGTTTAACTTTGAATCTGCCATAAATCTATTTTACCTTATCTGTGAATAAAATCGTTTTTGAATCCACAACGAGATTGGTTTGATCATTGGTTTCAGCATACACGGCAGACAACACCGATTCGCCATCATCAGCAAGTTCAAAAACGTTTTTTTCTTGTTTCCATAATCGGGCAATGATGGTTTCTTTTTTGACACCTAAGATGCCAAGATATGGACCGGTCATCCCAACATCGGAGATGTATAACGTTTGTTGATTTAACATTCTAAGATCATTGGTTTGAACATGGGTATGCGTACAAAACACCGCGGTGACTTGTCCGGCAAAAGCATACCCCATCGCATACTTTTCTCCAGTTGCTTCTGCATGAAAATCAACGATGTGAAGATCAGCTTTTTCCGTGGTTTGAATAATCGATAACAAACTATCAAACGGATTATGAACTTCCTCGTTCATGAATGCTTGACCTAAGATGTTGGTGACGCGAATTTTTTTCCCATTCACCGTCAGCATCAATGTCCCTGGACCAGGAAATGGGTGCTTTAAATTTAGTGGTCTAACTAAGCTAACCGTTTGGTCAAGATAATCGCGAATTTCCCCTTTGGCATTGTAATGGTTACCTAAAGTCATGACATCAATACCCGAGGCTAATAATTCTTCATAATGCTTGCGGACTAATCCTTTACCATGACTGGCATTTTCTGCATTGGCAATGACAAAATCTAACTTAAGTTCTTGTTTAAGACGTGGCAAATGTTTTGCCACCATGGCCCGACCAAAACTGCCAACAATATCGCCAATAAACAAAAACTTCATCGCCGATTATTTTGCGGTTTCAATTGCCCGATATTCGCGAATGACGGAGACTTTGATTTGACCAGGATAGGTCATTTCTGCTTCAATGCGGTCCTTGATATCACGCGCTAATTTTAACGCCGAGGCATCATCAATCTTGTCGGGAACAACCATGATGCGAACTTCACGACCAGATTGCATCGCATAACTTTGAGCAACCCCTTCATAGGATTTGCAAATCACCTCTAATTGTTCTAAGCGTTTGACATAGGTTTCTAAGGTTTCACTTCGCGCCCCTGGTCGAGCAGCGGATAACGTATCCGCGGCAATGACTAAGTGCGAGGTGACATATTTAATTTCTGCATCGCCGTGGTGAGATTCAATGGCGTTGATGACCACATCCGGTTCGTTGTACTTCTTCGCATAACGTGCCCCTAATTCAACGTGAGAACCTTCCATTTCAAAATCGATGGATTTACCAACGTCGTGGAGTAATCCTGCACGCTTGGCCATGTTTTGATCGACACCTAATTCTGCGGCCATGATGCCGCAGAGTTTGGCGACTTCAATAGAATGGTCATACGCATTTTGGCCATAGGAAGTCCGATACTTTAAACGACCGACTAAATCTAATAATTCTGGATGGATGTTACCTAAACCAAGACGGAAGGCTGCTTCTTGTCCAGCTTTGTGCATGACTTCACCAAGTTCGCTTTTGACTTTGGCAGAGACTTCTTCAATCCGTGATGGTTGAATGCGGCCATCTTTTAATAAAATTTCTAAAGTACGTTTCGCCGTTTCTCTTCGAATTGGATCAAAGCAGCTGACGGTGATGACTTCTGGGGTGTCATCGATGATGAGGTCAACCCCAAGCGCTTGTTCCAAGGAACGAATGTTACGACCTTCACGACCAATGATTCGTCCCTTCATTTCATCACTTGGTAAGTGAATCACAGACACGGTTCGTTCGGTGACAAAGTCTTGTGCGTAACGATTTAACGTCATCCCAAGAATTTCATTGGCAATCGTATGCGCTTGATCCTTGGCTTCTTGTTCTCTATTTTTAATCATCCCGGCTATTTCTTTGCTTAACTTAGCTTCGACACGGTTAAGAATTTCCGTTTTTGCTTCTTGTGTGGACATCCCGGAGACTTTTTCCAATTCATGAATGATGGAATCAAGTTTTAATTGTAAAACTTCTTCTTTTCTTTCAATTTCGGTCATCCTTTTTTGTTGTAATTCAAATTTTTCTTCTAAGTTCTTTTCTTTTTGCATCAAGGCTTGATCACGACGATCAATGCTTTGTTCACGTTGAAAGAGTTTGCTTTCAAATTGATTGACTTCAACTTTTCTTTCTTTGATGTCTTTATCAGCTTCTTGCTTGAGTTCATAGACAGTTTGCTTGGCGTCGAGTTGGGCATTTTTTACCAAGTGATCGGCTTTGATTTCTGCATCCTTGATTAACTTGGCAGCCTTCTTCATCGCTTCCTTGGCTCGAAAAATAGGCAAACTATAGTAAATAAAAATCCCCAAAACAACCCCAATAATTAACGCTAAGACCGTAAGTAAAATAAGAATAGATAAATCTACCATAGATAACGTCTCCTTTCAGTATAGGAAAGCATCATGACGAGTGATGTTCCTTTCAATTGATGTTGGTATAAAAAAATGCAAAACTTCGTTTAAAATCGATGAATCTTATGTGATTTTTATCAGGTTTTCACCTGGTTAAGTTTCTAAACGATGAATGCGAATCTATATCCAGTATCCGAAGATACTTCTTTATGATAGCAAATACATGAAGAATTTTCTATCAATAAAAAACCCAAGGGTTTCCTTGGGTTATGTTTCTATTAAATTTCGCCAGTTTTTATTCTTTTTTCAAGTTTTTCCAGAATTTCAGGATGTGCTTTTAAATATTCTTTCGCCGTTTCCCGACCTTGACCAAGCCGTGTCCCCTCTAATTCATACCAAGACCCCATTTTTTTAATCAATCCTAACTCGGTAGCCTTATCGAGGATTTCACCAGTTTTGGAGAAACCTTGACCAAAGAGTAACTCAATTTCTGCAAACATGAATGGAGGCGCAACTTTATTTTTAACGACTTTGATTTTCACCATGTTACCAATGATCGTTTCACCAACCTTGATGGCTTCGGATCGACGAATGTCTAATCGAACCGAGGCATAGAACTTTAAAGCCCGACCCCCAGAGGTGACTTCTGGATTGCCATAAGCGATGCCGACCTTTTCACGAAGTTGGTTAATAAAGATGACTGTGCAATTCGATTTGTTTAAGACCGCCGCTAGTTTACGCATGGCTTTTGACATCAATCGCGCTTGAAGACCGACTTGGTTATCTGCCATCATGCCATCTAATTCCGCTTGAGGAACGAGGGCAGCGACGGAATCAACCACAATGAGGTCAATCGCATTCGAATGGGCTAACATTTCCACAATTTCTAAGGCTTGTTCTCCATTATCAGGTTGGGAAAGAATCAATTCATCAATGTTCACACCTAGTTTTCTAGCGTAAACAGGATCAATGGCATGTTCAGCGTCAATAAACGCAGCACGACCTCCCCGTCTTTGTGATTCGGCAATCGCTGATAAGGCAAGCGTTGTTTTACCACTAGACTCTGGACCAAAGATTTCAATGATTCTTCCTTTAGGATAACCATTAACCCCTAAGGCAATATCGAGTGAGATAGACCCTGTAGGGATGGTATCGATGCCGGTTTCTGGTCGTTCACCAAGTTTCATGACCGCACCTTTACCGTAGGTTTTTTCAATATTACGAATGGCTTCTTCTAAAGCCTCATCTTTTTGATCTTTATCTTTTTTTTCTTTTGCCATAATGGTTTCCTTTTTTATCCTCTCTACTATACCAAGATTTGATATCTGTTTAATAATAGGTGCTTATAAAGCGTTCTAGTAAAACGAACGTTGCTTGAACTCCTTGGAGACGTATATCCTTTCGATTGCCTTTCAACATCAGTTTTTCCGTAAGGGAATGTTTGCCATTACTGACGCCAATCACGACTTCACCAAGGGTTGAATGAGGTTGAACGGAGGGACCCGCATTGCCGGTGGTGGCGATAACAATGTTGGCCATTTGATTGGCAATTCCTTTTTTTAACAATTGCTCAATCATTGACAATGATACTAAGTTCAATGAATCAAATTGTTGTGAGGTTAAACCTAGCCATCGACGTTTACTTTCGGGTTGGTAAAGGGTCACACCTTGAACAAAGACATCACTGATGCCTGGATGATTGATGAAGGCATCACTGAGTAATCCACCAGTGAAACTTTCAATGGTTGCAATCGTTAATTGATGGGCACGTAGGAATGCAATGACCTTATCCATGGCGAATGAATGTCCATCCTTGCTGAATATAGTTGATCAACGAGAATAATGAGGCAATCGCAGCAATATATAAAGTGACTTCGGTGATGCTCCATCCACTTGGTAACGATAAGGATGCAAACAACGCATCATTTAATAAATAGAAAATAATCGCAAAGATTTGTAAGAACGTTTTTACTTTTCCGAAAACATTCGCCGCAAGCACTTTTCCTTCACTCACCGCAATCATGCGAATCCCATCAACCGTGAAGTCGCGAGTGATCATGATGATGACGGCCCATGCTGGAACCCGTAGCATCGAAGATTCTACTAACCATGCTGGGGTCATCATTAATAGTATCAACAAGCTATTGGTTAATAGTTTGTCTGCCAATGGATCAAGGAACTTGCCAAGATTGGTGATGAGGTTTAATTTTCTTGCTAAATAGCCATCAAGAAAATCGGTGATGGACGCAAGGATAAAGATGGCGAGAGAGAACAAATAAACCAAAGGAATGGGTCTGCCGTTGACAAGTAAACTTGGCATCGTTTGATATGGATACAACAAAACGCCAATCATCATAAAGACCAAGATGATGCGTCCTGTGGTTAATTTATTAGGTAAATTCATCGTCGTCCTTTCCATCTCGTAGGTAACCCTGTAAGCCATGTTCTGTAATCGATGACCATTTATCTCTACTTTGCAGTAGGAAGGTTCCACTTCGTTTCGTGGTTCCTCCTTCCCCGACCAAATTTGGGTTTCTCGCTTGTGGGGTTTGCCTCGTTGCACCTAGTCGTTTCCAACTAGCTTCGTCACTGTGGCACTTTCAGGTATCGCCCAACCTTACGGTAAGGGGAGGGACCGCCGTCATATGTTGCCATATGCCTAACGTTATCAGTTCCGTTAGCACAAACATTACAGGCATTACAGCCTGTGCGAGCATGGACTTTCCTCTAGGTTGCCCTAGCGGTCATCCGGGTTACCAATCTTATTTTAACTTATTTGGGTCGATCCCGAGTTTAAATAATTCTTTTTCGTAAATGCCGATTTTTTTGATTAAAAGGAAGTTATCTTGATTAATCTCGGTGGTTTTGTTGGCATTGATGACACTGACTTTATCTTTCATTTCTGCGACTTGAATTTCCAAATCACGAATTCTATTTTTTAAACCTTGAACGAACGTTTCTTGAGACTTTAATAAGGGTAATTCTTCTTTCATAAACGTTTCAATCAAACGATAGTCCTCTAAAATCAAATCTAAAAAGGAATCGACTTCATGACCGTTATACCCTTTCATGTCGGGGGTAAACTTTTTATTAAGAATTAACTCGGTGGTTAGATTTTTTTTCATGATATTAACCATATTATAAAGGATTCAATTAGAAAGTGGATGATATAATATGAGGGTTATATGAAAAAGCTTGCTCGATTAATTGGTCATCATCGAACCCTTGTCTTTCTAGATTTAGAGGGAACCCAACAATCCCATGAATTGATTGCCCTTGCAGCAATCAAAGCGGATTTAAATGAAGATTTAACCATTAAAAAAAACTATAAAGGCATCACCCACTTGGTCAGGCCAAAAAAAGAAGTGGGCCGATACGTGACTAAACTTACCAACATTACCGAAGTCGATGTGGTCGATAAAGGGATTAGTTATGCAAAATCGATGATGACGTTAAGAAATTATGTCGGGAAAAACTTTAAGAAAGCGTCCTTTGTTGTCTTTGGCAATCATGATGCACGCATTCTTCATCAGTCTTTTCATCATTCCCCAGATGCCGACGAATCCATTGTCAAAACGGTCACCCAAAACCTGATCGATTACTCTAGTTTTATTGGTGAATTCATCAAAGACCAAAACGGCAATCCTTTATCGTTGATAAATAACCTATTGGTATTTAAGGAGAATTTTCAAGGTGAGCATCATCAACCATTGGATGACGCAAAAAATTTGATGCTGTTGTATCGTCGTGTCCTTGAGCATCAATCCATCATCCTTGAAGAATATTTAAAAGTGTTTAAACAGCTTCGTCACGTCCCAGAACCCGTCAAGCAATTGTTACAAAAGATTTTAAATGATCAACCTGTAGATAAACCCATGTTGATCGGTTTGGTTAAGGACTATTTAGGATGATCGGCTATCCTGCAGGGATTAAAAAAAAGGTACCGGCTAAAAACCAACCCATCAAAACCCTCAAGGTTAACTCGTATAAAAACCGCGGGATGAACTTTGAAAATGAAATTAATCTTTCTAATCAATTTTATTTGCAAGCCCAACGAGCGGTCATCACCAAAAGGCCAACCCCCATCAATGTGGTGAAAGTCGATTATCAACAAGGGGCAAAAATCACCCATGCTTATTTTGAAAAACAATCAACCACCGATTACAACGGCATCTATCGTGGAAAGTATGTGGATTTTGAAGCAAAGTCCACACAATCCAACACTGCGCTTGCCATTGCCAATATCACCGTTCATCAACGTGAGCATTTAAAAGAAATCGTTCATCAAGGTGGGATTGCCTTTTTGCTCATTTCATTTTCTAAGCGAGATGAAGTGTATGTCTTATCCGCTAAAGACTTCTTAACTTTCACAGACAAAGAAAAACGTCAGTCTTTACCATACGTTTGGATTCAATCCAAAGGGAAGCGTGTCAACATCCAATTTCAACCACGATTAGATTATCTGAAAGCAGTCGACGAGCTATTCTTCTAAATTTTTATGTGGTTCTTTGCAGTAGGCAAATAAACCACAACTTTGGCACATTGGTTTTTTCGCTTTGCAGGCATAACGACCAAAATGAATAAATTGATGATGAAGTTGAATGTAGCGTGATTCAGGAATGGCTCTTCTTAACTTTGCTTCGGTGACGGTGACATCATCATGTTTCTTAGTAAAACCAAGTCGACGAGCTAAACGATGGACATGCGTATCGACGGCAATTTCTGGAATCTTAAAAATTTCCGCGCGAACAACATTCGCGGTTTTATTACCAACCCCTGGTAAGGAGGTCAATGCCGCTTTATCGGATGGGACTCGTCCTTGATACTGTTCAATCAGGATTTTGGCAAGCTGGTGAATATGCTTGGCTTTGGTTCTAAACAACCCGATGGTTTGAATCACTGCTTCAATGTCCTTGAGCTTGGCATTGGCTAAAGTTTTCAATGTCGGAAAACGTTGAAATAAAACTGGGGTGACTTGATTCACCGCCTGATCGGTGGTTTGTGCGGATAAAACCACGGCAATCAATAACTCATAGTCCTTTCGATACCACAACTCACATCCAACGTTTGGATATTGTTGATCGAGGTAAGCTAGGATACTATTTTTTACCTTTAAATCCATCATCTATTTTTTGGTTGATTTGTTGAATGGTCCGTTGGACGTCTTGAGATTGGGTTCCACCAGGAGATGTCCCTTCCTGAGCAAAGTTTTCTTTGGTGGTATGTTTTTGTAAATATTTATCCATATGGCGAATCGACTTCTTTTGCTTGGTAATGGCATCTTGTAAACTCGTTTGAATTAATGCCGGGCTATAACCAAAATTGAGCCAATCTTGAATCCGAGAAATTTCTAACGGCGATAGCGTTCGACCAAACGCTTTTTCAACGCTTTGAAAAATGCTCGCCTGATCATCGCCATTGACGACCTGGGTTTGATGGAGGACTTGTTGCTGGAATCGCTTATAGAGCAATTGCTTTAATGGTTTAAGTGACGTTGAGGTTTTTCCTTCGACAGTGGAAAACTCTAAAAGTTGGCGGTCAAGCAATTCCACCATGACGCTATCAATCTCTTCGATCGGCATGGCCATTTTTAAACTTAATAGTTCTGCAGTCACCAGATGATTTTCTTGTTTCATGAGTTGATCCATCATGAAAATAACCATGACGTGTTTTTCTTGAAAACCCAATGTCTTGTAATGCTCTAATAATAAATATTTTAAATCGATTGCTTCAAACATCGTATCCATATTGAAGACATTATAGCAAAGATGCTTTAATCTGTTTGAATCCCATATGAGGCTAAGAGTAATTTAGCTTCATAGGGTTGATGCGCTAACATTTTCTGGATTTCTTGTTTTACTTTTTGCGGATTTAAGTAATCAAGCAAAGGTAAACTTTGTTGCAATGCTTTTGCTAAGGTTGATTCTAAAGTAAACCCTAAAGCGTGCTGAAACCGAATCACGCGCAAGATTCTTAACGGATCTTCTTGAATACGAAGATAAGGATCACCAATCATCCGTAGTATTTTTTGACTTAAGTCTTCTTGTCCGTGGGCAAAATCTAGAATGTTGGACGTGGCATCCATATAAATCGCATTGATGGTTAAATCACGTCTTGAATAATCCAGCTTCGGTTCTTTGACAAAAGAAATGGATTGAGGATGGCGCTTATCTTGATATAACGATTCTTGTCTCAAGGTAGTGATATCAATGGAATACTGATCTTGTTTCATTTGCACGGTTCCGTAATGCGCAAATCGGAAATTGGCATTAGGAAGAAAGGTTTGCATTTGGGTTGGCAGTGCATCCGTGGTTAAATCAAAATCAAGCACGGGTCGGTTGAGTAAATAATCTCTGGTGCTTCCACCAATCAACCATAAACGAAATCCATGAGTTTGAAAGACTGTAGTTAAATCAATGAATGGTTTTAATCGCATGTTAATATCATAACAAAATCTAATTCCAAATAAAAAAGGGATAGATGCTTGTGACATCTACCCCTGAAGTTTGCTAACTGAAGTCTAGCGAACTTTTTCTTTTAGGTTCTTGCTGGCTTTGAAACCAACGACTTTGGTTGCAGGAATTTTGATTTTTTCAGTTGTTCCTGGCTTAACACCAATACGAGCCTTACGATTGCGGACGGTGAATGCACCGAATCCAGCTAACTTCACTGGTTGGCCTTTGCTTAAGGCTTTGGTTAAAGCACCTAAGACGACTTCGAGGACTTTTTCAGAATCTTTCTTACTGTGTCCTGTTTCCTTGGCGACGACTTCGACTAGATCTACTTTGTTCATATTTTCCTCCTAGACCTTTCTGTCATTAAATTAGCATAGGCACGGAAATAATGCAACTATATTTCAACACCCTCGATTCTAAAAAACCTTGACAAATAACAAGATTAGGTTCTTTATTCAACTTTCAAAGGACGATTCATTAAGTTTTTAACCAACTCTGAAGGTGTTTTTTTGTCGTATAAAACGGCATAAACCGCTTCTATGATTGGTAATTTTAATCGGAATTTTTTTGCAAGTTGATGAGCGATTTTAGCAAAAGCAACCCCTTCAACGGTCTTTTTATTGGTAGAAAGAAAGGGTTCTGCACTATTGTCTTTTCCGATTTTGATGCCAGCTTGATAGTTACGAGAATGTTTAGAATAACAGGTGACAATTAAGTCGCCTAACCCAGTTAGTCCTGCAAGGGTTTTTAAGTTTCCACCTAAGACTTTACCTAATTGCATCAATTCGGTTAAGCCTCTTGTCACCAACGCTGCTCGAGCATTATCACCAAGTTTTAAACCAGTAACAACGCCACTGGCAATGGCAATGACATTTTTTAAGGCTGATCCTACTTCAGAACCAATCTCATCTTTTTGAATGTAGACTCGAAAGTATTCATTGGCGAAAAGTTGAGAAATTTGTTCTGCCAATGGCACATACTTGCTCACCGCAGAGACCAACGTTAATTGGCGATTAATGACTTCTTCTGCATGAGAAGGACCAATCAAACTAACCACACCAAGAAGAAATTTTTTGGGAACCAAACGCCGAATGGTTTCCGATAAACGAACATTGGTTGTAGGATCAAATCCTTTAGCTGTATTGATGAACAGTGTTTTTGTTTTTAACAATGGGATGATAGAACTAACCAAGGATCTGACGGAAGATGAAGGAACGGATAAGAGAATAATTTGATTCTCCTGGATGGCTTGTGATAGGTCGCAAGTAGCAACGATTGAAGTTGGTAATAAAAATACTTCGTCAAAATAATTTGAATTGGTGTGCTTCTGATTGATTTCATCACAGACCTTTGAATTTTTTGAATAGATTGTCACTTGGTTGCCATTATCGGCAAGAACAAGGGCAAGAGCGGTTCCCCAAGACCCAGCACCAAGGATGGTAATTTTAGTTTTCATTTTCTTTCCCTATTGATGATTTTAATCGGTGTCCCGGTAAAGTCAAAACTTTCTCGAAGCCGGTTTTCCAAAAAGCGTTGATAAGAAAAATGCATAAAGGTTGGTTTATTACAAAACATAATGAAGGTTGGTGGGTTTTGACTAACTTGTTCACCATAATAAATTCTTAATCGACCACCATTAAATTCTGGGGTTTGATTCATTAATTGAGCGTCTACAAGCAATTCGTTTAAGCGAGCAGTTGGGACTCGACGTTGGGTCGCTTCATAGACTTGTTTGACGGTTTTGATGACAGCATCTAATCGCGTTTTCTTTAACGCAGAAGTATAAAGAATAGGAACAAATTCTAAAAATGGCATAAGCATTCTAAGTTTGATGGTGTACTGATGCATATCGCGATCGCCTTTTTTCGCTAGATCCCATTTGTTAACCACCAGGACCATGCCTTTAAACGCTTGAAAAGCAAATCCGACGATGTGCTTATCTTGTTCAAGTAAACCATCTTCGGCATTGATGGTGACCACGACCACTTGAGCCCGTTCAATTGCCCTTAAGGAGCGAATCGCAGCATACTTATCAATCGATTCAAAAATGGCCCCACGTTTTTTTAACCCAGCGGTATCAATCATGACATAATCAGTACCTTCAAATTGAAAGGTTGTATCGATGGCATCACGAGTGGTTCCTTCGATAGGAGAAACAATCACGCGGTCTTGTTGGAGAATGGCATTCACTAAACTTGATTTACCAACATTGGGTCGACCGACCACCGCGAATTTCAGATGGCCATCATAGCTAGGAATTTCTTTATCTTTAGGTAATTGTTTAATCACCGCATCTAACAAATCACCAACCCCAATCCCGTGAAGGGTTGAAATCGGAATCGGCGAACCAATCCCCAATCGATAATAATCATTGATGTCGACCATCAGTTGACCATCATCAATTTTATTCACTGCCAAGATGATTGACTTTCCTGATTTAAATAAAATGGAAGCGACGAGCAAATCATCGGCATTGATTCCTTTTCGGCCATCAAGAAGATAAATAATAACGTCCGCTTCTTGAATGGCAATGCTTGCCTGAATCCGAATCAGTTCTTGGAAAGGTCGTTTGGTGACTTCAATACCACCAGTATCAATCAGGCGAAAGGAAACGGTTAACCATTCTGCTTCCGCATAAATTCGATCCCGGGTCAATCCAGGGGTGTCATCCGTGATGGCTTGGCGTTTACCAATAATACGATTAAAAAGTGTGGATTTACCAACGTTGGGTGCCCCAACGATGGCGACAATACCCTTAACCATGGGCAACGCCTACTTTTTTGTGAACGATGTCTAAAATCCGTTCAACCACTTCATTGACAGTCATGAAGGAGGTATCAATCAAAATCGAATCCGAAGCAGGCTTTAATGGAGCAAATTCACGATGGGAATCAATATAGTCTCGATGACGTAAATCTTCTTCCACACTATCCAGTGTGCACATGATGCCTTTGGCTAAGTTTTCTTCATATCGTCTAACCGCTCTTGTTTCCACGGAAGCAATTTGGAAAATTTTAATATTGGCTTCCGGAAGAACATAGGTTCCGATATCACGACCATCCATCACCACCGATTGATTCCCAGCCATGTGGCGTTGAAAATCAACAAGGGCTAAACGAATGGATTTATAAGAAGCGATGTAAGAGACTTGACTTGATACCTTAGGTTCACGAATTTCTAATGCGACATTTTCTCCGTTTAAAAATACTTCACCGGTGGGTGATAAGGTAATCTTGACCTTAGCAATAAAGGCTTCCGCAGCAGCTTGGTTTTGCGGATCAACGCCTTGGCGCATGACATAGAGGGTGAAAGCACGATACATCGCCCCGGTATCGATATAAGTAATATTGAGTTGCTTAGCGACTAATTTCGCTACGGTTGACTTTCCTGCAGCGGCAGGTCCATCAATCGCAATGATCAATTTGTTTTTCATCTTTCAAAGTATACCAAAGCAACCACCAAGATGAGTAAAATGATGACCCCTGCGCCTAACAACCACATGAAGATTTGAATCGGCTTAAAAGATGAGTTTTCGTTGCTATCTTCAGCAAGAAAGACTTGTTTATTGGTTAATCGCTCAGGATTCATTCTTAAAATGGCTTGGCGATACCTAGCAAATTTTTTTATTCGAGTTGGTTTTTGATTGTTCCACATAAATGTTGGTTGGTTGTTTACAGTAGTTTATCCTTAACTTCTTCATTATAATAGGTTCATGGACCCAAAAAAACCATTAATCATTAAAGATCTTTGCATCGCATGTGGCTTATGTAACGCCATGGTTCCTTCTGTGTTTGATTGGGATGATGATGGAAAAATGAAAGCGATTGTTCCGCTTGTTCCTTCCGGTAAAGAAGCCGAGGTTGAAGAAGCAAAAATTAGTTGCCCAACGGCCGCCATTGAAGTTAAATAACTTACTTAAATTTTTTAATCAATCGATGCGTTCGCTTATAGGTGAACAGTGTTAACGCAATAATCACCAGATTTTTAAAAACATTAAAAGGCAAATACATCCAAAGTACCAAAGACCAATAAGGGTTTTCCACTTGCGGTAGGACGGTTTGAATGTAACCCAAAAATGCTTCTGGGGTTAAGTTTAAAAACAAGGTCAGATATAAATCCGTGATGACCAAGGCATTGAGTAACGAGGTAACGGTTAACTGACTGATAAACCCGATGATAAATCCAATGGAGGCAGTTTTTTTATCACGACTCCGTTGATAAAGGATGACGCCTGGTAACACAAAAGCCATCGAATAGAAAAAATCAGCGAGCTCACCAATGCCACCCGTGGAGGTGTAAAAAAGTGAAAATAAAAATCGAAACAAACCAATAAAGATTGCCGCTAAGGGTCCAAGAGAAAACCCACCAATAAAGATAACGATTTCGGATAAATTAAGTTCTAAAAACAAAATAATCGGAAGACGAAATACAGGTAAATAAAGGATATAGGTCAGGGCAGACATCATCGCTACCAACGTCAGCCATCGCAAACGTCTCGTCGAGAGGTTATTATTTTTTTCCATGAATCAGTGCATCAACAAATTGAATCAAGTCCTCTGATTGATCAAAACTAAACTTAATACTTTTTTTTGTTGTGGTGACTTGGCCACCAAATAATTGTTTAATTTTTTGTTCATTGAGTGGATTGACGACTTGGGGTTTATGCTGTTTAACCAATGCTTCAAACTCTCTAACGGATAATTTTTCTTTGATTAATTTCATCACCAACGTATCAATTAATTCTGGATCTAAACTAACTAAGATTTTCGCATGTCCATACGTGATGGTTTGCGCGTTGATCAGTTTTCTTGTAAACACAGGCAACTTTAATAATCGAAGAATATTTGACACTTGTGATCGTGAGTAATGCATGATTTTTGCCAACGCCACTTGCCGGTATTGATAACCCTCAATCAAAGCTTCACAGACAAGAGCAATGGCCATGACATTTTGAATCGCTTCTTCTCTTAAAGACGCTAACAAAACCAACAACATTTCTTCATCCGACATCGTGGTGATAACCACAGGAACTTTTTGGAACTTTAATAATTTTGTCGCATACCAAATTTTTCTTCCTAAGACAATTTGATATCGACCATTGACTTGGCGAACCACCAACGGACTTAGGATTGGTTTATCGGTTAAGGTCTCTAATAAATCTCGTAATTGATCACTACGAATCGTCACTTCTTTTAACACGGGAATATCATCAATCATCAAGGGATTGAGGTCTCTTTTGGCAAGTGATTTAAATTGTTGTTCAAGTTTTTGAACGATGTCTCTTGAACTATATTTATCAATTAAACTTGATAAGCGTTGACTAATAATTGGTTTACGATCTGCCATGATCGATGACCTCCTTGGCAAGAGCTGAATAAGCTTCTGCTCCACTTGATGTCGGTCGATACAAATGAATCGGCATGCCTTTTGCGCTTGCTTCTGCCAAAGACACATTGCGAGGAATTTGTGTATAGAATGTATTTTCTTTGAACAAGCCTCTAACTTCTGTAGAAATCTCAGTGGCTAACCGAGTTCTTGGGTCATACATGGTTAATAAGAATCCTTCAATTTTTAACCCAGGATGATAATCTCTTTGAACTTGTTGAATGGTTGCTAGTATTTGGGCAACCGCTTCCATCGCAAAATATTCACATTGGACTGGGATGATGACACTGTCACACGCTACCAGCGCAGAGACCGATAACCATCCAAGCGATGGGGGACAATCAAGAATCATGTATTCATATTGATCTTTAATCTTGGTGAGGGCGGTTTTTAAGACCTCATAAGGTTGATCTAACGATTGCGAGGTAATGGCACTTTCTACGGTTGCTAATTGTAAGGATGCTGGTAAAACCGATAACGATTTCATCGCCGTATAAATAATAGCTTCTTGAATCGATGTTGAATGTGCCAAGACATCATAAATACTTTCTTTGAGCGTGGCGACTTCAATCCCCACCCCTCGACTTGAGTTTCCTTGGGGATCAAGATCCACGAGTAAAACTTTGTGACCAAGCTGTGCCAGGGCACTGGCAAGCGAGATGGCTGTTGTTGTTTTTCCTACACCGCCTTTTTGATTGGCGATGGCGATGACTTTTCCCATGTACCCTTATTATAAAGGAGTTTTTTTAATCTGTGAAAACATTCGAGGATAAACGGTGGAGGTTTCTGAGTTTTTTTCAATGATTAATAACGAACGTTGTTCGTGTTCCGTAGGCAATCGATGTGTCTTAACTTCAACAATCGAGGCACCCAACACACTCAAAGCATGTTTAGATAAAGCGATTTCAGATAGGTAATCTTTTCCCTTATACACAAGCGCTTGGCCACCAACTTTAAGAAGGGGAATCATCAATTCAAGTAAAATTGGTAAAGGAGCAACGGCCCTTGCAACCACAAGATCAAAGCGTTTGAATTCTTCACTTCTAGCCAATACTTCTGCACGTTGACTGATCACATTGATTTTTTTAAGTTGTAATGCGGCAATCACTTCAGTCAAGAAAGCAGCTTTCTTCAGGGTTGGTTCTAATAATGTGATTGAAAATTGGGGGTAGATAATGTTTAAAGGAATACCAGGAAACCCTGCCCCTGATCCTAAATCTAGCAAACGACCTTTGCCTTTCCATTGAGAAAGAGGAAAACATAAACTATCGTAAATACCTTTTTCTCTAATCATTTCAATCGTTTCATGGGCGGTTAAATTAAAAGATTGGTTAGTACGATTCACCATGGCGGCAAACTGATCCAGTGTCTTGAGTTGATCGTCGTTAAATGCAATCCCAAGTTGACTTAGGGCAAGTTTAAGCTGGGCGATTTCCATAGAACGTTCCCCTCTTTATTTGCATCACCAACAACGAAATATCACTTGGATTGACTCCTGAAATACGCGATGCTTGGCCAATGGTCAGCGGTCTAACTTTATCTAATTTTTGTCTTGCTTCCATCGCCATGCCTGCCATCCCATGATAGTCAATCGTGTGAGGAATGGTTAAATCTTCGTATTTTGAAAAAGCTTGTGCTTGTTTAATTTCTTTGTCCAAATAACCAACAAACTTGATATTGATTTCAAGTTGATTTAACAAAGTTTCATCAATCACCCATTCTCCTAACGTTGGAAAAAAAGGAGGCAAGTCTTGGAAGTGAATTTGTGGCCTACGCAACAATTCATAGGCGGTAATCCCACCTTGTAATGCCCCTTGATTTAATGACGCTAAAAAAGCATTGATGGAAGGATTGGGTCTGACGGAAATGCTCTTAAGGTGTAATTCTAAGTCTTTCATTTGCTTTTGTTGACGTTGGAAAATAGCAAATTGTTTTTCTTTGACTAATCCAATTTGATAACCAATCTCGGTTAAGCGTGATTCGGCATTATCGTGACGGATCAAGAGTCGGTATTCCGCACGTGAGGATAACAACCGGTAAGGTTCTTGCGTTCCTTTGGTGACAAGGTCATCAATCATCACCCCAATATAAGCTTGATCTCTTCGTAGAATCACTGGTGGTAATTGTCGAATTTTTCTCACCGCATTAATGCCTGCCATGATCCCGGCACCAGCGGCTTCTTCATAACCTGATGTGCCAAAAATTTGACCAGCACCATATAGACCTGGCCACTTTTTAACTTGCAAGGTTAAATCAAATTGAGTAGGAACAATCGCATCATACTCAATCGCATAAGCATATTTTAAGAACACAGCTTTTTCTAATCCCGGTAACGAGCGGACCATTTTTTCTTGAATCTCAGGTGGCATCGAGGTTGAAAAACCTTGTAGATACATGGAATCTGTTTCTGCGGATTCTGGTTCGATAAACAGTTGATGACGTTCTTTGTCTGCGAAGCGAACAACTTTGTCTTCAATCGAAGGGCAATAGCGTGGGCCCACTCCAGTGACGAGGCCACCAAACATCGCGGATTTTTTTAAATTATCACGAATGATTTGATGGGTGGTTGGTTGGGTATGAATTAAGTAACATAACGCTTGGTCTGCAAAGGGTTTGATTTTATTGGTTTGTGTAGAAAAGACCAAGTGTCCTTCTGAAGGATATTGAGGATCCATTTTTGAAAAATCAATCGAATCTCTTTTGATTCGAGGAGGTGTACCCGTTTTTAAGCGAAATAGTTCGATGCCCATTTTTGCTAAATTAGGTGATAATCCTAGACTTGGGTTTTCCCCATCGGGTCCCGCCGACCGCTTGGTTAAACCAACCAATACTTCCGATTCCATATAGGTACCTGTGGTTAAAATAACTGCATCGGATTGAATTTTTTCTCCCGTTGATAACACCACACCAAAGACGTGGTGATCATCGTGAAGTAAATCTAAAACCATCGCTTCTCTAACCGTGAGGTTTTCGGTTTCATCAGCTAATTTTTGCATGAATCGAGGATAGGTAATTTTATCAACTTGGGCTCTTAAACATTGAACACCAGGGCCTTTACCTGTGTTTAGCATTTTCATTTGCAAATACTCAGCGTCAGCACCGATGCCCATTTTTCCACCGAGGGCATCAATTTCTCTGACCACAATTCCTTTGGCACTTCCGCCAATGGAGGGATTACAAGGCATGTTGCCCATCATTTTTTTATTCAGGGTAATCAGTAACGTTTTTGCGCCCATGTTGGCAGCAGCAAAAGCTGCTTCTAAACCAGCATGACCACCGCCAATCACAATCACTTCAAAACGAGACATAATCTTTTAGCCGACACTACCTTCCATCTCTAGTTTAATCAAATGATTTAATTCAACGGCATATTCCATCGGTAATTCGCGTGAGAAAGGTTCAATGAATCCCATGATAATCATTTGGGTGGCGTTTTCTTCGGATAAACCACGTGACATCAAATAGAACAATTGATCTTCAGAAATTTTACTCACGGTTGCTTCGTGTTCGATAAACGATTCGTTGTTTAACACTTCGTCTTTAGGAATGGTATCCGCTTTAGAAAAACCATCTAAAATGAGCGTGTCACATTCAGTGTGATTTTTAGAATTAATCGCTTCCGGGTGAATGCGAACAGTGCCGCGATAATTACTTACCCCACCATTTCTAACAATCGTTTTAGAAACAATGGTTGAGGATGTGTCTGGGGCTAAATGAATCATTCTTGCGCCCGCATCTTGTTCTTGGCCTTTACCGGCAACGGCAATCGAGATGACGGTTCCTTTAGAACCTCGACCACCTAAAACAACCGCAGGATACTTCATGTTTTTCATCGAACCAATGTTGCCATCAATCCATTCCATTTGCGCAAACTCATGGCAATAAGCACGTTTGGTGACAAGGTTTAACACATTGGGCGACCAATTTTGGATGGTGGTATATCGGCATTTTGCATTTGGTAAAACTACAATTTCCACCACCGCAGCATGTAACGATTCCATCGCGTAAATTGGCGCGGTGCAACCTTCAACATAATTGACGCTAGCACCTTCATCAACAATGATTAACGTCCGTTCAAATTGACCAGTCTTTTCATTGTTGATTCTAAAATAAGCTTGAAGTGGTTTTTCCAAATGAACATTCTTAGGGACATAAATAAACGACCCACCAGACCAAACTGCCGTATTCAAAGCGGCAAACTTGTTATCATTGATGGCAATCACGGAAGCAAAGTACTTTTCAAATAATTCCGGGAATTGTTTTAATCCTTCATCCGTGGATAAAAATTTAATGCCCTTATCTTCAACTTCTTTGAGCATCGAATGGTAAACCACTTCGGATTCATATTGAGTGGTAACCCCAGATAAATATTTTGCTTCTGCTTCAGGAATGCCTAATTTTTCAAAGGTTTTCTTGATCGTGGCAGGAACTTTATCCCAGGTGGTTTCTTCGCGTTCTGAAGGTTTGGTGTAATACGTATACGTTTGAAAATCAATAAAGCTTAAATCAGGACCAAATTTCGGTAAACTTAACCCTTGGAAAATTTTGTAGGCTTCCACCCGTTTTTCTTCCATCCATTTGGGTTCTTTTTTAAGACGAGAAATTTGTCTGACGATGGCTTCACTGATGCCCTTGTCAGTTTTCATGATTGAGACGTCTTTATCATTAAACCCGTAACGGTATTCGTCTTGGGGAATATTATCTTTATCCATGTTATTTTTTCTCCTTTAATAATTGGGATAACCCTTGCCAACCAAGGGTTGCACATTTAATTCGACTAGCTTGCTTGTGCGTATTTTGAAAGACCATCGCTTCACCCAACACCGACTCATCATATGGTTGAGCATGAATCATCTTGATATATTGATCAACGATATACGTTGCTTCTTCTAATGTCTTTCCTTGAATCAACTCAGTCATGATGGACGTGGATGCGGTTGAGATGGTACAAGCAACGCCATCAAAACTAAGCGCTTTAATTATGCCACGTTCGATCACAATATTCACATCGATATCATCGATACAACCTGCGGTATCCATATGGATGGTGCGAGCCCCTGGAAGGTTTAGTTTGAACTTATTTCGTGGATGCTCATAATGATCCATGATCACTTGGCGCATCACAATCGGATCATTGAAAGTATGCATCAAGAAAATTCCTCCCATCTTCAGCGGCCTTTAAAAATCGGTCAACCTCTTGGATGGTGTTATAAAAATATGCAGACCAACGAACGGTTCCGTCAGTTTTTAAGTACTCGACCAAGTTACGAGCACAATGCTGACCCGAACGAACGGCGATCCCTTGGCTATTAAAATAGGTGGCAGCATCTTGTGGGTTGACCCCTTTGATATTAAAGGCAATGATCGCTGCTTCCGTTTGATCGTTATAAACTTGGACATGAGCAATCTTTTTAAGACCAGCAAGGGCATGCTGTCTTAGTTTGCTTTCTTGGGCATGTATAAAATCAAAACCAACACGTTGCAAATAGCTGATCGCTGCACTTAAGCCAATAATGCCTGACCAATGTTGCGTTCCCGCTTCAAAAATTTGGGGGATGGGAGCATACTTCACTTCTTGTTTTTTGTTATAACGAAGCGACATGCCGCCCCCTGTATAAAAGGGTTTCATTTTTTCTAGTAGGGCAATTTTTCCATACAGAACACCAATGCCTGTTGGGCCTAGCATTTTATGGCCAGAGAAGACTAAAAAATCAATGCCAAGTTCGCTGACATTGGTCGGGAAATGAGGAACCGATTGCGCCCCATCGACAATCACCAGACCGCCAACCTCATGAACCATTTGACTAATGGATTGAACATCGGTTTTTGTCCCAAGCACATTGCTAACATCGGCAAAAGAAACGATTTTTGTTTTTGAATTTAAATAAGGTTTTAGCAAAGTTGGGGTTAAACGTTGTTCTTGATCTAAATCTAAGATGATTAGTTTTGCTCCGGTTTTTTCTACCACTTGGTACCAAGGCAAAACATTGGCCGCATGCTCAGATTCAGTGATGATGATTTCATCACCTTTCTTGAGGACGTTCATTGCATAACTTTGAGCAATCATATTGATACCCATGGTTGTTCCCGTGGTGAAGATGATTTCTTTAGCGGTTGCATGAATAAACGAGGCAACCTTTTCTCTTGCTTGGTCAATTTCTTTTTCTAAAGCAAAGGATAAATCATATTCTCCTCGGCCAGCATTGACAGGCAAATCTAAATAATAATGATTGATTGCGCGAATCACAGGCAATGGTTTTAGACTCGTCGCTGCATTATCAAAATACGCCAAAGTTTTACCTTTGAACTTCTTTTTCAAAATAGGGAAATCCCGACGAATGTCTTGGATGGTCATTCTTTCTTGCCAATATCGATTTGTGATGATAGCTGAGCTTGGATGGTTTCATCCGTAAAATAGGCGATGATAGGTTGTAAATATCCAAGAGTGATAATTCTTTTTGCTTCTTTTTTGCTTAAGCCTCGCGATTGAAGATAGTAAAGATGTTCTTCATTGACTCGACCCACGGTGGCAGCATGGGACGCTTCGACTTCATTTTCATCAATCTTAAGCACAGGATCCGCGCGACCAAAACATTTTTCATCAAAGACCATGATTTTCGCCGCTTGATGAGTTTTCGAAAACTTTGCGCCGTTTAAGATGTGACCCGTGCCTGTGAACTGTAAACTGCTATTGCCTTCGGTCACCCCATAATTGGTCATGTTCGCATAGGTATTAAAATTCTTGTGGGTAAAATTAACCGAATAAAATTTACGGTCTTGATGACTTGCCAAAGCGGCAGTTCTCCATTCAAGTTGTGAATCTCTACCTAACATGTCAAAACGAATGAAAACTTTGCCTTTTCCTTCTGTAAAATCGGCAATGGCAGCATCGATTTGAACATTCGATCCAACCGATGCATTCCAGGTTAAGTTCTTGTTTTTGCCAAACATGGCAAATTGAATTTTTCCGCGAACTTGATCGGCGATATCGACTTCAATCACCACATCTTCAGTGCCATTTTGAATCAATAAATCAAGATCAGCCTCTGGGGCAATGACTAAGTGGATTGGCGATTTTTTAACTTCATTTAAATCAAGAAAATAACTCACCCGTTCTCTTGAAGAAGGAATGTGATAAACCTGTTGATTCGCAACGAGCTTATTTCTTGGCATGGTTGGCAACCTCGTTGGTAGCACAAGCGCCAATCGAAATGGTGTTCATGGAGAATGGTTTCGCATCTTTATCTTCTTTTTTAATGCTAATGCCATATTCTTTGGTTAACCATTCATACCCTGAACCATCAATCTTAGTGATGACTTCTGGACCACCTTCGACTGCCACGCGACCGTTGATCATGACCACCACTCGGGTTGGTTGAATCATTTGGAACAAGCGGGCATAGTGAGAAATAATTAAAAAACTTGTTTTGGTTTCTTTTTGGATCTTTTTAATTGCATTGGCAACTGTTTGAAGAGCATCCACGTCAAGACCTGAATCAATTTCATCTAACATGGCAACCCTTGGTTGAAGAAGTAATAATTGAAGAATTTCATTACGTTTTCTTTCACCACCTGAAAAACCTTCGTTGAGATGACGGTGACTTAACTCCATTGGAATTTTCATTTGTTTTGAGGCATCATCCAGCTTTTTGTATAATTCAACCAAAGAAATTGGTTTTTCTCTTCGAGTGTTAATCGCAGCCTTTAAAAAGTCTGAATTGATGACGCCAGGAACTTCAGAAGGATGCTGCATACCTAAAAATAAACCTGCTTTTGAACGTTCATCCACTTCCATATCAAGAACATTCTTGCCATCCAAGAGGATTTCACCTTCGGTAATCTCATACTTGGGGTGACCCATGATCGCAGATAATAATGTAGACTTGCCATGACCATTAGGACCCAAGAGCGCAACCGTCTCATGATCATTGATCATTAAGTTGACACCCTTTAATATATTGATATTGGCAACTTTAACCCATAAATTCTTAATTTCTAACTTTGACATGATTGTCTCCTTCAAGGGTTTATTTTACGTTATTGGAGTGGATATCACAAACAATATGATATGTTGGTTTTGCAGTTATTTAAGTTATTTTGGTCTTTATCAATCAACCTACAAGAAGCTTAACGTTAACTTAAGTAGATATTTGTTGAATATGACCATATAAAATTATAAAATAACTATGCTTTATTGCTAGGAGGATTCTTAAGAAATGAATCGTAGAAAATTCGCCATCGCATCATTTGCGCTGGCAACGCTTGTCACGTTAAGTGCATGCACAAATCCTGTTACAGAAAATAGTGATGGTTTTGTTATTACCATGAAAGACAAAGATGGGGGAGTCACTGGTTACACAGCGGATGCCCTCTTTGGACAATACCAAAATAATGAATTTGGTGTTTCTAAGTTCGTTGAATCGGTGACTGAATTGGTTATTCGTAACCAAATCAATCAAGAAGATGCAACGACTCAAGCCTTACGAGCGGAAATTCTTCGTAAAGCCGACATTAGTGTTGACGGGGTTAAAGAAACCGCCCGTACCAATGCCTCTACTAATGGAACCAATTACAACGATGAATTAGAAACATTGTTCGAATCCTATAATGTTGAGGATTTAGAAGAATTAAAAGATTACTTTGCTTACCGCACCATGAAGCAAGAAGTCGAAGATCGTTTCTTTGATGATAATAAAGAGAGCTTTTTAACTGGTAACGATTTTGGACCTGGTTACTTAAATGAACGTTTACCATACCATGTGAAGCACATCTTGGTAAAAGTATCTGCCGCAGGAGCTGATCTATATAATGGTCGAATCTCCGAAGCAGAAGCCAAAAAACTCTTTGCAGTTGCGAACCGTTTAGCCATTCAACAAAATGGTGAAACCTTTGGTGAAGTCGCTCGTGAAATGAGTGAAGATGGTTCTAAAGAACAATTCGGTGACTTAGGCATTATGTCCAAAGCAACTAGTTTTGTGAATGAATTTAAATTAGGTGTCTATGCCTATGACGCTGTCTTTAATCAAAATGCAGAAGTTGTTAGCAAAGCCGATGACTTGAATGTCCCAGAAACTGCATTTGATTTCTTTGATGAACTAGGATTAGGAACTATTCCTTTCCATGCATTCGTCTCCTTAAATGAGTTTGCAAACGTCACCAAGGATTCAAATGGAAACCCAGTCAATAACAATGATTCAATGTATTTCCCAAGAAACATCATCTTTAATCAATACTTCAATCGTCATAATATTTCTGTGGTTACGCCAGAAAGCCGCGGTGGTGGAGATTATATTTACAATGGATTCCAAAACGTCACCGAACTTGGTGGCCAACGTGTTTTAACGGATGAAAATGGTCGAGTCATCTTGGTGGTTCGTGCTGGAACCGGAAGCGGTGAAAGTGGCTATCAAGGGATTCACTTTATTGTGGTGGAACGTTCAGCATTAGTGGATATTCAAAATGGTGTTTCCTTAGAAGATTACTACACCACTGAAATTCCTGGAACCCCAAATTATCCAACAGCAGATGGTGAAGATTTGGTAACATTTGTCAACTTTAATGTGACAACCACAGCCAACTATAAAACTCGATCAGAAACCGTGAAGAACGAAATTCGTAACTTTGATCGTTTCTTCAACTTTAGAATGTTAGAACAATTAATTTCCGAACAAGAAGTTACTTTTATTGATGAAGATTTAGAAGATGCAGTTTTACGCTACATGGATGTCACACGTCGTAGTGCTGCCTTTGATCAAGACTTACAAGAATTGAATACTTGGAATAGTTATATTGAATTCTTAGAATATCAAGAATTCCAACGTCAACGTTTAATTGATGAAGATTGTGCTTATGCCTATCGGTTTAATGACGGTGGTATTTATTCGGAAACCGATGCTGAAAATGAAAGAGGAATTTGCTATGTTCAACAATAAATTCAAAGCAACGGCCATTGCATTAACCGCTGTTTTTTTAGTTGGATGTACCGAAATTACTATTTCCCCAACCGATAATGATGGTGAAATTCTTGGTGGTTTGGTCACAGAATTAGAAAAAAACGTCAACTCAGTGGTCTATGATGCTCTTCGTGATGGTGGTAATTTAACTCAACGTACTCTCGAAGATGTCATGTTTCTTGTCGCTGAAGATCGTTTAGGTAATTACACTGATTTGCTAGCTTCTAATGATCCAACGGATGAAGCTTTGGTTGAAAAAATTGAACGCAGAATCAATGTCAAAATGTATGATCTCATTGCTTCTGGTCAATTTGAAACTAGAAATTTATTTTCTGAAGAACGATTTGCTTTCTCCATTGAAAAGCAACTTTATACATTAAACCGTGAAGCCAATGACCCATGGATTGTTGATTTCATTTTCCCACCACGTAATACCGAAGCGATTGAATCAGGTGATATTTTAGAAGATGCGATTCACCTTGAATACTACGAAGACTTTATTCAAAATAACTTATTACCAAAAATCTATCGTGAATTATTAGTGGAATCTTATTTAATTGATGAAGATTACTCTTCCTTAGGAAGAAGTTATGCTCGTCGTGTTAATTATGTGGCTTTAAAGGTCTCCACAGAATATCCAGAAGCGGTTAAATACCTTATGGATACATTTATTGATCAATACATTCTAGGCGAAGATGCTGAAGGAGTTGCCGACCTTGAACTCTTAGCTCGCGCATGGCGTGGAGTTGGTTTTGATAATGATTCTGATTCCCCAGAATATCAATTATTAGTGGATGCTGGTTTAGCTGGCGGCGAAGCATTTCCTCGCAACCTTTACGGTGAAATCTTAGAACGCTTCAGCAAAATCAATCCAGAAAACCCATTATTAACCGATAAGTCAATCGAAAGTGAATTCACCGGTAATGGTCAATACACCCCTGAAATAGGGTTGGCCATTAAGGCTAATGAGTTAAGCAAACGTGATTTTACAACCGATGGTTGGCATGTGAAAAACGGTGGTTTAGGATCACTTCCTGCATCAATCCGCGACCGAGTCTTTAATATCGGGGTGGCCAATGCGATTGATCGCATCAGTGATGAAACTGCTGGTGTAGCAAATCCTCAAACCTCAGATTTCTTAAGAAAGATTAATGGCGTCAGCTATTTAATCCCCCAAACTTCACAACAAAATGACACCAGAAACTTCTTGCTCTATGACGCCAATAGCACCACCTATTACATCGTTCAAGTTTTAGAAGCTGTCAATACCACCAAGATGAATGCCTCGACGACTTCAACCACCAATTACGATGCGATTGTTGGTGACGATGGCGAAACACGTACATTAATCGCTGGTGAAATTGCTCGAATCCTCGGTGTTCGTGAAGCTAGCATCAATGCAAGCAATCTTCACTGGTTAAAACTTGCAGACTTAAAGTTCCACGATCAAACCATCTATGATTTCTTCAAAGAACGTTTCCCAACGCTTTATGACGAAGAAGCTGAAGAAACTGCTGCCTAAATCTATCCACGGATCAATCATGCTAAAATAAGGAGAGTCATCTCCTTATTTTTTATTGGAGGAATGAACATGAGCAAACCATGCATTTTTTGTCAAATCGTCGATGGCAGTCTACCTTCTCATCGAATTTATGAGGATATAGACATTCTCGCCTTTTTAGACATTCAACAAACAACCTCTGGACATACGATTGTTATTCCAAAACATCATTACGACCACTTCTTAAGCACACCCAAACAAGTCATGAATCAGGTCATGAATGTTGCTCAACGAATCGGGCAAGCGCAAATGCAAACCTTGGATGCAAAAGGGGTAAACCTTTTAAGCAATGTATTAAAAGCTGCTGGGCAAAGTGTCTTCCATTTTCACGTGCATGTCATTCCTCGTTATTTACCATCTGATCGGTTAAAAATTGACATGCAAAAAGCAGACAGTTCCGATCAACTCAACCTACCTACATTAGCGAAACATTTAAAAGATTATTTAGACCAATAACTATTTTGCTTTATAAAAACTTCGATCATCCAAGGCAAATACCCGGTTGGTAAATTGTCCAGGTTCGGTTTGATCCAAAGCCTTATTGATGATGGTCATTTTTGCATCAAAATCATCCACCATATGTACAAATAAAGCTTCTTTGGTTAAGGGAGGGACACTGCTGCCAAATTCTGGTTTACCATGATGGGCGAGCACGATGTGTTGTAAAAGCATGACTTTTTCTTTGTCGATGTTAAGTTTTTCTCCTAAGGATTGGATTTTAGCGGCCATGGAATTCAAGTGACCTATTAATTTTCCTTCGGTGCTATATTTTGGAATCACGGCCCCAGTGAACTCCGTGGTCTTTCCTAAATCGTGAAGTAAAATCCCAGCATAGATTAAATCTGAATTAATCTTAGGATATAAAGGCATGAGTGCTTCGGCAACTTTGATCATCGATAAGGTATGAAACAGTAACCCTGAGGTATATTCATGATGATTTCTAACCGCGGCAGGGTAAGTAATATACGCATCATAAGAACCTTGAATGAGTGTTTGGGTGATTAACGCATAATCAGGATCACTAATTTTCCCGATGGTTTTTTTAAGGTCTGATTCTAAGGTCTTTAGTGGAACTGGGGCGGTCATCGTCAATTCTTCAAGGTTGACAGTGTCTGGGTTCAAGCGTTGCATTTGATTGATACGCACCTGCAGCAATTGGCGATACGCAGCAACATCCCCATCCACTTGAACAAAGGCACCAACATCAATCATGGTTTCAATTTCTGGTTTGACGTCCCAAAACTTGGCTTCAATTTGACCGGTTTTATCTTGCAAAATAATCGTTAAATAGGGTTGACCGGAGGCAGTGATGCCTTTACTAACTTGATTCACTAAAAAAGCTTGATGAATATGCTGACCGTCTTTAAAGTCTTTAATGCCCATGTGTTGACTCCTTAATGAAACGAATAATATTGGAATAAGTATAGCCTTTACGAAGTAAGAAGTTAATGATTTTTTCATCCCGTTCTCGACCAGCGAAACGCGACTGAAACATTCTCAAGGCTTTTTCAAAAGCTTCCTTTAGATTATGGTCAGTTTGTTCTTGGGTTAAACTGGGGATTGCTTCTAAGGTTGAATGATAAACTTTGGATTCATATCCGCGTTGTAGTAACATCGTGGTGATTTTTTGCTTACGATCACGTTCACTCAAACGTTGATACTTTTTGATGCTTTGGTCAATCAAACGGGTGATCGATTCTCGTTCAATGTCCTCATCGATATGAATGGTTTCAAGCAGATGTGGGAAAAAACCTTTGTCATGAAGTTTGGTTTTGATCATTCTTAATCCATAACCCCGCTTTTGAAAATGATGAACCCAATCCTTTAACAAACTTGCATCATCGATTAAATGGGCTAGTTTTAGTCGTGAAATCACTTCATCGACTTGTGGTTTTAACGCTTCTCTTTTGTAGAGTTTTTCCCGGATTTGATACTCGCTATACCGCCCTTTGGTTAATAAGCGAAAACCATAATCAATCAACGGTTGGGTTTTGGTGGCTTGGGTTAGCTCTTCAAATTTCTTGTCATCAATGACTTTGCCAACATAAAAATAATCTTGGGTGTATTGATCACTTGATAAGGTTAGGGATTGGTCTGAATCAAAGGTAATAACAATTTTTTTCTTTTTAATCTCGATGGCGGTAATGATCTTACCAGTATTGTCTTGTCGCACGTTGATATACCTCAATGAGATTCTGATAAAAGTTAGGTAAGGAATATCGATTAACTGCCGTGGCAACATCACCTTTGATTGTCTCTCTTTTCTCTTTGGTTAAACTGAAGATGGTTTTCACTTGTCTTACAAAATCTTCTTCATCGCTGAAAATAAATCCAGTTTGTTGATGGCGAATTAACTCCGCAAGATTTTCATCAAAGCGGCATAAGACCAAGCGATCAGAGACCATGGCTTCCATAAACGTTAATCCTTGGGTTTCTGTTAAACTAGCAGAAACAAACACGTCTGCTAATTGATAATAGTAAGGAACCTCTAGAATTGGTACTGCGCCAACAAAACTTACTTTGTCTGAAATTCCTAGTTGGTTAGTTAATTCAATTAAACCATGACGGTCTGGACCATCACCAACCATCAATAAACGAATATGGTCTTCTCCTGATTGGATAACCTTAGCGAACCCCTTTAAAATCACATCCATGCTTTTTTCTTTCGCCACACGGCCTAAAGAAAGAAGTACTTTTTCTCCAGGTAAAATCCATCGATTTTTTACTTCCGCAAGTTTATGAGCATCTAAACTTGTTCGTTGAAACCTAGAAAAGTCAATGCCAGTAGGCACAATATTGATAAACCGATCAACACCATAACTTCGGATTTTTTCTTTTGTCTTTAACGAAGGAGAAATAAACTCCGTGCATTGTTCGGCAATAGATTTTGAAAATTGTTTAACGACCCGAGACGCTAATCCTTTAAGGAAACCAGCATAATGCGTATAGTCCTCATACATCGTGTGATACGTGACCACCGTGGGAACTTTTAAGAAGAATGCTGTGATCTTGCCAAAAATACCGATCCCTACATCAGTGTGAATATGAATCACATCAGGTTGCCATTTTCGAATATATTGGTAAGCCTTCGCACTAAAAAAGGTAGAGAGCCTATATCCATAGAGTTTTTTTAATTCAACCCCAGGGATACGAATCACCCCAGCATCGATGACGATTTGTTTTCCAAAAGGATTGGTGGTGATCACCAATACCTCATGACCTTGATCCAATAAAACCTTTTGGTGAAGACCAACGCTGACAGAAACGCCGTTAATTTCTGGAGGATATGTATCTGTAAATAATGCTATTTTCATGTATTTACTTCTTATCTTTTAGATTCTTTTTATTGATTTCGTCTGTGTTAATGACATTTCCATAGCGATCAACTTTTTTGGTTTTAAATCCAAAAAAATCACGAGCCATTCTTGAAAACTTTTTCTGAATGTTGCCAGAGGACATTTCCCCTGTTGAAAACATCACTTCAGAAGTTTGTCTTCTAATTTCAATGGTAGATTTTTGCAGTTCAACAAACGCATCGCCACCTTGAACAATCTTCGCATCTTTATTACCCATTCTAAAGGCAATGACACTGATTGCCCCGATGATTAAGGTTAAGTAAAAAGTGACACCACGCCAGATTAATTGAGGGGCAATGGTTTGAGCGTACCCTCCAAATAGACTTTGAAATAAGTATGAAAAGAAGAATTCAGAGAATCCTACAGAACCAGGCAAGGGAGCAAAATAAATAATGACATTTAAATAAGCGGTCATAAAGATGCCATCAAAAATATTCGTTTGACTTAAATCTATCGAAGGTAAAGCCATGGCAGATAGATAAGGAATGGAATACGATAAGGTCATACGAATAAAGAACAAGACAAGTAAAACAACGGTAACAGGTGTGTTTGATTGTAATCGTTTACTTTCAATTCTAAAGTTTTCAATTTGAACTTGGAGGTTCGACTTCACCTTATCAGGATTCTTTATTAACTTAAGTTTTCCTAATAAAGCCACAAGCCCATTGACAATGGTCTTATGTAAAAATCTAGATTTTGCCAAGGCTAAGATAAAGAAAATGATTAAAAAGTTAATGGCGAATCCCACCAAAGATAAATAGAGAATAGGGATCGACGCTCCCAATAAATTGACGGTTTGGGTAATTGAAAGAAATTTGTCTAATCTCAATAATAAAGCTAGAAGACCAAAGACAACTTGAGCAATTTGCGAAAGTAAAAAATGCATCACGAGAATGGATGCCGCATTGGCAATTTCAATCCCTTGCTTGCTAAACACATACGCTTGGGCAAACTGTCCACCTGTACCAGAAGGGGTAATATGGGAGAAAAAGATACCAATAAAATAATTGTTAATCGATTTCTTTAAATTATAACGGGTGGTATAAAGTCGAGCGAGAATAAAAAGAATGACCCCTTCAAAAAGAATATTTAACAACATAACAAATAAAATCACAACAATCATCCATACATTAGCTTGAGAAAATGCTGTGATGACAGCGTTCAAATTATCGTCGGTAAAAAGGGTGAATAAGGTAAAGCCAATGGCCACAAGAAAAATGATCAAAAGATTGATTTTGTACTTCTTTGATGCGTTTGATGTTTGGTCTTTTATTTCAAACTTTGTGGGTTCTTGTGTTTGCATAATTATCAGTCTTCACTGACCGAATTTATTATAGCATAGGAATCAAAATTTAATCGGAGAAAAAACCACTGATAAATCCGATAATTAGGCAATTTTTAACAATTTTTTAATCAAAGTTGTATAATAAATAACGGTTCTAAAAATGAAATATATTCAACTTCTATATCGATTTACCAAAGGCTACCGAAAGCGTTATTTATTATCGTTTTTAATTCTATTCTTTGCCTTAACCTTTTTATTGCTTGCTAATTTTTCTACTAAAATTCTTGTCGATACCTTACAAGACGTCGAACCATCAGGTCCAATTGATACTTTCTTAACCAACCTCCTCGGTGGTCAAGTTTTTCTAAGAACAAATTTATGGGTATTGGCGATTTTTATCTTATTTCTGGGCGGTGCACGTGCCTTGATGTTCTTTTCTCGATTAATGATTCGTGGATTCATGGATGTGAATTTGGGTAAAGATATCCAATTGGATCTGTTTTACCATATTGAAAGACTTCCTTATGCCTACATTAAGAAAAATAAAAGTGGTGACTTAATTCAAACTTGCACAAGAGATCTTGATATTGTCAGGAATTTTTTAGTTCGCCAAGTCAACTCGATTGTGTATACCATTTTTTTAACGTCCATCGCTTTCAGTATTTTACTGACCGTCTCTTGGGAAATTGCTCTATCTAGCACCATTGTTCTTCCCTTTATGTTTTTGTATGCCTTGGTCTTAATTAAACGTGTAAGAAAATTATTTAAAGTCACGGAAGATAGTGACGGTTTTGTGTCCGCGAAAATTGAAGAAACGTTATCAGGAATTCGACTTGTCAAAGCCTACAACAATGAAACTTATGAAATTCAGGATTTCAAAGACCATCTCATGGACTATAAAAAGAAGTTTATCAAATGGCGATTAACGAGCTCCTTCTTCTTCTCATCCACGGATATTTTGGTGTTTGGCCAAATCGCGTTAACTTCTGCTTTTGGTGTGTATTTAACCGCGACGGGGAATATTTCGTTAGGAACGTTTGTGGTGGCATTGCAGTTTGTCGGCCAAGTGGTTTGGCCGGTTCGTGATGTGGCGATGACCTTATCTAATTTAGCGCAAGCGATGGCATCCATTGATCGACTCAACACCATCCTCAATCAACCCCTTGAAGACATCGAATCAGGTGTCAGACCAGTCATTCAAGGAGCAATTGAATTTAATAACATGTCCTTTAATTATGACGATAGTGATGAAGTGGTCATCAAAAATTTCTCATTGGTCATTAAACCGGGCGAAACTATTGCCATCATGGGCAAAACTGGTTCTGGTAAATCAACCTTGTCACATTTATTAACTAGGCTTTATGATTATTCCTCTGGATCAGTGAAAGTCGATGGTGTTGAACTAAAAACCATCGCCAAAGAGCACATTCGGCGGCAAATTGCGACAGTCTTACAAGAACCATTTTTATTTTCAAAAACCATCATCAATAATTTAAAAATAGCGAATTCGAATGCCACCGCAGAAGACATTCAAAAAGCAGCTCAAATTGCAGACATTCATAAATCCATCATCAATTTCAAAGATGGCTACGATACCCGCGTTGGTGAAAAAGGTGTCACTTTATCTGGTGGGCAAAAACAACGTTTGGTGATTGCAAGAACGATCATTTCCAAAGCACCGATTCTTGTCTTTGATGATTCCTTGAGCGCCGTCGACACTGAAACCGATATGAACATTCGTGCCGCCCTTAAAAAGCGTCAAGAACAATCCACCACATTAATCATTACCCACCGGGTGGCAACGGCCAAAGACGCCGATAAAATTGTGGTTTTGGATCAAGGCAAGATTGCCGAAGTTGGCACCCATGAACAATTGATCAAACAATCTGGTTTATATAAACGAATTTTTGAGATTCAAACGAGGATGGTGTAACCATGGCCAGTTTTTCTTTCGAAGAAGAAGCGTTATCGAAAAAGTTAAATCTTTCTAGTTGGGCACGCATTGCCAAGTATGCTTTTCAACGTTATTGGCTTCTTTTGATCATGTTTTCGTTGATGCTTATCATCACGTTCCATGATGGCAGTTTTGTTCCGTTATTAAATCGGGCGATTATTCAATCACTTACTGCGATTGAAAACCAAGGAAATTTATCCACCAATTTAATTGGCGATTTGTCAATGGATGTCACACTAATCTTTGGTATTTCATTTACGATTAATTATGTTGAGTATATTGTGCTTATCATTGTCGGTATCTTGATTCGTGCGGTTGCAATTTACCTACTTTTCTTTACCACCAACTACTTAGAAATGTCTGTTTATATCAATATTAGAGAAGATGCCTTTGCTCAAGTTCAAAAGCTTTCTTTTTCTTATTTTGATAAAACGTCTTCCGGTTGGTTAATTGCCCGCCTCCAATCTGATACGAGTAAAATCTCGGACATGATCTCTTGGGGAATCACCAGATTTATTTGGATCACCTTTGAACTCATTTTTATTCTTATTACCATGTTCATTATCTCTTGGCAAATGTCTCTGGTTCTTCTTGCAACCGTACCCATCATGCTGGTCATTGCTCCTTATTTTCAATTTAGAATTCTTAATTTATCCCGGACGGCAAGAAATGCTTTTTCAAAATACGTTGCCTGGTTAGCAGAAGTCATCGCCGGTGCAAAAACGATCAAAACGCTTTCCATCGAGAATAACGTTCAAAAAGAAGCCAACGAGATTGTCACTGATATTCGTGATAAGGCTTGGAAAACGGCAAAGACACAAGCGTTCTTTTATCCTTCTGTCACCTTGGTATCTACCATCACCACGGCCATTGTCATTTTTGTAGGTTCTTCATTGATGTTAAGTAACACGATCATTTATGATGTTTCGATCTTTGTGTTATTCATTGGATTTGTTTCTGCTTTGTATACGCCTATTCAAGAATTTGTCGATTTGTTTACCGAATTGATGGCCTCGCAATCTTCAGTTGAAAAAATCTTATCGTTGATTGAAACAGTTCCCATGATCAATGACACGCCTGAAGTTGAAGCAAAGTATGGAACTTTACTCAAGCCAAACGTAAGCATGTACGAACCGATGCGTGGTGAGGTTGAATTTAAGAATGTTTCTTTTTCATATAATCCTGGTGTAGAAATCATTCATTCCATGAATTTAATCATTCCTAAAGGGCAAACGGTTGCCATTGTTGGGGAAACAGGAAGCGGCAAATCCACCACGGTCAATCTCTTATGTCGATTTTATGAACCCACGATTGGAGAATTAAGAATCGATGGATCGGATTATCGTACTCGGTCAGTGGGATGGTTACGTCACCATGTTGGCTATGTCCAACAAACCCCATTTATCTTTTCTGGCACCATCCGAAAAAACATTGCCTATGGGAAATTAGATGCTACCGATGAGATGATCATTGACGCAAGCAAAGCGGTTGGCGCACATGAATTTATCATGACATTACCCAAAGGGTATCAAACGATTCTCCGCGATGGCGGCAGTGAACTCTCTGTGGGTCAAAAGCAACTCATCGCCTTTGCCAGAGCCATCGTCAGAAACCCTACAATCATGATTTTAGATGAAGCAACCTCGTCAATTGATACGGAAACAGAAGCGTTAATCCAAAAGGCGATTAATAAAACATTAAAGGGCAGAACGTCAATTGTCATCGCCCATCGTTTATCCACCATTGTCGATGCCGATCGTATTTTAGTCATGTCTGAAGGAGTTATTATCGAAGATGGTAACCACAAGCAATTAATGGCGAAAAAAGGCACTTACCATAAACTCTACATGAACCAATTTGCCGAACTCAAAGTTGAACAACAAATCTCAACCTTTGATAAGCAAATTGCCCACTTAGACTAGTTCTTTTTAACGTTACCAATCAAAAACTTAACCACAAGATACATCAAAGGAATCGGTATAATCGCCGCTAACCCATAGGCGAGGATGTATGGGATGCTTAACCCTGTTTCAAACAAGAGAATAAATCCTTGTTGAAGCAAATAATTTGGAATACTTGATAAAGGATAGATCACCAGTCGGCGAAAGCGCCATGGTTGGCGAAAAGCTAGGACTGCCTGTAAGGTATACGACACAGGAAATAGAATCATAAACATGATGGTGTTACTGACATCAAATTCTAGAATATTGGGGAGTAAAACCCATTTTGGATCTTCAGAAAAAAATCCGACACGAAGCAGCAAAGTTAAGATGTAACCTAAGGCCGTGTTAAGCCCACCAACGACGATAAAGCGAAAGAATGATTGGTCCCATAGTCGCCAAAAAAAGGATTCAAGTTTAAATCCAAGGGTTGTTTCTTTTTTAAACAAGACGTGTTTCATTGCCTTATTTTATCACAAAGAAAAAGCCCTTCCCACGTGGGAAGGGCTTGTGTATGTAGGCAAAACGTTTAGAATGCTACTTTGACGCTTTTACGTTCAGCAACATCATCTAACTTAAAGAGTTCTGCTTCTTTAAATTTGAAAGTTTTGGCAACGATGTTTGAAGGAAACACTTCACGACGATTGTTATACGATAACACGACATCGTTATAAAATTGACGGGTGAAGGAAATCTTATCTTCCGTGTCTTTTAAGGTATCTTGTAGTTTTAAGAAACCTTGGTCTGCTTTAAGCACTGGGTATTGTTCAACAACAACCGCTAAACGGCCTAAGGTTTGACCAAGCATCGAGTTTGCTTGAGCCATTTCTCCGACGTTTTCACTCTTAGAACCCTTGTCATACATTTTACGAGCATCCGCAAAGTTCATAAAAATTTCTTTTTCTTGTTTTGCATAGCCTTTGACGGTTTCAACAATGTTAGGGATCAGATCAAAACGACGCTTTAACTGAACGTCAATTTGTGACCAAGAATTCTTAACCTTGTTTCTTGATTGAACCAAGGTGTTATACACACCAATGACCCATGCTGATACGATCAAAACAATTGCGAGTACTATTCCTAAGCCAATTAAAATTTCCATGTTTTTCTCCTTGAAATTTATTGTAGCATCTTTTATTTTTAGTTAACAATATTGATCAATGATTTAACGCGTTCTTACACCGCTGCCACCTCCGCCGCGGCTACCGCCGCCGCCCCCAAATCCACCGCCACCGCGACCCGAAGAATTGTTTCGTTGGGCTTGGGCTTGAGAGATGGTCCTTTGAGCGCTAACAAATGACCGAGCCATCATCCGATTAGAATTTAGGTAAAATCCGGGATAGCGGAAAGTTGATGATTTGTTTAACTCATTGGTTTGATTGAGTTGTTGATATTTAAATCGAATTTGTTTTTCAACCAAATCGGCGATACCGAAAGCAGTTGCATACACCATGTAATGTTCCCATATGGTCATCCCTGGCATTGGATAATCTTTGATGTTGGTAAATTCTTTTAAGAATTTTTCAAAGGCTCTCCATCTTACATAATCTTCATTACCTTTTTTCGATCGTCTTTCAATTGAATTCAGATATGAACCTATCATGATCGATAGACCGAAGAGAATCCCGCCGACAATACCCGTGAATGTGCCTAGCACAAGGACGTATCTTGTAACAATAAACCCAATGCCGAGTAAAACAGTCAAACCTAAGATGGCTCCGTTTTTCTGGGCGGGTTCTTTAACATTATCAAAGAATGATTCACTTTGTGCTGCACTCACAACTGCGCGATTGAATGATTGATTTTCATTCATATATCGAATCGCTTGGTTTTCTTTTTTTGTAAACGAGTCTAATTGATTTAAGGTTAAGGTATCTCCACCTGCAACCAACCCAAAAAACCACTGAATTAATTGCTTTTCGTGAGCAAGTAATTTGCTTTGATCCTGCTCTTTGTTTAACTTCATCACATAATTTACTTTTTCTTCTGTTAATGATTCTGTGCCTGCATCTAATAAAATGAATTTTCTTCGAATCAAATCCATTAACGTCGCAGTAACATCATCTTTTGCAACTTCCTTAAATCGATATAAATAACCCATGATTGCTGGTCCATATTGAGCAGGTAATTCCCGGTAATATTCTCCATAAAAATCAGTAGGATGTTCTTTATCATACTTGAGATAAATATCACGGATTTTCCAGGCAGAAAATGCTAAGACGATGACAAGGATGGCGATTCCAAGAATATCGACCATTTGATAGGTTTGCCTAAAGGCAACTCTATCCGCTTCATAAGTTGCTACATTCTCTAAGTGGGCTTTTCCATTAGCGATTGCGTAATCACTGACATCGTTACCATAAAGATTATCTTGAGTAGCATTAATCACTAAACGGTCGGTAGGAAAATTGATTCTAACGGTGATATATTCATTTGGATAAAGTCGATCGGCTTTGATATGAACATAGGTTTGACCGGATTCGTTGACCCCAATATGATGGATCGACGCTAAGGATGAACCATTGATATAGGCATCAACAAGATCAACATTCAAATTGATACCGGGTAAGACGACTTTGACATCAATGTTTTCCGTCAGCATACCATCCGTAGCGGCAACAACCCAAAAGAACTCTGACGTATCTTCATATTTTAAAGCGACACCGTTGATCCAATAATCATTTTCAATTCGAATGTTTCCCCAAGTTCCTTCATGATAATGAAACCAGGCAACAGATTCTGGATCAATCGTCTCAATAGGTTCATTGAATTCATCGACACTATTCACATCCCATGAATATCCTAGAGATAAGTCATATTCTTCATAAGTGTCTGTAGCATATAAACCATTACTCGAAATCATCAAAGTTTCATTGGTATCATATATTCTTGTTGCAAATCGTGAAGAATCAAAAGCAGGAGTGGAAATATTCTTCGGAACATCTTCATGATCTGAAGTGAAATAAATATCTTGGAAAAAAACTCGTGTTGAAAAATAGCGATTTAAATTTTCTTGAAAACGAACGTCACCATTGTCTGCGATGGTGATAACTTTTTCCATGCTACTTGTTTGTGCATCAGCTAAGTCATAAGCGTTTTGTTGAAGAGCAAGGAGAATGACTCCAGACAAAGAAGCTAAAAGAGAAAGAAAAACAACGTTGCCTCTTTTCTTTTTAAAATAAGATTTACCATCCATATTTTTACCTCAACTTTATTGTATAGTTATTTCAAAAAATGTAAATAAAGACTAGAAGTTTTCAATCATCTCAATGATATGGGAATCATGTTCACCTACCCATTGATAATCGATGCCATTAAAAAAAGAATCTAACACATGATTGTCCTTTTCTTTGGATAAGGAAGCTGTTCCTTTTAGAATCGTATCAATGACATACGTTTCCGCGCGAAAACTCAAATAAGGGTTATGACGATGATTTTTCGCCAAATAAACTTTGCTTAATGGGTTCTTCGATTGAATAAATAAATCATAATTGCCCTTCAAAGTGATGTCATCATCCTTTTCACCAGCAATCACAAGAGTTTTGGTATGGGTGTTTTGTATAATGTCTGAACTTGTTACCGTAGAAAGCTTACCAAACATGGTTTGATGATTGATATTAATAAACCATTTGAAACGTTTAATCCAAGGGATGTATTTTCCTAACATTTCTCCAACATCATTAAATGGAGCGATGCTAATGATTTTAGCAATTTTGAAATTCATGCGTGCTGTTCTCAGGACTGCATAAGCGCCCCAAGAATGCCCTAATAAGGTTTTAGGTAACTTCGCGTATGTTGTTTTTTCTACATACGTTAAAGCATCCCGCAAGTCACTAATGGCTTGAGGAATTCCGCGGATGGATTTTCCTTCAGATAAGCCACAACCCAAGTTGTCATAGGCAAAAACCACATACCCTTTTTTTACAAAGGTATGAATAAGATGCGTGTATGCTAAGTGACCTGGTCCCATTCCATGAGAAAAAACAATCAATTTACGATGAGGTTGACGTTGGTCATCGTAATAAAATCCACCTCGAAGAAAGTGTCCAAGTTGATTTTTAAATTCAATGGGATCCATATCCATATCAGTAAAATCTTTAATCGTAAAATATTTTAGTTTTGGATGAAAATCAAACCTTCTTGAAAAAGCCATATGAAGAATAAAACGAATGAAGAAAGTAAATAAAGTAAGTATTCCTATAATGGATAGACTTAACCATAAAATAAATGACTCTTGCAGGAAGAAAACAAAGGTTACCATTATTTATATCTTAACCGATTTCAATCATGGATGGTAGGATGACTATATTAATTTTTTCCGTAAAAAGTTGCTAATAAAATCAATAGATAAAACCATGATGACAATGGCGAGTAAGATCGTTCCCAAAATATCCCAGTTCCAGTTTTCACTCGCTAAAATTAATGAGGTTCCAATTCCGCCTGCGCCGATAATCCCTAGCACCGTTGCTGATCTTACATTGATATCAAATCGATATAAGGCAATCGAGATAAATTCGGGGAGAACTTGAGGAATAATCCCATATCGAGCTTGATCAACTTTACTTCCACCAAAGGATTGAATGGCTTCAATTGGTCCGCGATCCATGTTGTCGATTGACTCAGAAAATAGTTTGCCAATCATTCCTACGGAATGTAGGCCAATGGTGAGTACGCCAGTTAAAGCATTGATTCCAAAACCTTTAACAATGATTAATGCAAGAATAATTTCTGGAAAGACGCGAATAAACGTCAATAAAAAATCCCCAAAAGAAGCTAATTTTTTCCCCATAAGATTTTCGCTTGCAAGAAATCCAAAAGGAACTGCAAGAATCGTACCTATTAATGTGCCAATAAAACCGATGGCAACTGTTTGAAGAATTAAATAAACTACACCTTCTGCAAAACGATAAACACCGCGACCAAAAAAGAAATCCCATTGGATATCAATTAATCCCTCAAACATAATGCGTAAATTAATTCCTAATGATTCTAATCTAAGGAAATTGATGGTTGCACCTTGAAAGGATTGCCATAGATTCATGGCAAAAGCGATGAACAATAAGAGATTAAAAAGGTAACTCTTTGGTTTTTTGGAAAGAGTTTTCTTAATTGCTTGGTTCATTGTAATTTCCTACGAATTGATGTAGAGGCATATTGGACTAACAAGATAAACACGAGCAGGACTATGATGGTTGCACCAACGCGGTCATAATTATAAAGAACGTTGTCTTTGATGATACTACCTATACCACCCGCACCAACATAACCAAGAATGGCGGATGCCCTTATGTTTATTTCAAAAATGTAAATCAAATAGCTAATAAATAATGGAAGGATTTGGGGTATGACACCGTAATAAAATGCTTTCGTTTTATTTGCACCGGTTGCTTCAATCGCTTCATAAGGAGCCATATCAACAACTTCTATTAATTCATAAAGCATCTTCGCCATGATTCCAAAAGAAAATAGGGTGATGGCGATAATCCCTGCCAGTAATCCCAATCCAACCACAAAGACACCAATCAGAGCAAAGAGCAATTGAGGAATGGTACGAAATAAATTGGTGATAAATCGAATTGGACCAAATATCCATTTTGTTTTAACAATATTGGATGACATAAAAATTGAGAAAGGAATAGCAAGAAACGATCCGATAAGGGTTCCAGCAAAACTCATTTGGATTGTATCTAATAATGGTTTATCCAAAGTTAGCATATAAGAGAAATACATCTCCCAGGTTCGACCTGGTTTTGGGGTGAATAATTTAACAATAATAGACCCAAGTTCACTAAGATTAATGGTTTGGGGATTAAACGTGATAAAAAATGAAAACAAGAATGTAATGAAGATGGTTAAACCAATATAAACAATGGCAAGCGGAAAAGGTTTACGAATAATGGTTCCATCCTTAAGGATGAGAACTTGTTTATTTGGAACGGTTGCCGAGGATTTCATCATGTTTTAAAGATCGCCCATAAATTTGTGACAAGGTGGATTCATTCACCCCAGAAGTAGGGCCATCATAAACAATTTTTCCAGCTTTAATTCCAATGATTCGACTGGCATACTTCATCGCTAAATCAACGTGATGCATATTGGCAACGATGGTCATGCCAAAGTCGCGATTAATTCTTTGAAAATCGTCCATCACTTGAATTGTGGTAATCGGATCTAAACTTGCTACTGGTTCATCCGCAAGGATTAACTTAGGTTGCTGGGTTAATGCACGAGCTAATGCCACACGTTGCTGTTGTCCCCCAGATAATTTATCTGCACGAACAAAAGCTTTTTCTAAAATACCCATCGTTTGCAAAGCTTCTAAGGCAGTCACTTGATCTGCTTTTGAAAAAATTCCGAACAAGGTTTTAAATGTTGAATTGAAAGCAATTCTCCCAGTTAAAACATTGTTAAATACAGACATACGTTTTACTAAATTGAAGGATTGAAAAATCATTCCGATTCGACTTCTAACTTGTCTTAATGCCTTCCCCTTTAATCCAGTTAAGGCTACTCCATCAATTAGAATCTCTCCGCTTGTGATGGATTGCATTTTATTGATTGATCTCAATAAAGTAGATTTTCCCGCCCCTGATAAACCAATAATTGCAACAAATTCACCACGATTAATTTTCAAATTAACATGATCCAGTGCCTGGACGCCTCCTGGATAAACTTTGCTAACATTGATAAATTGAATCATGGTGAATATTGTTTTTTTAAATTTTAAAACTAGGCAGCAATTGGGTTAAGGAAACGATAGACTGCGCGTTCACCATCATAGTCTTCATCATTGGCGAATAAATAACCCGTGTGGTTATAAATTGCTAATGCTTCAGCACCAGCTTCAGTAGCAACCACATCAATGAAAGATTCACCAAGGGCTTCTCTTAAACCATCACTTAACGAGGTGACGGTTGAAATGGTGTCGTTATAGATTGCTGGAGTTAAGGCAACTGCTTTGGTTTCACCAATAACGGTCTTTCCAGTGTTGGCTTCATTCCAAGCATTATATGCAGTTGCATGGCTGCGAGCATCCATGAATGTAAAGACGCCATCAACTTCATTGTTTAATAAGGCTAAAACAGAGTTTTGATGACCACTGACAACCTTATAACCAACTTCATTGTTGGCAGCATTTGGAGTTGCATTTGACGAGTTTACAAATGATAAACCAGCTTCATCAAGCAACACAGATGGATAAACGAATCCAGATCCTGAGGTTGTTCCTTGGGTGGCAATGGTTTTACCTTTGATCCAGTTTACCCAACCACCAGCTGCAGTCACTTCTGCTGCTTGAGCATTACGAACATATAAAGCTGAGTAATAAGAACTCACTTTAACTGTTGGTGTGGTCGCAGCGGTATACCCGACAGCATTCATGTTGTCTAAAATGGTTTGATTGTCGGTGATGACTTCGGTTCCATTTACTTGAGCTTGATAAGCATTTCTTACTGAAGTTAATAGCACATCAACTTTTCCTGGAAATTCTAAAGTTGTGAATGCGTATTGTTGAGCCGTTAAGAATCCAGCGTGGACTTGGCCGGAAGCCATGGCTTCAATGACGGAAGCATAACTTGTACCGATGGAAATGTTAACATTGTGTTCGAAACCTTTATCAGCTAAAGATTCTTCGAGCAAACCTTCCAAATTTCTAACTTTGGTTAACAAAGCAGAATCAATCGAAACAGATGGGACGAATTGAATAACGAGCGTTTCTGGATCGGTGTTGGTGTTAACACTACCACAACCAGCAAGAACCAGCAGAGCTAATAGCGACATTTGTTTTGCTAAGACAATTTTCTTCATCATTTTCTCCTTTTGATGATTTTTTGCCTTTGAGAATTGTCCAGGTTTCTCAAAAACAAGTTCACTATAACAAAGGTAAAAGGGATGTTTTTATATCACTAAAAAAATGTAAATTTTTAAGTGTTTTTTAAGGGTTGATTATCGTCTAATTTGAGATTTGTAAAGTTTTGTAAAGTTAACTATAAAACCAACAAGATTTTTACAAATTTTTGAACACAAAATTAACCAAAACTTAAAAACAAAAAAACCCTTTATTAAAGGGTTTATTCTTCTATTCTTGGTGGGGATAACAGGATTTGAACCTGCACGGTTGCCCATTGGATTCTAAGTCCAACGCGTCTGCCAATTTCGCCATATCCCCAAGTGGCAACGTGGTGCCGTCAATAGGACTCGAACCTACAACCTATTGATTACAAATCAATTGCTCTGCCAATTGAGCTATGACGGCAATGGTGGACACTACAGGGATCGAACCTGTGACCTCTTCCGTGTGAAGGAAACGCTCTCCCAGCTGAGCTAAGTGTCCGAGAATTCAATGATAACAAACCAAGTCGACTAATTCAATTTGAAAGGGTGATTGCCGGTGATTTTTTTTCAAATGGATTGGTGAGATTTTTCGCCCAATCGTATCGGCCAACCAGATATAGACCAAAACTCGCTTTCGCTAAATCAATCGATTGGACACTTGCCCATAGGATGACAAGTGGGATCGCGGTGAAGGTCGCAAGGATCCACGCCAAAGGAACCGTGAGTAACCACATGACGGTGCCATCTAAGAGCAACGCTTGGGTGGTTTTGCCCCCTGAGCGAAGCGTATGATACGTCACATTGGCAATACTAAAGAAAGGAAGCAAGAACATGTAAATCGTGATGATGGAGGTCGCCATGGCTTGTTGATTGGTATCAACTGAACTCCACAATTGAGGAATCACAGGGGCTAACCAAAACATAATGAAGCCTAGTCCAAGGGAAATGATAATGCCCATCCAAATCAATTTTTTCGATAAGATTTTGGCTTCTTCAATCTTCCCTTCGCCTAGGGTCGTCCCAAGCATCACCCCAACCCCAACGGCAAGACCAGCCCAAATAATCCCAAAGATTTCTGTGGTGGTCGACACAATCGATAATGTGGACAAGACATTGGTTCGTGACGCTAACGCAAGTTGTTGCATGATAATCCCACCCGCCCATAACGTTTCGTTAATCAACATCACCACGGTTTTTTTATTAATCGCTTGAATTAGTTTTGGTTCTACCCTTAAATCGGTGTACAATCCCACCGTGAAAGTTTCTTTGTTTCGATGGGAAATATAGATCAACAAACTCATTTCTACCAGTCTTGCGGTGAGGGTGGCAATGCCAACCCCGACAATGCCATTTTGAACAACGTATATAAATACGTAATTCAAGATGGCGTTGATAAATAAAGAAATCACACTAATCAGGACAGGGAGTTTGGTTTTCCCAATTTCGCGGTAGGTTGATCCGTAGATATTCGCAAACATCAAAGGAATATACGAGGCAATAATGATTGGTAAATATAACATCGCTTCAGCGACAATGATCTCTTGATTCGTACTGGATCGTGTATAGAAACGAATAATGCCTTCACCAAAAAATAAAATTGAGGGGATAAAGATCAGCAAAAAAAGAATACCAATCCACATTTTATAACGAACCGATTGTTGTAAGTGTTTTGCATCTTTTGCCCCAGAAAATTGTTGAACATAAATCGATGCGCCAGAAAGTAGACCATACGTGATGACAAAAAAGAAAAAGGATATTTGGTTGACGGAGAAGACCGCCCCAACCACATCATCGGAGATACCGCCCACCATGACATTGTCAATAAAAGAAACAAAAAAAGACACCAGCATTTGAATCATGACCGGGAAACTGATGGCAAAGAATTTTTTTAAAAATATTTTATCTTTTAAGGTTTGAATCATAAGTCTTTTATGAATAAAACTGTAGCTTTCACTACAGTTTTAATGTCATTGATGGTGGGCCGTAATAGATTCGAACTATCGACCTCGCCCTTATCAGGGGCGTGCTCTAACCAACTGAGCTAACGGCCCATCGTCTAGGTCTACGTGTGATAAACCTAGCACTATATCCTAACACTTGAATAGACAATCCAAGTGAGAGAAACGAATTAACGTTTGGTGAATTGTGGCGCGCGACGTGCAGCTTTAAGACCGTATTTTTTACGTTCTTTCACGCGTGGGTTACGGGTTAACATCCCGGCAATTTTTAAAGGACTTCTTTCCGTCCCTGATTCTAATAAGGCGCGGGCGATGCCTAAACGAATTGCTCCAGCTTGGCCAGTGAATCCACCGCCAACGACGGTTGCTTCAACGTCAAACTTATCCGCATTGTTGGAGATCACGAGTGGTTGCTTTAAATCCATCACCAAGGTGTCATATGGCATGTATTCATCAACTGGACGACCATTGACCGTAATCAAACCTTTGCCATCCATTAAATAGACGCGGGCTTTTGAGGATTTACGACGGCCTGTGCCGTAATACTTGGTCACTTCTTTTTTCTTGGTTGCCATATTACTCTCCTTATAAGGTAATGGTTAACACTTCAGGTTTTTGGGCTTCGTGTTCGTGTTTTGGACCTTTATAAACAAACAATTTACTATGAATGACTTTACCTAATTTACCTTTGGGTAACATGCCACCAATGGAACGTTCCACCATTTCTTCAGGAAATTCTTTTAACATCACACCAGCGGTACGGGTTCTTAATCCACCGACATATTGGGAGTTGTTATAGTACTTCTTGTTTTCCACTTTATTGCCGGATAAACCGACTTTTTCAGCATTAATAATGATGACAAAGTCACCACCATCGACGTTTGGAGTGTAGGTTGCTTTGTTTTTACCCATTAAAATTAGGGCAATTTTAGAAGCAAGTCTACCTAAAGGTAAACCAGTGGCATCCACGAGATACCATTTGTGAGATACATTTGCAGGTTTTGCAAGGGTTGTTTGACGTTGCATAAATCGTCCTCCTGAGCTGCAGCTTTACTAATAACAAATTTAAAAATGCTCGAATAAAGTGCCGAGATAAATAATACTAACCAAACCTATAAAAGTCAATGAAAAAAGACGAAAACTATCTCATTCTAGCTCAACGTTGTGATAAACGTTTTGAACATCCTGCAATTCATCCAAAACATCTAATAATTGTTTAAAAAGTTCTAAATTTTCACCTTCGAGGGTGACCGTATCATTCGGGATCAAAGTGATTTCTGAGGCAATAAAAGATTGGACGCCCATGCTTTCAAGAATTTTTTTTGCTTGAGCGAAGCTTGTGGGAGCAACCAACACTTCTAGTTGATCACCATTGACGTGAATGTGTTGAACATCGACATCCCCAAGAATAAGTTGCTCTTCTACCACCGCTTGTTGTTGCCCTAAAAAGACAAGTTGGCCATACTCAGTAAAGTTAAATAAAACCGAACCCATCTTGCCGTTGCGTTTGGTAATCGATGAGCGAACTTCAGAAATCGCTCGGTTGATGTTATCGGTTAACGTATCCACGACCAAGTAACATCCACCTGGTCCAAAGGCCTCATAACGACCGGCGTTGTAAGCTTCTACTTCCCCACCCGCAGCTTTTTTAATCGCCCGTTCGATGACATCCCTAGTGACATTTAAGGCCCGATATTTATCAATCGCTGCCCGTAATGAAAGGTTACTATCTGGATCTGATCCTGATTTAGCCGCCATATAAATTTCCCTGGAAGCACGCATAAATAAAGCCGACCGTTTTGCGGCGGTCGCTGCCATTGATGATGCTCTTACTTGATAGGCTCGGCCCATGTTGCTTACCTCAAATCTTTCAAATTATATCACTTGAAATGGAGACGGTTGATCGTTTTTAATTGGTATTTATCTACGATATCAAAAAGGATTTGATACTTATGTCCTTGGTAGGCATCCGGGGCATGGGCATCTAATCCTATGATCGTGGTGACCTCATGCTCCTTGGCGATTTTCCAAAATCCTTCATAAGGATAAGGGTAACGGTATTCCCCTTGAATCATCATCAAACCTCTGCTGACCCCACCAAGATTAAGTTCTAAAGGGACCCCATAGGTGACAGACGCTTTGGCAATCTTATGGGCCACCGCTTGGGCGTGTTCATCCCAACCACCGGCATAGCCCAACATATATAGATCAGGATGGGCGACATAAGAAAATAGACCCGTCTTCATCCCTGCAACAATGCTATCGGCGTATTCATGAATCAAGGCTGGATCTTTCACGGATGCATAATAAATCGGGAAGCGATGATTGACCAAGCGGAAATGCTGACCTAAGATCAAATATTCAAACCCATGGTCTACTTTTAAACTTTGGTAATACTGATCAAAGACTGGGTAGTATTCCGCTTCAAATCCTAAATGAACTTGAATCTGTTTGGCGTATTGTTTTTTTAATTGAAGCACGCTTTGTTTATAGTCTTCCAGTTGGCTATATTCTCCTCGTGTGCCGGGCTGAGAAATGCCGGGAAAAAAAATGTGATCAGAAAAACCAATCACCTTGAATCCATTGGCGATGGCTGCTTTCACATACTCCTCATCCGTGCCATAGGCATGACCACAGCGAATCGTATGGGAATGGTAACAATAATCCAATTTATTTTTCATAACGCACCTTTTCTAAACACAATCCTTGTGGTTCTGCTTTATAGGACAGCGGTCCCTTTCTTTTATTGTCTAAGTAATCTTGAATGGTTTCAAGGGATATTTTGTCTTGACCAAGCGCGATTAACGTTCCGATGATGATTCTCACCATGTAGGTCATGAACCCATTGCCAACAATCGTGAACTTAAGTATCCGACCTGTTTGGGTAACTTTAAACGCAAAGATCGTTCGCACAAAATCCGCACCATCTTCTTTTTTGGTCGTGAAGTTACGAAAATCATGTTCACCTAAAAAGTAAGGCATTGCTTCACGAATCTTTTTAATCGAGATTGCTTGCGGGACATGCATGACCGTGTCTTGTAAAAACGGATCACGTTCCCCTGTGAGGATTTGATACGTGTACGTTTTTTTTGAATGTTGATAACGAGCTTCAAACGTGGCAGGAACTTTCTTTAAACTGACCAGGTAAATATTAGGATGAATCATCCGATTAAATCCGGTTAAGATTTTTGCAGTTGGGATGGTGGTGATGGCGTCCACATGAAACATAAATCCCCGCGCATGAACCCCGGCATCGGTTCGCGATGCACCATACACTTGAATGGGTTGATTAAGCATTTGCGTCAATGTTTTTTCCACATGCTCTTGCACCGATTGACCTTGTTGTTGGGTTTGCCAACCTTGAAAAGTTGTCCCTTTGAACTTCAATTGTCCGACCATGCGCTGTTTCATACGTTATAAGGGTAAGGTAAACCCTGTCATCAACAAATAGAAAAACCCACCAAGATAAACGAGCATCATCACCAAGGCGAAGAAATCACGACGATGCCATGTGAGTTCACGGTAACGGGTTCGGGTTGCACTGGGGTCATACCCACGAGCTTCCATCGCATTGGCCAATTCTTCACTGCGTTGAAATGCCGAGATGAAAAGAGGAACAATCAGCGAGACAATCGCTCTTAGTTTTTCTTTGAGTTTGCCATGAACAAAATCAACCCCACGGGATGCTTGGGCTTTCATGATTCGATACGTTTCTTCTAGTAGTGTAGGGATAAATCGCAAGGCAATGCTCATCGTCATCGCCACTTCGTGACTAGGAAAACGAATAATTTTCCACGGGGTCAAATACCATTCGATCGCGTACGTTAGATCTAGAGGTCTTGTCGAGGCGGTGATGATCAAGGTTAAGGCAATCATCAACACCAACCGAAAGACAATATAAAAGGTTTGTAGTAACGCTGAATAATAAATCTTCACACCCCATACATCGAAATACGTACTGATGTCTTGGTTATTGGGTAAAAGTAGATTGATGAACAATAAAAATAAAAGCATGAACCATAAAGGTTTGAGTTGCCGATACAGTTGACGCAATTTAATCTTGGTGATTCGCATCAGAATCAAGATAAACAGAAACATCAATCCATATAACGCCAAATCAGTCCAGACCGATCCAAACCGTAAAAAGATCGACACCATGATGGCAACCATGGCAAATAATTTGATGCGCGGATCCAAGCGGTGCATCAACGAATCATAGGGCATGTATCGGCCAAGGGTCATCGCTGCCATGATTAGCTCACCTTCCAAACTTGAACCAAATCCGCTAAAGATTTTTCTTGGGTTGAGGAAATCATTTTGCCTTTTTTTCTTAATGCTTCAATCAATTGAACAAGGGGTGGTTTGATGAAATCTTTGCTTGCGTCCTTGCCATAAAATAAATCTTGAGGCGTGGATTGTTTGATGACTTTTCCATGCTCCATGACCTTGACATGACTGGCATACTTCAACACCAATTCCATGTCATGGGTGACGATGATGATCGTCATGCCTTGTTGATGTAACTGGGTGAATAAACTCATCATCATTGCTGCCCCGATTGGATCTAAACCTGCCGTGGGTTCATCTAGAATCAGGACCTTAGGTTGCATCGCCAAAATTCCGGCGATGGCGACGCGTCGGCGTTCGCCACCAGATAATTCAAACGGGGAACGGTCATAAAAAGACTCATCCAACCCAACTTGTTGTAAAGCAAGTTGAGCAGCTTGTTTGGCTTCAACTTTACTTTTCCCAAAGTTTAAAGGACCAAACATCACATCCTCGATGACATGTTCTTCAAAGAGTTGGGCTTCAGGAAATTGAAAGACCACGCCGGCGTATTGCCGAATCTTTTTCACTGCTTTCGGTAATTGATTCGCCTGGATAACGATCTCGTTGACTTCTAAACTTCCAGACGTGGGTAATAACAACGCATTCAGATGTTGAATCAGGGTTGATTTCCCACTCCCGGTGTGACCGATGATCGCGGTGAAACTATGTTCTTCAATCACCAAAGAAACATCATGTAAGGCTTCAAATTGAAAAGGTGTCTTTGGCGAATACACATGAAACACATGATGAAGTTTTATCGGCATAACGCGTCCGCCCATGCGTTTAAATCAAAGATTTGTTTTGGTGCGTGCTTCGGAAACGCGGCCAAGAGTTGATACACAAACGGTAAGGTTAACTTCAACGACGTCACTAACTTCACGTCTTTAAATAAAGTATCTGGTAACCCGTGAAAGGCTAACTGGCCTTGGTTGAGGACCATGACTTGATCGGCAAGCACCGCTTCTTCCACATCGTGGGTAATCGCTAGAATGGTTAATGTCGGGTATTGTTTACGAATCGCCAAGATTAAATCGCGAATTTCTTTTTTCCCCTGCGGGTCTAACATCGCCGTGGCTTCATCTAGCAATAAAACTTTAGGTTGCATCGCCAACACACCAGCAATGGCGACCCGTTGCTTTTGTCCACCCGATAAAGAGGTTGGTTCTTGATGAAGAAAAGATCTCATCCCTACTTGATCAGCATAATTTTCAATCATCGCTTGCATCTTGGCATGAGGCACCAAGCGATTCTCTAAACCAAAGGCAAGATCATCGGCAACGGTTGAACCTATAAATTGATTATCAGGATTTTGAAAGACGATCCCTAATTTTTTTCGGATCTCTTTGATGCTTGAAGGAGTTAACACCTCACCATCAATGGTGATAACCCCTGTTTTATTGTCGAGTAATCCTGCGAGTAACTTTGCTAACGTCGATTTACCAGAACCATTGTGACCCATCAAGGCGACGTATTGTCCTTGAGGAATCGTCAAGCTGATATCGTTTAAAACTTTTTTGGTTTCTTCATAGGCAAAGCTTAGATGCTCAACCTTAATCATGGCCATACCGTTTGAGTTGAGATATTTCCACCCATACGATGAAGCCAATCCATAAGAGGATGGTTAAACTGATGACCAACCAAAAGACCCAGTTAAAGCCAACCCCTTCATTAAAAAATTGGGCGAGGGTTGACCACATTGAGACCATGACGGTGAAGTAAACAAGGGTTAACAAAAGTAACCGTCTTGCAAATCCTTTGATTAACCCAAATTTATTTTTTTCTTTTTTCATTTATTGATAATGGATGTGGGGAAGGCGACCTTGATATTGCGTGGGTTTGACTTTGGCTAATGCAAATAACTTTTTCGCGGCGAGTGAACTAATGGAATCTTTATACTTATCTTCTTGATAGACGACTTCTTTAATCCCAGATTGAATGATTGCCTTGGCACACTCGTTGCACGGAAACAAGGTCACAAAGATTTTGGTGTTTTGTAACGCCGATCCATCTTTGGCATTGAGTTCTGCATGGGCCACATAAAGATACTTACTTTCTAGACCTTCTTTGGGTTCCCACGAGACTTGATCATCGTCCACGCCAGACGGCATCCCGTTATACCCAATCGAGACGACTTTATTCATCGGATTGACAATACAGGCACCGACTTGGGTTGAAGGATCTTTACTCCGCATCGCAGAATTGACCGCAATCCCCATAAAATATTCATCCCAGGAGATTTAATTCGTTCGTTTTGGCATAGTTTTTACCTAAAAATATCTTATCACAAATCAATTTCAAGACACGGTTTCATTTGATTGACCATTGGTTCCATGAATAATGGTTAAGTATCATTTTTATATTCGCTCTTGACAAAATTAAATGTAACCGCTAACATATAACCAAATTGTTATCTATTTTAGATTTTTTGACAAGTAAGTAAAAGGAACTTATCATGAACTTTAAAACAACATTTTCAAGTATTCTAACAATCCTCATGGTCGGTGGTGTATTTTTATCGGTGAATCAAAACACCAGTCAATTTGAGCCACAAGCTGCTCTCAATGAATCAGATAGAGTATGGGTAGACGTTAGTGCAGTTAGTAGTAAAATCGACAAAAGTGGTGGTGCAACTTGTCTGCATTATTTTGGAGGAACATCGCCTACCACCTTTCCAGGTACAACAGTTAATTTTGATGGAGCTAATTCTAAAGTGTACTTAGATTTAATCATAGCCCAAGGCCATACCACATTTTTGGTGGCTAGGGGAAACTCAACATGTACTGCTTATTGGGGGTACAAGACAAACAATATTTCTTTATCCGGAAATATAAACACAAGACAAGTCAGATTAACGAGCATGGATGAACCTGACATAGGTGATTATTTTGAAATTATTTCTCATGTAACAGAAGATTTTTCAGCTGTTAATACGACCAGCGTTCAGAATCTAATTAATACTATGGATGGACCACAAGAAAGTTGTTCACTTGCTGACGCTACAATAGCTATCAACACCTATAATGCAATGCCAACGTTTAATCAAAATCAGTTTGATGTTCATGTTTTTAGCGGAACGTCGACAACTGGTTTACAACGTCTTCAATATCTTAGAAGCTTTAATAACATCGCAGATTCACTCAATTAATTTAGTCTTCAATTCATGGTATTATTTTTTATAATGAAAAAACATAGATTTTCGATTTGTTTAGTTTTGGGTTTAATCACCCTTTCTGCATGCAATAACTCATCTTCTATTGCCTCTTCTAGTGATTCAAGTTCAAATTTAAGTTCAACCAATTCCTCTGTTAGTTCTTCAGTTTTAAATACATCCATCACGGATATCACCTTTCGTATTCGTGGTGATAATGTTGCTAACTATGCCAACCACGCCTTATGGATTTGGGAAGATGGTTTTGATGGTGAATTATTTATCTTTTCTCAATCTGATGCCTATGGTGGTTATATCACCTTACCCATTGAAACGTGGGAAACCAGAAGTAAATTAAATTACATTGTTCGTCCTGCGAACACTTGGGCGGGTCAATCTCCTGATACTGCTATCTTCTTAGCAGACTTTTCCTCTTTTGTTACCTCCGAAGGTGTGATGAATCTATATTTAATTCTTGGCGAATCTGAATATTATTTTACTGAAGCCGATGCAACTGGAGATCGGATCACTGGTGTCTTTTTCTCAGCGTGGAATCGCATTGAAATTTTAACGAATGCACCGTTCACGAGTTTTGAGATTCTTGCCGGGGATGACGTTATCCTGTCGGGTGGCTCTGGTGATAGTGGGTTACAAGCCCAGTTAACACAAGATGCCGATCTTAGTTTGCTATACCGGGCGAGAGTGAAATTCAAACCCACCGATACAAAAACAAAGATTCGTACCGTCCTCGCCAATCGTTTATTTGAAACCACCAAGTTCAATCAAGAATTCACTTACACTGGGGGTGATTTAGGGTTAACCTTTAACGCCTCGGAAGCAATCTTCAAAGTCTGGGCACCTACCTCACAACGCGTTCGTTTAAACATTTATACCTCCGGTGATACCTCAACGATTACCGGCCAAACCATCAGTGATTTACCGATTGGTACCTACACAATGAGCAGAGGCGTGAACGGGATGCTTTATCAAGTATTACCATTAACCGCCCATCGCGGATTGATTGGTCGTTACTACACCTACACGGTCACCAATGCCGTTGGAATCAATGAAGTCATGGATCCTTATGCGCGAACTGCTGGGGTCAATGGGGTAAGAGCCAAAATTGTCGATGTGAATACAATTCAACCAGAAGGTTGGGATCAAGTTAGTTTTGAAGACATTAGCTCTCCCACAGACTTATTCGTTTACGAACTTCACGTCCGGGATTTAACCATGGACGCCACCTGGACCGGCACGGAAAAGAATCGAGGAAAGTTTAGTGGCTTGGTCGAATCTGGAACGACCTATACATCTACCGATGGAATTACCGTCTCCACTGGCTTTGATCATTTAAAACAACTTGGATTTAATGCCTTACAAATTCTCCCCTTTTATGATCAAGCGAACAATGAAGTCTCTAATCAATTTAATTGGGGTTATAACCCGCTCAACTTTAATGTGCTTGAAGGTCAATACTCCACCAATCCTCGAGACGGATCGGTTCGAGTGATGGAATTCAAAGAAATGGTCCAAGCGTTCGCTGAACAAGATATCCGCATCATCAAGGATGTCGTCTATAACCACACTGCCAGTGCGATGGGCTCTAACTTCAATATGTTAGTCCCTGGGTATTATTTCCGACTCAATCCCGATGGCACGTTTTCGGATGGTGCAGGCGTGGGTAATGAAACCAAATCCGAACGTCCGATGTTTCGCCAATTCATCATCGACTCCGTCAAGTTCTGGGCAGAGACGTATAAAATCAAAGGCTTCCGTTTTGACTTAATGGCTTTGATCGATATCGAGACCATGAATCAAGTTCGCACCGCGTTGAATGAGATTGATCCAGATATCGTGATTTATGGTGAACCTTGGAAAGGGTTCTCTGATACCACCTTACCTTTAGCCCAACAATCGAATACCTTCTCGGTGTATAACCGCTTGAATGGGGTTGGTGGGTTTAACGATGCAGGTCGTAATGGCCTTAAAGGGGAAAACAATTGGGGAAATGGCACCGAGTACGGTTGGTTCCAAAAAGGTGAAAATGATAACGCAAGCAATGTCACGTTTATTAATCGCGTCAAAGGGATGATGGCAGGGAAAAATGGTGACTACTATTCCTCCACCTATAACGATCCTACCAAGACTGTTAACTATGCTTCTGCGCATGACAACCTTACCTTATATGATCAACTTCAAGGAACGGTTGGGGTTGATAACGCGCCCACCGCAAGTGTCGGGATTAATGCCTTGGTGAGTTTTGCTGCCGGGATACCATTTATTCACGCTGGTGAAGAAATCATGCGAACCAAGATTGCTGATCCTGAGGATGAGGATCAATATGTTTTTAATATCAACGGACAACGCATTTCCCACAACTCATACAAATCCAGTGATACCACCAATAGTTTTAAATGGGACCGAAAAGTCACGCACCTCTTTCAAGTTGAACAATACGCTAGAATGATTGAGTTAAGGCTTAATGGTCTTTCATTCCAATTAGAATCGGCGACAGACATTCAAAATCAATTAAGTTTTTGGAACTCACCTTTAACATATTCAACCATCGCGATGGCGTTAACCAAAGGCAGTCAACCTTACTATGTCTTTGCCAATGCAAGAGAAGCAAGAAATAGTGGTGCCTTAACCTCAGTGGTCGCATGGGGAACGAGCCAAGATCAAGTGGAAGTTGTCTTTGATAGCACTGGATACCATCAACCCGGGACAAGACTAAATGGCCAAGTGTTGATGCGCGCTTACCAAGTGTTACTCGTCAAGCGAATATAAAAAAATAAATGTTGGTTGTGAACGTCAAGAAAAGCTTATGAATGCTTTGATATTTTTTCTTTGTTTTGATTTCGCTTTTGGATCATCACGACGACCAAGAGCAATAAGCAAAGACACCATGAATGTTAGGTAGACTAACGTCAGTAAGACGAGTCGTCTTAAAAACCCTTGAATGAGGCCAAGTTTGTTTTTTTTGCCATTTTACTTGTATGAAATGACTGGTGTTCGACCGTCATAAGCAGTCATTTTAACGCCAGCAAGAACGAATAATTTTTTGGCAGCTTGGGTAGCAATCGTATCCTTATATTTATCTTCTGCGTAGATAACTTCAATAATGCCAGCTTGAATGATCGCTTTTGCACATTCGTTGCAAGGAAAAAGCGTCACAAACAATTTGGTGTTATTAAGTCCTGAGCCATCTTTGGCGTTGAGAATGGCGTTCAACTCTGCGTGCGCCACATAAAGATATTTACTATTTAAACCTTCTTCAGGTTCCCAAGACACGTCATCATCATTGACACCGCTAGGCATGCCGTTATAACCTATCGAAACAACTTTGTTTTTGTTATTCACGATGCATGCACCGACTTGAGTGGAAGGATCTTTGCTACGCATCGCAGAGTTCACGGCAATACCCATAAAGTATTCATTCCAAGAAATAAAATTTGTTCGTTTTGCCATTTGTAAATCCTCACATTATTTTAACATATTTATAATCATAGTCATGGCAATTTTTGATCAATGGTGGCATAAATAAAGTCAATCTTTCATATTTATGAAGCTTTTTTTAAAAACAACAAGCAAACTATAAAGCAAAATTTGGGCAAAGGTATAACCAAAGATGTTATAAATCACATCTAAAAAAGTCGGTGCTCGACCAGGAGCAAAAAATTGTAATCCTTCAAAAATGAAACCAAGAGCGACCCCTAGTATCACAGAGATATAAAAATAATGATATTTTCGATTGCTAAAGAAGGCATAAAAAGTAATAAAACCGATAAACCCATTGATAAAATTAAGACCAATATGACCAATTCCTTTTCTTACAAATAAATAAATTCCAGCAATTAAATTTGGGGTAAGGATGGTTGCGGGAATGATCTCTAATTCAATAGTGGCAGTCAATGAAGAATCCATCACGCTTCTAGCAGTGATGGTGACACGGCCTATTGACTGGCCTAAAGCAACCCCAAAATCCCCGGCACTACTGACTGTGGCAAGCGTGGGGTCACTGCTCGTGTAATTTAATTGACGATCGGTGACATCTAGTGGGGTGAAGGTGGGGGTAATGGTCATGGTTCTTCCAGCCTCAACCGCACCGCTTACACTAATGGACACATTGGTAGGAAACACTTTGGCAATCGTTAATGTCAAAGTATCGGTTAAGGTTGGTTTCGCATTGACATAAACAGTAATCGTCACGGTTTGATTTTGATAACCTGCATAATTGACCGGGGTGACAACACCTTGATCATTAACTTTAGCAATCCTTGAGTTGCTTGATTTAAAAGTCACTTGAGCATCTGTTGGCGTTACCATCCCAAAATCAACATCGATGGTTTCTGGACGACCAACATAGATTGTTGCTTCCGAATTCAATGTCAAACTCGTTGGTGCAATCACGTCGATTTCATCTTCAACCTGTAAACTCAATGTTTTTTGAATAGCACCTATAACCGCTGTAATGGTAAATTCACCAGGTGAAACCCCAATCACTACTCCATCATCATTGATGGTTGCAATCGAAGGGTTTGACGAGGAAAAAGATATGCCTTCCATCTTGGCATTGGTTGGGATGATGTTTTCTAGTTTGATTTTTGCGGATGTGTCTTTTTCAATCACTCTCGTGACAAATTCTCCAATATAAGCTTGAATCGTATAGTCAGTGGGTGAAGGAAAATCAACCACTTCGATGGATTTGGTTCCAATGACATGATCAGTTCTTGTTGTCGCTGTAATCGTCGCGGTCCCAAAATTTCTTGCAATCGCAATCCCACCATTGGTAATTTCAATGATGTTAGTATCACTGGATGACCAGTTGATGGTTTTATCCGTTGTATTTTCAGGAAAGAATACTGCGGTGATACGGTTGGATGTGCCAATGAAAATACGACTGCCATTATCTCTTAACCTTAGCTCAACTGAAGTTGCGGGGGTGATAACCACTTGAGCAGGTGGAAGAACATCGCGAGCAATGTTAATGATGGTTTCAGATACCATGGTGGATAAATCCCCTGATTCATTGGATGATAAAAGTGAATTACCAGCAATAAAAGAATTGCTGAAGATAAACATCAACAATAACAACCATCGAAACGGGTGGAGTTTAGATACCGATTGAACCATAGAATACCCCAAACTTTATTTCAAATTTATCGAGTTTGATAAATATTTTAGGAAGATAATACATGTTTTAGCATTTTATTCTTTTGATTAAATATTGTGAAAACCTTGAGGGTTTTTTTGCTGCCATCGCCATGAATCTAAACACGCTTCTATTAATGTCTTTTTTGTTTTCCACCCAAGATCCTTGAGTGCTTTCGAACAATCAGCATAACTGACGGCGATATCACCTGGTCGACGGGCAACCATTTGATAAGGAATTTTAACATGATTGGCTGTTTCAAAAGCTTTTACCATGGCGAGAACTGAGGTTCCTTTTCCGGTTCCTAAGTTATAAACCACAAAACCTGGTTTTGTTTTTAATTTTTTTAAAGCTGCTAAATGCCCCAATGCCAAATCGACCACATGAATATAATCACGAACACCAGTGCCATCTTCAGTGGCGTAATCATTTCCGTAAATACTTAAAAATGGTCTTTTTCCAATCGCCACTTGGGTAATAAAAGGCATTAAATTATTGGGGATACCCTGAGGGTCTTCGCCAATCAAACCTGAAGCATGAGCGCCAATGGGATTAAAGTAACGTAACATCACCGCATGAAAAGTTGGGTTGGCTTTGACAACATCCTCAATGATTATTTCATTAAATAGTTTGGTGGTACCATATGGATTGGTGGTACCGCCAACAGGATCGGTTTCTAGAATTGGCATCTTGGATGGGTTACCATACACCGTTGCAGAGGAAGAAAAAACCAATTGATGAACTTGGTGCTTAAGCATCACTTTCAATAACACTAATGTTGAATTGAGATTGTTGTGGTAATACATTAATGGTTTTGCCACAGACTCTCCAACCGCTTTATAACCAGCAAAATGAATGACGGATTGAATTGAATGCTTTAGAAAAATTGGATTCAGTGAACCTTCATCAGCCATATCGATTGAATAAAAAATAGGTTTTTTGCCGGTGATGGTTTCGATTCTTTTGAGAACTTCTTTATTGGCATTGTAAAGGTTATCAACGATGATGACCTCTTCGCCTTGATTCAATAATTCAACGACGGTGTGGCTACCAATATATCCAGCGCCACCTGTGACTAAAATTGCCATGATTTAATTATAAGTTATTTTGCATAGACATATTGATAAAAATTATCCACTTCTTCTTTGGTTTGAAATTTAGCGAGGAAAAAATAGTCACCCATGGCGATTGAAATTGGATAAGGGTAAGAATTTTCAAAAACGAGGTTTTGGCTAAACTTTTGGCGAATAGCATGGAAATCATGGCGATATTGATGGTGATTTTTTCTCGATGCATTGGCACAGAAAAAGGTAGGCTTGATTTGACCAGGAACCCATTGGTTGGTGGCAATCACCTCGGTATAAATATGGTAGGCATTCACACTGTTCGCGTAATTAATCATTTCCATTGAATATCCACCTGGTGGTCTTAAGTTCGCTTCCAAGGCGATAAAGGTTCCCGCTTTTCCTAAGTGGGGGTAGTCTTTGGTTAAGCGAAAAAACTCAAGGTGAAAGAAACGTTGTTGGATACCAAAAGCCTTCACGGTTGCTTTGCCCGCAGCGATCAAGGCCTCTGGCAAAGTCTTTAAGGTTAAGTAATACGTTTCTGCATCTTCATTGACAATTGAGGCGATGTTAATTGGAAATTGGTGTCCAGTAAAAAAGACAACGTCAGATTGGAGATTCGCCATCCCATCAAAAGAAAAAATCTCACCTTCAATGAATTCTTCAAGGATAAAGTCTTGAGCCGGTTTACGAATAAAAAAATCTTTGAGTTGATCTTCGTTTTTTAGTTTGTAGGAAATTTGTGAACCCACCCCGATGTCGGGTTTAACAAACAGAGGGTATTGAACTTCTTTTGCAAAGGCGATGGCTTCCTGTAATGTCGTCAACCGTTGAAATCTAGCCGCAGGAACACCCGCTTGTTGATAAAACTTTTTCATGGACGATTTCGATTGAATGGATTGGAGTGCTTTCGGTCGAAGACCATGCGGAATATCAAAATCTTCTCTGAGTCTGGCGTCGAATTGTAACCAGTATTCAATGTTTGACTCTAAGTAGTCGATGGGACCAAAGCGAGAGACAAAATAACGAACCGCATCTTGGAGGTTAGGATAATGATTCATGTCTTGGACAAAATAATACCCATCCATGTTTGCCACCAAGGGTTGGGGTAAGTAAGCATCTTGAACATCACCAATCACAAGCACACGAAAACCTTGTTGCTTTAAACCAATGGCAAATTGATAAAAGGTGTAAGGGAAAATCGGGGCGACAAGAATAAAGTTTTTCATAGGTCTTAAAGATAATCTAACAAAAAAACTAGGAAACAACAAGGATGAGTGGTTCGAGTAGATTTAAAATCCCTTGGTGAATGGTGATCTTTTGTTGGCTAATCAGGTCAAGATAGGTTCCATCTTTAACAGAGGTATACACTTTTCGCTGGTCTTTGGTGAGATTAAAGTAGCCAACAAGTTGGTTCGTTGGCGTGGTTAAGGTTGCTTCAATCAAGTGCGATTGTAAAGGATGTTCATTGATGATGAACTTACGAGTGGCGGCAAAATAAGGCATGGTTTTGACTTGAACCAATCGGGTGATGAATGCATAAAACTCAGGATTCTTGATGGTTAAATCAATCGGGTCTTTCTCAAATAAGTTAGGAAGGCGAGTCGCTAACATTTCTTGACCGGCATAAAGAAAACCAATGCCTGGTTGGAAGAAAGACCACGCAGTCAAATTTCTTAGCAACATCGGTTGTCCAACCACTTGATGAATGCGTTGAACGTCATGATTTTCTAAGAAATGAACTTTGACATACTCTGCGGGATAAATATACCCTTGGGCCTGAACCATGCGTAGGTAAGTGGATAGTTCGCCTTTACCTTGTAGGTAGTGCGTTAAGAATTCGTGGACATCATAGTCGTATAACATATCAAACACTTGATACATCTCTGCATCGCTATGCGCGGCATACCCTTCTCCGCGAAGGTATTGAATAAAGTGAGGATGAACCGATTCCGATAACCAAACCGTGTTTGGATTCATCGAGTGGATTGTCGCTTTGGCTTGTCGCCAAAAATCAATCGGTAGTAACGGGGCAACGTCACATCGATAGCCATCAAAACCAAATTTAGTCCAAAACATCAAGACATCAATCAAGGCTTGTCTGACGTCTTGTCGACCTAAATCTAAATCAGCAATATCCGACCAGTCACCAATCCGATTGGCTAACTTGCCATCTTTGTAGTAATAATATTCCGGATGTTGTTTAACCCACGAAGCATCACGCGCGGTGTGATTAAAGACAATATCCATCATCATCTGGATACCTAAGCGATGGGCTTCTTGGATTAACGTTTTAAGGTCATCACTTGTCCCTAAACTTGGGTCGATTTGATAATAATCTTGGATAGAATAAGGACTTCCCACTTTGCCTTTACGCGCAAGTTGACCAATGGGATGAATCGGTAATAAATATAACCATTGGACTCCGAGTTTTTTTATTCTTGGCAAGTCTTTCAGCAAGGCTTGAAACGTCCCCTCTTGGGTGTGGTTTCTGACAAAGACTTGATAGATGGTTTGCTGTTTTAACTGTTGGGATTTAGTCATCATACCCTCCTACAAAAGCAAGACGATGATGGATAACACCACAATCAATGAAAAGATCACCGCACAAAAGATAAGTAATTTTTTGGAATAGTCCATCTATTGATCTAACCTTTGAAAGCGTTGATACGTTCGAAGTCCTGTCATGACGATCAGGGATTTGACTGGAAATCCAATGACAAAGAAAATGATTTGGTTAAAGTATAACGCCAACGGTGGAATGCCTAAGTACCAGACCCGCCATTGCACACCCCAAATGATGCTGATGAGAATTTCCGAGACAAGCACAATGAAGACAATCGCTTTGGGTGGAAGTGTTGCATTGAATTGGGTTGAAGAAAAACGTTTTTCAAATTGTCCTGTCAAATAAACAAACCCAAAGAAAATCGCTAAGGCAATGATGGGCAAGATGATGCGAACGAACCACGTGGATAAATCAACATCGACAAAATTACCACCACCCATATTAAAGGTGTATTGATCACGAGAATAAATAAACCAAATCCCATATGAAAATAATGCGGTTAACAAAACATAACTCACATTGTAGTAACCAGGAATCCGTTTTAAAGAAACCATAATCTTGCTTAACAACCAAGGTAAAATCCCTAAGACTGCTAGGCCAATGGTGACATATGGGGTATATGTTCCTACCGAATTAATCATGAAGCCAAGCACATCCATCGATGCACCCACCAAGGCACCAAACAATGGACCAACTATCAGTGAGGCAAGGATGATCGCACTTGAACCAAATGCAATCCGATTCACTTCACCAATCGGAATCATCAAGACGCGTTCTAAAATTAAACCAAGGGCAATGAACATCGCGGATAACGTCATTTTTCTAATGATGGATTGATTCATACATACTCCTAATTATGGGATCCACGTTTGTCTCACTAATCCGACAAAGGCTAGGGAACCTGTGACTAATAATACACCATTGGCAGGGACACCTTTGGCGAGAATGCTTAAGGCTTGTTGATAGTCTTCGATGAAAGGAAATTGTAGTTTAGGATAGTCACTTTTTTTCCTCGCCCGAGCATGAGGAAACGAGGTCACAAAGATGAACTTGGTGAGTTTAGAAATTTCCAATAACATCGGGTCAACATCTTTATCTTTAAAGGCGGCAAACAAGACATAGATGGATCGGTGCTGATGATGGGTCATTGCTTGAATTAATGCTTGAACCCCACCAGGATTGTGCGCGCCATCGAGAATAATCATCGGTTGTTGTTTGATCAGTTCCAATCGTCCTGGCATAAAGGTATGACGAATCGCGGCTTGAAGTTCTTCTTCTTTGATGGGATAGCGATGTTGGAGTTGATCCACCGCCTCAATCGCCAAGGACGCATTATCGATTTGATAATTGGCAGACATGGTTAAGGTGAAAGGTTGATGTTGACCGTAGCGAAAGACAAAGGGCGGTTTCGCTGATATCACTTCCATTGGTTTTCGTAGCGTTAGTACCGATTTTGCTTGGCGAGCAACTTGTTCAACCACTTGCATCGCCCCATGAGGCAAAGGTCCAACCACGACCGGAACCCCTTGTTTAATGATCCCAGATTTATGGTCGGCAATTTTTTCAACCGTATCTCCTAAATAAGCTTTATGTTCTAAGGAAATATTGGTGATGATGCTTAAGATTGGTTTGAATATATTCGTCGCATCAATCTTGCCACCCATGCCCACTTCAATCACCGCAAAATCACACCCTTGATCATGAAAATAATGAAACGCTAATAGGGTTTGCATTTCAAACGCAGTGAGTTGATAAGCATCAAATTGAGCTTGCCACTTCTTAAAAAAACTAAGAATGTAAAGGTCATTGATTTCATCGTCATTGATATAAATCATTTCTTGGAATCGTGATAATGCTGGTGAAGTAAATAACCCTACTTTTTTAAACCTAGTCTGATAAATATTTCTTAAAAAGGTTGCGGTGGAACCCTTCCCATTGGTCCCAGTGATATGGATGGCGGGAATGCTAAATTGAAAGGGATGGTCCTTTAAGAATCGATCATAGTTCTCACGGGAATAAATGGGAGATATTTTCTCTTTAAAATAAGTGATGAGTTCTGGGATGGTGTTAATCATGGAAGTCCCCTTGTTTGGCGGCCCGCATTTTTTTCACGGTGTCTTTAGTTTTCATCGCTTCACGCTTATCGAAATGCTTTTTGCCTTTACCAACCGCAATCAGGACTTTCACCATGCCATGTTTTAAATAAAGTTTAATTGGTAGAATGGTTAATCCTTTTTCCTGAATCGCTTTGGTGATTTTTTCGATTTCTTGTTTATGGGCGAGCAGTTTTCTAGTTTGTAAAGGTTCGTGATTAAAGATAGTCCCTTGTTTATATGGAGCAATATGCATGTTCAATAAAAATAATTCTTTGTTTCGACTGATCACATAACTATCCGACAACGAGCCTCCACCTGCGCGTAAACTTTTTACTTCCGTGCCAGTGAGAACGATTCCAGTCTCTAAATGATCAGACAAAAAATAATCGTAACTGGCGCGACGATATTGAACTAAAATTTTTTCTCCAGTGGTTTTTTTCATATCTTAAGCACTAAAAAAATTATACTATAAACCCTTAGATCCCAAGGGGATGAATGTTTATGGATGTAGGGCTTGATAAGCTTTTAAACCGGCTAGCAGAATATCCATTGCCGTCGCCATCGCTTTGGGTTCAAGAACAAACGCAATACGAATTTCTTGTTTTCCACGCGTGGCATCAACATAAAAGTCTTTTCCAGGTGTGACCAAGAGACGTTGGCCTTGGTGAGAAAATGATTGAATCAACCAAAGTGCAAACGCTTCTGCATCACGGACAGGAATTTCTAACATCATATAAAAGGCACCTTCAGGACGAACATAACGAATGGTTGGATTCGTCTTTATTTTTTGGACCACCGTTTCAATCCGTGCAAGATATTGATCACGCGTCCACTCAATATGGGATTCCGGCAAGGCATACAGGGCTGCTGCACCAAGCTGATCTAATAAAGAAACACCTAATCTAGATTGACCTAATCGATGGATCCTTTGCATGAATGATTTGTTTTTACATAACAAACATCCAATTCGTGCGCCACAGGCAGAATATCGTTTGGACACACTATCAACGATGATGACACGATCATGAACGTCGGGAAAAGAGGCAAAGGATAACGCTTGGTTCGTTCCAAAAGTTAATTTCCGATAGAGTTCATCGCCAATGAGCCAAAGGTTATGTTTTTTGGCAATTGTGATCAAGCGAAGTAATTCTTCTTTGCGATAGACGCGACCCGATGGGTTACTAGGATTGGCAATCAGAATCGCTCTGGTTTTGGGAGTAATCTTTTTTTCAATCGCTTCGATCGAAGGAATCGCATAGCCATCCGCAGCAAAGGTAGGAATCCCGACAAGGTTAATATCCAATTGTTTGGTGAATGCTAAATAATTCGGATAGAAAGGTTCGGGGGTTAAGATTTCGTCACCAGGATTACAAATCACAAAAAAAGAGAATAACAAGGCATCGGTGGCACCTTGGGTGATTTGGAGGTCTGAAAGATCAAATGCATAACCGTCTTTAGCAAAATATTGTTGAACTGCTTTTAATAAGGTTGGATGACCTTGAGAAGGTGCGTAGGCAATATGGGGATGTTGATATGCCCGCATCGCTTCGATAAAGACTGACGGTGTTGGTAAATCTGGCTCACCAATGTTCAAATAAAAAACCTTATGACCTGCTGCTTCTGCAGCTTTCGCATAAGGGAGTAATTTTCGAATGGGGGAAGGTGGGTAGGCGTCTGCACGACCGGCGATGTGAGGTTGTTCCATACGGAACCCTACTTTCTATTTGCTGCCGAGATACTGGTAACCAGCACTGACAACCGCTTTTTTAAAGGCGTCTTCGGTGACGGAGGCTTGTAACATCACTTCTGCTTCTTCTGCCATCAGATTGACTTTGACATTAGCAACGCCAGTGACTTGTTTAAGGGCAGTGGTGACTTTGGCAGCGCAGTGCATGCAAGTCATTCCACCAACGCGTAAGGTTTTAATTTGTGCCATGTTTAATTTTCCTTTCTTATTTTACTATGTTTGGTTTGAAACTGCGCAATCGAAGTGCATTGAGGACAACCGATACGGATGAAAATGCCATGGCCAAGGCAGCAATCATAGGGGAAAGTAACCAACCAAAGAAGGGAAACAAGACCCCAGCAGCCAAGGGAATCGCAATTACATTATAAATAAATGCCCAGAAAAGGTTTGTTTTCATATTGATGACAACACTTTTTGATAAAGAAAATGCATAGACGACTTGCCGTAAATCCGATTGTAATAAAACAATATCTGCAGCCTCAATGGCAATGTCGGTTCCGGCACCAATTGCCATCCCGACATCAGCACGCATTAAAGAAGGCGCGTCATTAATCCCATCACCGACCATCACCACTTTTCTACCTTGTTGTTGGAGGTTAGCAATCACGGCGTCTTTATCTTGAGGTAAAACTTCGGCGATGACTTCATCAATGCCAACCTCAAGGGCAATCGATTCAGCAACAGGTTTTAAATCTCCAGTTAACATGACGAGTTTTTTTCCGAGCTTTTTAAGTCCTTGGATGGCCTCAACGCTAGAAGGTTTCACCGCATCGGCGATGACAAAATGGGCCATGAGTCCGTTAGGTCCATTCATCTCAATGATCGTTTTTCCCGTCGAAAGTATATTGGTTAGTTGAGTCGTGATGGTTGAAATCTTGGTTAATCGATATGTTTGATCCTTGATTTTTCCACGAACTCCCATGCCTGGAACATAGACAAAATCCACCACGGGTAATAACGCACCTTGATGTTGGTCAACGATGGATTTGGCAAGCGGATGTTCAGAATTGGTTTCAATGGACGCAGCGAGTTGTTGGATTGTCTTTAAAGGGGTGCCATCATGAATGATGGTGTCAACCACCACTGGTTTACCCAAGGTAATGGTCCCAGTTTTATCCATGACGACGGTATCGATGGTATGTAATTTTTCCATCGCCTCTGCGGACTTAATTAAGATACCAAGTTCAGCACCTTTGCCAGTTCCCACCATCATTGTGACTGGAGTCGCTAGTCCCAACGCGCATGGGCAAGAGATAACTAAAATTGCAATCATGATTTGTAAAGCAAACTCAATGTCGTTAGTGACAATGAACCAAACCACAAACGCGGTCAGAGCAATGCCAATGACAATTGGCACAAAGTATCGAGAGATTTCATCAGCTAGTTTAGCAAGTGGAGCTTTGGTTTGACTTGCTTCTTCAACAAGACGAATGATTTTTGCAATGGTGGTATCATCACCTAAATATTTGACTTCCACTTCAATCGCACCCAATTGATTCAGGGTTGCGGCAATCACCGAATCACCAACGCGTTTATCAACAGGTAACGATTCCCCAGTGATGGCAGCTTGATTCACCAAGGTTTCGCCTTGTTTAATCACGCCATCGACGGGAATAAGTTCACCAGGTTTGATCAGGACAATATCACCGACAACTAATTCACTAACCAAGACTTCTTTGACTCCATCACTTGTTTTTTTCCACGCTTGTTTTGGTTTTAAGTCGATCAGTTTTTCTAAAGCCCCTAAAGTTTTTTGCTTCGATATTTCTTCTAAATATTTCCCTAACGTGACCAAGGCTAAAATCGTTGCTGCAGTTTCTAAATACAATTGATTCATCCACGTCTCGCTTAATGCCATGTTGTCAGTGAAAAGTCCATAAAACGAAATGAAGGTGACATAGATTCCGTAGAGAATCGCTGATCCAGTCCCGATTGCCACAAGTGTATCCATGTTAGGATCGCGTCCCCACAAACGTTTAATCCCAACAGAAAAATACCGAAAGTTAACATACACTATTGGTAACGTTAATAACCATTGAGTGGTTAAATTTCCTAGGGTGGTTGTAAACAATTCAAAGTTAGGTAAACCAAGCATCACACTCATGGAAACATACATCAAAGGAATTAATAAACTAAAAGATATAAATAATCGACGCTTCATTAGGCTTCGAGAAATCTTTTGTTGTTTACGAAATTGATCGGGTTGATCTGCTGAGACGATCTTCGCCCCATACCCTGCTTCTTGAACTTCTTGAATAATGGTTTGGACTTTTAAGGATGGGTCAAATTCAACCTGCATCGCATGGGTGATTAAATTGACATTGACCGTCTTCACACCTGGAAGTTCAGCAACAGCGCGTTGCACCGTCACTTGGCAAGTGGCACAGGTCATGCCTTCAATTTGAAAGGATTGTTTTTGCATATATACCCCTCCTATAGGGGGGGTAGACTTATCTTATGTTAAAATTGTCTTAATTACAAGTCTATTTCTTTGGAATTTGATAGTTAGAATAAGATAAAATTAGTCTTATGATTTTATTGGATACGTTATCAATTTCATAGTCCTCTACGGGATAAATAACTCTTTTTTCAGTGCTTTCGAGTAAAGAAATTCCTAATAAAACTTTGTTAGATTCTAAACCAACAAATGGAGTGCTCGCTTCTTCCATGGCTTCTGGACGTTCATGAGCATCTCTAATATTTAACGCCCTTAACCGTAAGATAGATGTTTCTTCATTAATTGTTCCTGAGTCAGAAAGAACAATGCGTGCATGCATTTGTAAATGAATATAATCAGAGAACTTTAAAGGTTTTAACAATTGAACGAGTGGATCAAGTTTAATTAGTTTTGCGTCAATCATTTTTTTGGTTCTTGGATGAGTAGACACAATGATTGGTTGTTGATATTGTTTCGCAATTAAATTCAATGTTTCAACGAGGTTTTGAAAATGTTTTTCATCATTAATATTTTCTTCTCGATGTGCAGAAACAACGAAATACTGCTTATCTTTAATATTGAGCTGTTGTAAGATTTTTGATTGATCAATCTTATGTCGGTTACTATTGATCACTTCTTTCATCGGAGATCCGGTTTTAATAATCCGATCTGCAGGTAAACCTTCTCGGAGCAAGTATTGTCTAGACAAAGTTGTATAAGGTAGATTGATGTCGGAAATATGATCAACTATTTTTCGATTTAATTCTTCAGGAACACGTTCATCAAAAGATCGATTGCCCGCTTCCATGTGAAAAACTGGTATTTTTTTCTTTTTCGCAGCAATCGCACATAGAGCAGAATTCGTATCACCCAAAACTAAAAATACATCGGGTCGATGTTCATCTAGAACTTTTTCAATCTTGATTAATATATTACCAATGGTGGATAAGGCAGTTTCACCCGCCGCCGCTAAAAAAACATCTGGTTTTCTCAACCCTAAATCTTCAAAGAAAATCTCATTAAGTTCATAATCATAGTTTTGACCGGTATGAACCAACACTTGTTCGAAAGTATTTTTGGCAGAGTCAATTGCCTTAATGACTTCTGATAATCGAATAATTTCTGGTCTTGTGCCAACCACCGTCATGATTTTAAGTTTTTTCATTTTAACTCAACCTCCATTGGATAAGTATCGGGATTCTGTTTGTCGAATATTTCTGAAGCCCACATAATTGTTACTAAGTCAGTATTTCCTATATTAGTAATATTATGGACATAACCTGGTGGAATATCTATAACTTGTAATTTATCCCCACTAACTTGATAAGAAATAACTTCGGTTGAATTAACCCGTCTAAACTTAATAACCCCATTTCCACTAACAACAATAAATTTTTCATTTTTCGTATGGTGGTAATGGTTTCCTTTAATGATGCCAGGTTTGCTAATATTCACCGAGATTTGACCCTCTTGACTTGTTTTAAACATTTCGGTGAATGATCCACGTAAATCGACATTCATTTTTAAATCATACATAAATGAGTTTTCTTGTAAAAAACTTAAATAAGTCGCATATAGTTTTTTAACAAAAGGATTAAAATGATTTTCCAAGCTGAGATTTTCTCGGGAATTTTTAAATCTTTGTAAGGTTGAGGCAAGTTCACCGACGCTGACTTCATATTCGGGTAGAACTCTTAGAATTCCGTCGATTGTTGTTACTTTTCCATCGAGGCACCTTATCATTTCATCCATGACATCATCAATATAAACTAACGAGATCTTTGATTGTGGATCGTTAATTTTTATTGGTAGGTCTCGTGAAATGTTATGGCAAAATGTTGCAACAACCGAATTGTAATTAGGTTTTGACCATTTACCAAACACATTGGTTAATCGATAGATAAAAACTGGATGATTATTTTTTATAGAGAAGTTTAACAGTAAATCTTCTCCTGCTTTTTTACTCAATCCATATGGATTATTCATCATCGCTTGCGTGGATGAAGAAACAACAACCGGTGCTTTTGATTTACTCTTTTGAATTAACTGAATCAACTCATGAATAGAATCGGTATTACCAACAATAAAATCTT
>JBILRP010000031.1:0-2702 GCA_044372565.1 Bacilli bacterium | reverse complement strand
CATTGGCTTTGGTTCCTTGTAATAAGGGCACAAGTTCTTTTTTCCAATCAAGAATGTTGGTTTCGATGAGGTTAGGAACTAGATCTTGAACAACTTCGTTCACCCAGATGACTTGTTCGTCTTGGTCGAGAAGGATAATCCCTAAACCTGTATAACGATAAGCTTCAGGGATGTCTGATCCTAGTAAGTCTGCGGTGGTTAAATCTTTCTTTTGGCGGTTATTAAGGATCGTCGCTAGGAAGGTAAGCATGAAAACGGTGTTAAGAACAAAAATGACAGACATCACAGAAAATAAGACGGGATAAGATAAAAAGGATTGAAAATTGGCAACGTTGTAATAATAGGCAACAATAATGCCTGCAATCACAAGCATTTCAAAAAATAATATCAATAAAGTGCTGGTTCTAAGTCGAGATAAAATTTTAATCATAATCCTTTTCAAATTATACTTGAAAACCATGGTAACGAGCAATAAAGTTAAAACGTTTTTGAACACCACCACAGAGACAAAGAGGTTGATTTTTCTATGTTAAATGAAGCACAAACCATCGATGGCATCGGTTGTGCTGAGTATGACCTTTTCAATTGCAAATAATTCTATAATAAATTGATGAGCGTTTGGACTTTAACTCATACCAATAGAGGATTATTCACTAAACTTTGTTAGCGATGATCAAAACACTTTGGCACTCAACTCAGTGTCTTAAGATCAATGTTGGTGGTGGTATGTTCGTCTTAGAATAATGTAAAACAAATTATTCTAAAATTATATCAAGGACCCCGCTAAGGTTATTATTCGCTTGTGCTTGTTTTTAGTGGCTTGGGTCTTCTTACCAAAACGAAAAACAAACCAAAAATACCTAAGGTTATCAAGGAGACAACAAGGATATTCTGAACAATTAAGGAAAGAACGATGGTGGTGACTGCTAAAACAAGACTAACCACAAAGAGCATGATGGTGAAAAGACCACTACCCAACGATCCAAAGATTGGAATGAAATTGAAAAGCGTTGAGATTGGCTTAAACGAAAGCAACAAGCCGATGAATAGCATCAAGAAACCAACAGCTCGGAATATCCAAATCGTGAGCTGATATTCTGTTTGAAGTTTAGAAACAACATTTTCAATCGTACTTTCTCCGTTAAAAAAACGATATAAAATGTTGCCACTATCGGTGGTAAATGCACTAAATTGATTGTTATCTATGTTTCCAAGTAGCAAACCTTGATCATCAAATTCAATCACAGTGAAGGAAATACGAACATCACCAATCACCGGTATTGATGAATTAAAAGTTCCTTGGTTAGAAAAATACAAGTCACTAAGTACAACGGTATAAATATTATCTGCGATCATGTCTTGTGTCACAGATAAGTCATTAAACGCGGAAAGGTCTAAGTTAGTCCCATCCACAGGAATGTTGTTCATGGATAAACCAGTTGACGTGGACGTTTGTGCTTGAGGTAAATTCAGAATCCATGTGTTGTAATTGATTGGAAGATCTGTAGGAAAATTATTGATTCTACCACGCCAAGTTGTTGTTTGACTAGGGTTGACGAGCCAACTTTTTGAATAGGTGTAGCGAATTTCGCTATTCGAAGTGGATTGAGTATTTCCGCTATTCGTGGTGGAGGTGGATTGAGTTTCTATGTATCCATACATTTCAACTGTTCTTGTGACCGCAACAAATTCTCTTGTTAGTAAAGGATCGTTAGCTTTGTTCGTTGCCGAGAATGCGCCAACGGTGTATCCAAGATAACTTGATTCTAAGGCTTCGTTATATTCTACTGCTTGCTCTGCAACTTTTGATAAGTTTTCTTGTGCTTCATTAAAATACAAAACTGGAAAGGCGCAAAGAAAAAGTAAGGCTCCGCCCATGACTCCCGCCAATGGATTACGATTGGTGTTTGAATTTGGCTTTTGTGATAAAGAATTATTCATGTTTGAATCTCCTCATGGAGGTAGTATATATGATTAGCGAATTAACGGGAAAAATGTGAACAGTGTGGTTCGGCATGGATCAAAAATATAGAGACTTTTTTATTTTTGCACAACAACTCAAGATAACAGATCAATCGGTGACACGAATTCAATAAATTCAATGTGTAACTAACTTAGTGAATAAAGGCCGCGGGATGGATGTGAGAACCAACCATAATAATTGTGCCGAAGAATGGATGCGACATCGTAAACTTTTGTTAAGGCTTTTAATTGTTGAATCGTATAGGTTTTTCCATGCATCATCGCATCCTTGATTTTCATTGCCCGGAGACGGTAAGCTGTCAATCTAGGGCCTTTGACCCCGCCAATTTGAGGGTGATCAAGTCGTTGTAGGAACTCTTTCATCAATCCTTGTTGTTTTCGCTTGTTTCTTTGGTGAACTTTAACCGCGTCAAAGGGTTTTGCTTCAAGGATAACGATGGCGCGATCATCTTGGACGGTGATTAATCCAACTTCTAATTTTCTTAATAAAGCCAACAATAGTTTTTGCTGTCTTTTTAAAGCCTTCAACGCCTTTTGGGGAACGGCAAGATAAACAAGATCAACAAGTTTTAATCGGTCTACCACTTGATAAATCAGTTTAAGATTGATGGCTAATTTCATTTCCACGGCGATGGTTAACTTTTCTTTAACGGCAAATACATCAAGGTTTTTGATTTCCCCTTGGACAACAAAACCTTGTGCCTTTAATAGACTTTCAA
>JBILRP010000012.1:0-34737 GCA_044372565.1 Bacilli bacterium | reverse complement strand
TCATCCAACAATTCACTTCGACCAATGTTGACAAAAATAGCTTTTGCATTCACTTGTAGTAAAAGATCACGATTGATCATCATCAAGGTATCTTGATTGAGGGCTAAGCTGACCAACACGATGTCGTATTGAGATAATCGATCTTTTAATTCAGTGAGAGGATAACGTTGTTGAATGTAGATTGAATCGACATCACTGCGATTAAAACCATCCACCTTCACGCCAAAGAAAGAGAATGTTTTTGCAATTTGCAATCCGATTTGACCAAGACCAATGATTGCCATTTTTTTACCGTTTAATTCTTCAGAGTGACGGGAAGGTCGCCATTGTTGGTCTTTTTGTGTTTGAGCAAAAAAACGATGGTTATGGTAAATCGATAACACATGACCAAGGACATACTCTGCCATCGGTTTATTAAATACACCTCGTGATCCACTGACCACTGTGTTAGCAAGTTTAGGATGGTTGAGGTTAATCTGATCAAGCCCAGACGTTGCCACTTGTAAATATTGGAGGTTAGGTAATTGCTCAATGTTGCTTTCAATAAAGAACTGGTCTGAAAACATCGCGTTCACATCAGGTTCTAAAGTTTTACTGACATCCACCCCAAGCTGATTGAGTTGAGCAATTTGTGAAGGGTTAAGCATGAGGAACCTGGAATAGAGTTTTAATTTGTTCATGGTTCAATTATAAATCAAGAAACTAAAACATACGAGCGAGGTACATTCACGAATAGTTCACTATGTTTTTAGTCAAAATTTGTTAACATATGTTTAGTATGTTTAAAATTTTTGGAAATAACTTTCGAGAACTTTTCTTAAAATTTTATTTTCAGTCTTATTTACTCATGGAACGCTCGTTAAGAATACGTTCTCAAAATAATCTCACCATTCGTGAGATGTTATTGCTTGGGTTTCTAGAAAGAATGAAAAAAAATAATTCTCACACGGTGATGAATGTTGCTAAATATCTTCAAGTCTCAGCACCAGTCATTTCTATCTCCGTCAAATCATTAATCCGAAAGGGGTACATTAAAAAAGTACTTAATACCGAAGATAACCGCATTTTTTTCTTGGAACTAACAGAAAAAGGAATCTCCTCAAACCAACGGTCTTTTCAATTTACTGAACGAATCCTAAGCAAAAGCGTAGGAAAACTAAGTCTTTTTGATATCAAAGCTTTAATGAAAGCCTTTCAACTCGTGGAAACCGTCATTGACGAAGAGAACGAATTACTTGATGGTGAAGAATCTAAACATCCTCTTGATGCCAAGTAGTGGTTTGATTATTTTTTACTTTAATCTTTTCGTTTGATTTATTTCATCTTCAAAAAGGTCACACCTTTTGAAGACCAAATCAATAAGTTGTCCCATATTAATTGATGAAAAAGACCGATATTAACTAAGTCCTGTTTTCTTTTCCGGTTTTTACCGATTTGGAGTAAAATTAGTTCAGTCATAAGGAGATTCACTCATGATCATCAAACCTAGCATTCGCGGCAATATTTTTACAAATAGTCATCCCATTGGATGTCAGCATTATGTTGAAGGGTTAATCAAAGAAGCAAAGACGTTGCCTTCATTTCAAGGACCAAAGAAAGTTCTCATCATTGGTGGTTCCTCTGGTTATGGATTATCCACAAGAGTAACCTTGGCAGTGAACGCCAACGCAGAAACCATCAACGTTTCCTTTGAGTCTAGACCCAAAGCTGACCGAACTGGCTCCGCGGGTTGGTGGAACAATATTTACTTTCAAAAAGCACTCGCAGGAACAAAGAAAATTCATAAAGACTTTGTCGGCGATGCCTTTTCCCAAGAGATGAAACAACAAGTCAAAGATTACATCAAAACAACCTTTGGCAAATTAGATCTAATCGTCTATTCCCTTGCCGCAGGCGCACGGCAAAATCCTACCACAGGTGAACTCGTACGTTCAAGTTTAAAAACAATCGGCGAACCGGCAACTGGAAAAACCATTGATATCGGCGACATGCAAATCAAAGATATCACTGTGACACCAGCAACTGAACAAGAAATCAAAGACACCGTCTTTGTCATGGGTGGTAGTGATTGGCTTGATTGGGTTCAACAATTGGTGAAAGAAAACTTACTCAATGAAGGCGCAAAGGCAATCTCTTATACCTACATAGGTAGCAAAAACAATGCCAAGATTTATCGCGATGGCACAATTGGTCGAGCCAAAGATGATTTAGAGGCAGCCGGTGTGAAAATCGATCAGCTATTAAAAACCAAACTCAAAGGCGAAGGACTTATTTCTGTGTCCAAAGCTGTGGTCACCAAGGCCAGTGTCTTTATTCCTAAGATCGCTTTTTATGTATCCACCATGTTTGAAGTGATGAAAAAACATCGTGTCCATGAATCCACCCTCCAACATAAACATCGCTTGTTTAAAGACATGGTGTATGGGCAGCAACGATTGTTGGATGAAAAGAAACGAATTCGTATCGACCATTATGAAATGCAACCAAACATTCAAGCTGAAATTGATGCGATGGCGAAACAATATGAAAACGACAAAATCTTTCAACTGGCTGGAACCAAACAATTCATCGATGAGTTTCACCATATTCATGGATTTAGAATGCCAACGGTCAACTATGAAGCTGATGTGAACATGGATGCCTTAAGTTTAGAGGAGCCAAAATAGTGTTATTTCCTTGGATTCGTTACACCAACTTGTTTATTGTCAGCGTGATTTTTCTTGCCCATTTTTTTAGCCCGCAGGGGTATGTCTTTTATCTCCATACAATGAGCGAACTTGCTGGACAAGGGGTTGAGAATGCTTGGATTCTAACCACTGGATTTATTCTAGGCGGGGCTTCTTATATGGGGTTTTCTTATTATTATTTTAAAACCGCATCCCTACCAACATGGTTGTTCTTTCTGACTTTTTCAAATGGGTTGATGACACTTTTACTCGGCGTCTTTCCTACGAGTTATGATGGGCTTACTGGTTTTACTGCCAACGAAACCATCGTCATTATTCACCGGTATATTGCCTACGCGAGTAATTTGTTAACCATTGCCAGCATCACCGTTCACGCAGCGTTATCAAAACATCCAACATTAAAACTTCGTCACCTCTTCTTCTTGGTGTTTGCTTTTGTCTTTTCTGGTTTCTTTATTTTATATAACCAAGACATTCGCGGCGTATTTCAAAGATTAATTTTATTGACCACCACCGCCTGGACCTTCACCAGTTATGGGGTTTGGAATTTAAAACAATCGAGAACGAAAAAGCAAAATTTCTCCCGTGTGAAGGGTTAACTCGACGGGATCTTGATTGACCCAGCCATTCGATAATGTATAAATAGAACTAACATCTATCTTTGTGTTTTGAAGTGGAAAAACAGCTCCTTTTAACGACACCAATGCTTGAGATAACGTAAAGAAAGAAAAAACCTCGAATGGTTTTTCTTTTTTAATGACATGAGTCCCTTTGCTGAGAAACTGAATTGTTTGTTCGGGGGTTTGTAACCTAAGCCCTGAGTGTTTGTATTTAAACAACGCTTGAATCAATGCTTGCTGGTGATCCAAACGCCCGCCGCTAAAGCCAAGGACAATCAAGGTTTGATATCCTTGTTCAATCGCCCAATCGATCGCGAGTTCTGCATCTGACCTATCTTTAGTCGTTGGAAATGTTTTTAATGGAGTCCTGCTCTTTTTAAGCAAGGCATAGTCAGCTGAAGATAGCGAATCAAAGTCGCCAATTGCCATGGTTAAAGAAAGTTTGTTTTTTAAGGCAATCGCACAACCACGATCAACGCCAATCACATCACCTTGAATCAATGGCAAATCAGCTGGTTTTGTTTTTGAAAGCAGAATCGAGACCATGTTATTTTTCATCAACAAATTGATTTTTCCACGTTTGAATATTTTCAAGCGGTAATTGAATGTCTGTTTTAAACGTATCATCAATCATGCCTTCTAGCAAATGAATGTCATTGCGATCTAACACGGTAAGATTAAAATCTTTCTTCTTTTCAAGCGCGCGATGATCGACTGCTAAAATAATCGTTCTGCGTTTCTTTTGTAAGGCTCTAATCCCTGCATGAAGTCTAGTGCCAACATAATCGATATCTTGAGTTTCTAATAAAGTGTCATAGTCTTCTAAATTAGGATTCACCAATTCAAGGTTGGTTGGTAAGTTAAGTAAATGCGCATAATTAAAGTCATTTACCCCTTGTAACCAAAGAAATACTTTCCGGTATTTTTTACTTAAGATATTTAACATTTGTTGGTCGGCAACGGGATTTTTATCGTAGTCTGTTAAGGTGGTAATCACATCTTTTGCTTTGGTTTTAGGAATATCTTTGCAGTGGTCTTTGGTTAGGTTCCACATGGTTGGACAAGCGGTGTTGATGATGTTTTTAAAACCCATCGCTTGGAACTGGGAAAGGGTAAAATTGTCACGAACGGAATGTAACATCTTTTTATCAAGCAGTCTTGAGTAAAGAAGTTTAGAATATTGGTTTGGTAAATCACCTTTTTTCCACCAACCAACGCCAATTAAAATTAATGGAGAAACAATGCTTGCTGATCGTAAATTGATATCCCAAAGCTTGACCAAACGATTCATTTTTCCACGGATGAGATTGGAACCACAGACGAAGCGATAATCAAAATCATAACTATAAAAAATATTTTTTAGATACATCGTCACCGGTAAGTGAGTGGATGCTTCGATGACAAAACTAAAATCAATCAGTGGTTTTAAATGTTCACGAACCGATTGGGAAATAATCTTATCTCCAATGTTAAAAGTAGCAATGGAAGGGTCAAGCAATAAGATTCTTTTTAGTTCTTTCATTCTGCTTTTATCTTACTATGGACCAGTAAATAATGATAGAATAAACCTATGAAATCCACGATTATCAAACAACCCATACTTGAAGAAAACTTCATTAAAAGGGCGATTGAAAACCACGAACTTATCGTTTTCCCGACGGAAACAGTCTATGGATTGGGTGCGTCTATTGATGACCCCATCGCCATTCAAAAAATCTTTACCACCAAAGGTAGACCACAAGATAACCCCCTGATTGTTCACATCGCTGATTTAAGTCAATTAGATGCCCTTGTCACCGATGTCAACGCCAATGCTAAAAAACTGATTGGTGCGTTTTGGCCTGGCCCTTTGACGTTGGTGCTTCCCAAATCACCCTCGGTTTCAAATATCATCACCGCTAACCTAGCAACCGTTGCCATTCGAATGCCTAAAGATGCGCTTGCAAGAGATGTCATTAAAGCGGCTGGCGTTCCTTTGTGTGCCCCAAGCGCTAACTTATCTGGTAAACCTTCCGGCACCACCTTCGAAGCTGTTTACCGTGATTTTTTTGGAAAAGTTGGCATTTTTGTCGATGGCGGTATTCCCGAATATGGCATCGAATCCACAGTCATCGACATGACAACTAAAATTCCTACCATTCTTAGACCGGGTGCGGTCAGTGTTGAGGCGATTGAAAATGTCTTAGGGATGGTGGTGGTCTCTTCAAGCAAGGTTGAGAAAGCCCCAAAATCTCCTGGGATGAAATACCAACATTACAAACCTTTTGGCGATGTCATTATTTTAGATGGGGATGCTGAAGCAATCATGAAATATTTAAAAAAAATGAAAGACCATGACGCTGTGTTTATGGGTAGCAATGAGGTATGTGGACACTTGCAAGCCCTATCGATCAACACCTTCTCTTTAGGCCCTCAATTAACATTAGAAATCATTGCCCGATCACTTTATCGAACTTTACGGACGTTGGATGATTTAAAAATTAAAACCATTTATACCCATACATTTTCTAGTCGCGGGATTGGTGCGGCATTGATGAATCGCTTAGAAAAAGCCTCTTCGCAAACCATTAAACTATAACGCCATCATGAAGCAGGGGATTCTATGCATCTTTTCCGGTCCACCCTTATCAGGTAAATCCACCCTCATTGGTGGCTTGAAAAAAAATTTAGCTGATTTGGTCACGGTCTCTACGGATGAGATTCGTTTTGAATTAAACAAAGATTATATCTTCCGTCCGGAGATGGAAAAACAAGTCTGGGAAACAGCTTATCAACGAGCAAGAAAAGGCCTCAAAGAAGGTCATGTGGTGACGTTTGACGCCACCCTCATCAACCCAGAACTTCGTGGAAGATTGCTTTTACAATTTCCCAATACTGCGATTATTTACTTTGCCTTTGTTAAACCAAATTTCTCAATCATTGAACAAAGAAATGAAAAAAGAAAGTGGAAACAAATTGACACTGGTGTATTAAAAAACATGTATGACCAATATCAATTTCCAACCGAATCAGAAAAAACTTATTATTATAAGGTCCTTGAAGTTACCAATGAAACCTTTACCGATACAATAGAGATGGGAACAGCACTCATTAAAAACCTCCATGGATCATAACTTTCACCCATTAGAATCTGAAGAAGCCATGATGCTCATGCATCGATTTTTAGCTGATGTTATTTTTGAGTATCGTGACAATGAAATCAAAGATTGGCTACAAGGTTTAACCTTAGATTCAATTGAGGCGATTGTGAATAAACCTGGCAATGAAGATTTACAAAAGAATACGTTTGTGATTCCCTTTACCTATTTGCATTACGCGGTCGTCCCACCTGCTTCCATCGTGAATGCGATGAAGGATTGGTTAGAAAAACACCCACTGATCTCTGCTGATAATCAAGTCTTACAAAAGACAAAATTAAACTTTAATCGAATTTTTAAAGGTAAAAACGAGTTTATTCACGACCCTAATAACGGCGGACATAAATCTTATTGATCAGTTCTGTGATGAGTTGATTCTTTAGTTGAATGTTTGATAAGGTCACCTTCACTTGTTGATAAAGTTTTTCAATCATGTCTTTTGCCGGTTGTAATCCTAATTGACTGACAAAGGTTGCTTTTTCTAATAGTAAATCGGATTTAGATTTTTTCAGTTGTTCTTCTGACACAGTAACTTCCAAGACATCGTCTTGGATTTGAAACATCAATCCAAGATCTAAACCAATCTTGCCCCAATGGTTTGCATCAGCAGGCGAGGCGATGATGGCACCCATTCGAAAGGATGCTTCAATCAATTTGCCAGTTTTGAATTCACTAATACGCTTTAAATGGTTGACGTTAACTTGTTTTCCTTCAGCCTCGATATCCAAATGCTGGCCATACACCATGCCTTGTAAGCCTGCATTCACAGAGAGTAACTCAATTAAACTTACCTTTTGTTCTGCAGTTAAGGTTTTGTTTTTGCTCACGCGTTCAAAAGCGTTGGTTAATAATCCGTCTCCAAGTAAGATGGCAGTTGCCTCATCAAATTGACGGTGAATCGTAGGAACGCCATGCCGAAGCGAATCATTATCCATCGCCGGTAAATCATCATGAATCAGTGAATAAAGATGAATCATTTCAATCGCCGTGGCGACATCCATGTATGGGGTAGCATCGATGCCATAACTTTCAATCAAGGTTAAGACCACCAAGGGTCTAAATCTTTTTCCGCCAGCTTTAACCGCGTAAACAGCAGCATCTTTTAAGATGGATGCTGGCATGGTCTCGACGAATTGAAGCAACGAGGCTTCGATCTTTTCTTTGAGGTTCATGGGGTGTAGGTGAACTCAGCAGTTGGTAATGCTTTGATGGTTGGTTTGCCCAATAGCAACATGATGAATTTAAGTTCTTCGATAAACGTAGTTATTGTTGCAATCGCTTCTTCATCCGTATGGTTACTGATTAAGTGCAGAAAGTATCCAGATAACCCCACCATCTTCGCGCCTAACACCAAACTCTTGATGACATCCATCGGTTGGCGAATGCCGCCACTGGCGATGACTTGAAGATTGGTAAATGGTTTAGCAGCGATTAAAGATTCTACTGTGGATTGACCCCAATCATCAAACGTAGGAAGGGTTTGTTGTCGTCGGTTATTTTCTATCTTGGAAAAATTAGTCCCACCTTTGCCAGCAACATCAACGTAACGAACGCCAATCGCGGTTAATTGAGAGAAGGTTTTTGCACTCATGCCAAACCCTACTTCTTTCACAATCAACGGCACTTGGATGCCTTGACGTATGGCTTCGATCGACGCTAACCATCCTTTAAAATCCTTGTCACCTTCTGGCATCACTATCTCTTGAACTGCATTCACATGAATCTGTAAGGCGTTAGCCTTTAATAAGCCAATCGCTTTGATGGCGTTGGCCAAAGGATGACCCGCGCCAATATTGGCAATCACAAAACCTTCAGGATAAACATCGCGAATCACAGAAAATGTTTTTAATAAGGAAGGATCTTTGATCGCAGCAGTGATGGAACCTGTGGCCATCGGGATTTGAAAGTGTTTTGCCAACTTCGCAAATCGGAGATTTAACTTGCCCGCTTGGTCACTACCACCCGTCATCGCGTTGATATAAAAAGGATAAGGAAAAGTTCGGTTAAATAAGGTGGTGGTTAAATCGATATCTTCAAGGTTAGTTTCAGGAAAGGCGTGATGGGTGAAACGAACCTTATCAAAATCATTACGGATGGCAGGTTGCGCTAAGGCATATTGAATGTGATCGTCTTTTCGGTTCATGATTAAATTATATCGGAAAGAACATGATATTTTTCTTTTTTCATTTGTTTTAGAAAAATGGTTTGTTTACGTTGAGGGATAAACACCAACGTGCAATCTCCCCCGCCGGCACCAGAAAACTTACCAACCCCTTCACATGCATGGGCAATCTTTAAAATAGCGTCAATGCCTTTGGTAAATAAAGGGGCTTTGCTGATGGTTGCTAAGGTTTGAAGATGGCGATGAATGGCGTCAATCACCTTGGTATCCCACGAAGTCATGAAGGTATGGACGTATTGATTGCTTTGTTTAACCCAATCCGAAGTTAAATGCGGGGTGAGCAATTTTACAAGCGTATGCGAATCTGCGGACGTCCCGGAATAAATAACGATAGGGGTGAGTGGCAACTTAAGGATGGGGTTTAATAACAGCCCTTCCCAAGGCATGTCGATCAAGGTATGAACGTGAAGGGTTTTAATCAAAGGTAGCATCGTAGGGAGAAATTTCCGATAATGAATTGGTTTGGCAAAGCTACTACACGCAACATCTCCAAAGGAGGTGTCTTGATAGTTTTGCACCGTGGCAACGACCGCGAGTTTATAAAGTGTTTCCGAGGTAAAGCTAACCCCGTGGAATGTTAACAACGCACCAATCAAGGCAACGGTAATCGCACCACTACTTCCTAATCCATACTTTCCATGATCTGCAACCAACGTCGAATCAATTTTGATTGAGAAAATTCGCCAAGGAATTTTTTTTGCTTCAAGCCATTGTCTAACCACTTCCAATGCTAAACGAAGATAAGGATTAGGGATGTCACTGATGATGTTAAACATCATCGAGTCTTTTGGATATTGAAGGTTAATGATTTCGTATTTCTTTTTGGCGGCAATGGTGACTTTTATCCCAATCTTCACAGGGAGAATGATTGCTTCTCCTTGAGGATACGTCACCGCGTATTCTCCCGCTAAGAACAATTTTCCTGGGGCAAAATAGGATGCTTTATTGAGCATAGGCTTTGCCACCCAATCGAGTGATTAAATATTTGACGGATAATGTTTTCTTTAAATGTTCTTCCCACTTAGAAAGATCTTTTCCTTGAATTAAGATTTTTACATTGGGTCCTGCATCCATTGTTGCAAATCCGATCAATCCTTGTTGTCGTAGATTTGTCACCATTGCCAAGACTTTGAGTGATTCAGGTTTTTGGTAAAGAATCGGTGGATTGGAATCGGCCATGACGTCATGCAGTCGGGCACTATTTTTTTCCATGGTTTCTCCAACCCGTATGAAGTCTTGATCGATGATGGCTTTCTTGATCGTCTGAAAATCTAGATCACTTGCTTTGATCCAAGACGAATAAGATGGCGCTGTTGCCATGGTTACTTTCATCGCATCACGACTAGAGATTGCTTTTTTCGATTCAGAGATAAGGACGACGATCATCCGTAAATCTTTAAATGGATTGGGTAAGGTTTCAATGGATCCATTTTTGTGCCAAATGGCAAAATCATCCACCAGACTTCGGCACGAACTTCCAGATCCCAATCGGGTTAACGTTGCTAATTCTTGTAAGGTGTATCCTGCTTGAAAAAATGCATTCAAGCCAACCGTTAATGCTGCAAACCCAGATGCTGAAGATGCCAAACCAGACGCCGTTGGAAAGTTATTGTGAGTTCGGATGATCACTTGGGTATCGCGAAAATGTTTCAACACATCTTTGACTCGAGATACTTCAGAGGCATCACCAGGTTTACCATTGATGAAAAATTGAAACGGACCTTCCTCAAATGTTGTTTCTGTATAAAGATCGGTTAGGGTCAATGATAAAGACGTTGTGGTTGGTAACACAAGTTCAGCATTGGCTTTACCCCAATATTTAATGAAGGCAATATTGACCGGTGCGCGGGCAATGATTTTTTTCATGATTGTAAATCCATCATCCAAACTTCTTGGGTGTGTTTTTTCTTGAAATGTTGGATTATTTTTTCTGCGACGAACCGGGAATCAGCCAAGGCAATCATGGATCCACCAAGGCCACCACCCGTTAATTTGGCCCCTAATGCCCCGAGGTGAAGAGCTTCTTCTACCATCGCATCTAATTGAGGATGTGACACCCCTAACTCTTGTAAATGGAAGTGAGTTTGGTTCATATACTTTGCAATTTCTTCAAGATTAGATTTTTCAACGGCTTCTTTAACCAAGATGGCCATCAACCCTAAAGATTCTAAATGTCCTTGGGCAAGATTTTGAGTATATAATTTCGCCACTTTTGCCACGGCTTCTTTGGTGCTACCTTTGACGCCCGTGTTGGCAACCACCAAATAACCAGGTAATTGGATGGTTAACTTTTCTGGATCTTTTCCTTTGATGAAATACCAAGCGTGGTCACTCGTGGTGGTCAAGGCATCGATGCCGCTGGCAGATCCATGAACAAGCTTTTCTGCGAGTTGGGTTTTCTCAAACCGAAGGGTTGGGGTTAATGAGGTTTCTGAAAGATCATACAATGCTTGGACAAGGGCACCACTGATGGCAGCACTACTTCCCATCCCAGCAGAATTAGGAATATGGTTTTCAATCTCAACCATGACAGGACCATAACCTAATGAAGGACGAAGTTCGTCCACCATAAACTTAATGAATAAAAGTTCTTGAGGCATGTTTGCCATAGAACCTTGAAATAAACTTGAAGATAAAGAGTCTTCATCGTTGAGTGTGACGTGAACTTTTGTTTCTAAGGGTAAAAAGGGTAAGGCAATGCCGGGATAGCCATAGACAACTGCATGTTCGCCAATCAAGATGATTTTTGCATGCGACACACCAAAACCTTGTTTTTTCATCTCTTCTATTTTACCTCATTCGATTCAAGCATCTAAGGATTAAATTTTAAAAGTTATGCTATTGTAATTTTAAGGTAAAAACACTTATGAAAACAAGAAATCTGTTTGGCACATTATTCACCACCGTGGCTTTAACCGCTTGTGGTGGTTTCTCGCTTTCCTCAAATCCAACCTCTTCGGCGTTGACCATAGAGGATGCATTTAATCAACCGAATCGAACGATGTTGCGTTCCTTAGCAACCATGTTGTCAAACCCCGGTCATGCCATGAGAACCAATCTAAACATCAACGCAGAAATTTACTCGGAAGTTATTTTACCTAACTATCAAACTTCCAATACTTTTCAAATCGCTGCAAGCGCAGAACTGGCCATGAACACGCCAGAAACTGGAAATGGGAATGCCGAATTAAACATCAATGTTGACAGATTTGCATTATTATCTTCGATCGGTTCCGATGATGAAAGTTTTAGTTTTACCGATGAAACCGTGGTAGAAAATCAAACCGCAAACTTATATATCGAAGAAGGTTTAGCCTATGTCAATTTATCAGAAGACGCCACAACCATTGCCCGATTATTATTTCCCTCTGCCAACCGTGAATTCCCAACTCAATTCAAAACACCTTTTGAGTTAGAAGGCTTAACGGGTAATTTTATTCCTCAATTGACTGAAGAAAATATTGATCGTTGGGTGGAAACCTCTTTACCGATGGTGGACTCACTCAACTTACTCAACAAAACGTTAACAGGTTCAACCCTTTCGATTGGTTATGAAATCACCCAAGAAGATTTACCGGTTATTTTTGAACAAATGTATCTTGGAACCATCACCAGAGACGATTTAAATGAAGAAGAAAACTTACGACTTGATCAATGGATAGACGATAGTTTGGCCGCGGTTACCCTCAATGAATTTCAACTATCCTTTAGTGTGAACCTAATGACCAATCTTATCGAAGCTCTATCGATTGATATCGATGTGGATAATCAATATCGTTTTGATTTAAGAATGCCTGTTTATGATCCAGAAAACCCTGAGGCTGATGATTATGGATACATCGAAGGTGATCCATATACACTAGAATGGACGTACAATTACGATTTTGATATCACTGCTCAAATGGAAGTTTTAACTGAAGCGATTAGCTTAATTGCTCCGATTAAAAAAGAAGATTATGAGTTAATTGACCTTGATGTTGAAGATCCGAATTTATTCTAAGTGTTAACCTATCATCCTTCCGTCACAAAATAATCCAAATCCTTTACAATGCTTCTTGGGTAGGACATCGTGGTTCCAAATTTAAATCGTATCCAATCCACAAGCTTCTTAAAATTATCACTTCCTCTGATTTTAGAGGTCACTTTTGTCATTGTCGTCTCTAACCTTGTGGTCTGGATGTTGTCCGCCTATGATGATTCTGTCGCTGCAGCGGTATCGATTGCTGGACAAATCAATAACACCGTCTTCTTATTCTTCTCCATCATCTCGATGGGTGCTGGGATTTTACTAGCCCAGTCGGTTGGCGCGAAATCCCCTCATCGTCGCCAAGATATTTTTTCAACGTCATTGGCATTTTCAATTTTATTTGCGATCATTGGCACTGCTTTGTTTATTCTTTTTTATCAACCCATCTTTTCTTTTTATCAACTTGAAGCCTCGGTTCAAGCGTTTGCGGAACAATATGGATTAATTCTCGCCCCTTTATTTATTCTCAACGCCTTATTTTTAGTCTTTAACCAAACCCTCTATGCTCACGGAAAAACCGTGGAAGCGTTGATTGCCTTAATCTTCTGTGACACAAGCATTCTTGTTTTTTCTTACGCATTGATCTTTGGTGTCCCTTGGTTAGGAATTCCAAGCCTAGGGGTTGTCGGAGCCGCCATCGCCATTGCCATTGGTAGACTCGTCTACTTTATTGGACTCGCTTATTTTATTAAAAAGAAATTAAATCTCCGCTTTCAATTGCCCAAAGAAAACATCTTTCGTTCCAAGACCACCAAACTATTATTCAAAGTTGGTGCACCAGCGGTGTTTGAAAACATCAGTTACACATTTTTCATGATTTTAATCACCCGCATCATTGCCGGGTATGGCACAGAAGCGATTGTTGCAAAAGCTTATTTTGATTCTTTGGCGATGTTCACGTACTTCGTCATGGCAGCTTTTGCCAACGCCAGCGCCATCAAGGTCGGCCAGTTAGTGGGTGGTGGAGAATTTTCCGAAGCAGAAAGCACCATCAAGTATGCCTTAAAGATTTCTTATGTGGCAACGATTGTTCCTTCCCTCACCCTTGCCTTGCTCATCGGTGTGATTGGCCGACTTTTTACCGATGACCCTGTGGTCTTAACCTTGTTGGTGAGTGTGGCGATTGCTGATATCTTTTTAGAATTTGGACGGGTAATGAATGTGGTGGTCAACCGGGCGATTAAGGCTTGTGGCGATGCTCGGTATCCACTTATCTCCATCATCATCGTGGAATGGATCTTTATCTTACCGTTAGCCTATCTGCTAGGCGATTGGTTGGAATTAGGTCTACTAGGTATTTGGATTGCCCTCGCCCTCGATGAAGTGGTCAGAGGCATTAATCTATTTATTCGTTGGAAATCAAAACGTTGGCAAATCAAATCAAAGCATTTAAATCAACACATTCATGCATCGTCTAATTAACGAAACCAATCAAACTTTGTTATGATGAAGTCATGAAAGAAAAATTAAAATCTCTGAGAAATGAAGCGATTGCCTTGTTAACCAAACGAGGTGTCTCTTTAGATGAAGTGGTGGAGTGTGTCTATTTTTTACAAAAAGATTATCACGCCAATCTTGATAAAAAAGTCCTTTTAGAATCGGTTTTATCCGTCCTCGATAAACGAGAAGTTCAGTTTGCATTAATGACAGCGATTGAACTTGATATTTTAGCTGAAAACAAACTTTACCAGAATAAAGATTTAGAAGCGATTGTTCGGCGTGATGAAGGATTATTTGGAACGGATGAAGTGCTTGCCTATAGCATTTGCAATTTATATGGATCGATTGCTTTAACAAACTTTGGCTTTATTGATAAGCAAAAATATGGGGTGGTCGCTCGTCTCAACGAAGAAGGTAAAGACGGCAAACATTGCCATACCTTTCTGGATGACATGGTTGCTGCCATCGCCGCAGCCGCCGCAAGTAGGTTTGCTCATTCTTAGTCATCATGAATAAAAAGTTAATCTTATCCACAGGTTTGCTTGGCATGCTAACCGCATGTACCTTTTCATTACCTTATCCTTCCATCAGTGGAGGAGAACCACTTCTACCAACTTCGTTGCCTCTTGGTCATGATGTCGGTAATTTTTGGTCGATTCCTGCGACGGGAAATCCAAAGGTTTTGGTGGTTCCTATTGATTTTCCAGATCTTCCTTTTGACAATCCAACGCAAGTGGTGAGCAACATTCATCAAGCTTTTAATGCAGAAACAACCGACCCTTTTCAATCCGTGAATGCATATTATCAAACTTCTTCTTATGGGTTACTCGACCTTGAAGGGGTGGTGGTTGCCCCTTATCAAACTCAATTTACATCTTTATATTATTCAAACTTAAATGATGACGGTGGTGACGCGAACACCGTGATCATCGATGAATTGATGAATGCCTACAATGACACGATCGATTTTTCTGATTTTGATTCCAATAACGACGGAACCCTCGATGGCTTTTATATGATTTATAACCACCCTGCGGAAGGTTGGAATAGTTTTTGGTGGGCATATTTATATGAATACTTTGGAGATCAACGTTTTGATGATGTCGAGGTTAGCTCGTATGTGTGGATGCCTTATGAGCTGATGGTGGTGAATAACCAAATCGATGCAAGCACGATCATTCATGAAACCGGTCATAAGCTTGGTTTAGAAGATTATTATGATTACGCATCGGATGATGGGTCTAATAATGAATGGGGCCTAGGTGGTGCTGACATGATGGATAGCACCGTTGGCGACCACAATCCTTTTTCTAAATTAATATTAGGATGGATTCAACCAAAGGTTGTCACTGAAAGCATGGATTTAACACTCAATCCATTCAGTACCTCTGGTGACGCTTATATCATCACCGATGATTGGAATGGAAGTTTGTTTGATGAATACATCATCGCTATGTATTACACACCCACCGGTTTGTATCAAGGTTTTGATGATTTCTTTTTTGATGGGCAATCAGGACTGATTCTATATCATGTCGATGCAAGGTTAGGACCAAATTCGAGTGCCAATTACCCAACCTATTTTTTAAATAACAACACCGACAGTAACTTCAAACTCATTCGTTTTATTGAAGCAGATGGCAACAATTCACTCTATGATCGCGATCCTCAAGGGTGGATGTGGGGTAGTGATGTGTTCCGACCAGGTGCCATCTTTGGTTCTACCAACAATAGTGGATATGCTTGGAATCAAGCTAGCCGTGGTCAAGTTCCTTTCACGATTCGGGTCAATGAAGAAGCCACTGGGATGAGTGAGTTAACCATCAGTGTTCGGTTTTAATGAATGGAACATTTAAGAGTCTTAAGTTTATTCAACGTCCTCTTCTATCTTGCTAATCTATTATGGATTTTAGAGTTTGTCTTTTTTCGAAATAAAAAAAGACTCGGTCGTTTTCAAGAAAAGAAATCGTTTTGGTTTTTGATTTTCGCGATTTCGTTTGTCATCATCAGTACGATTCAATTGTCTGCTAACAACTTGGGTAAGATGAATGTGAGTGACATCTATCCATTCTTTCAGATCCTTGCCTTGGGTTTTTACTTGATTGGTTTATGGCTACGTTATCGTGGTTCCAAAGCATTAGGAGAAAACTTTACGCGTCATGTTGCGGTGTCTAAGTCCATGAATTTGGTATCCACTGGACCTTATCAATACCTAAGACACCCTTTATATTTAGGGTTATTCTTAATAACTCTAGCCTTTCCCATCTTTGTAGGTAATTGGCTTGCACTGGTGATGGGTCTACCACTTCTCTTGATTGGTTTTTCTTGGCGGATGAAAGTTGAAGAACTTGCACTCACGAAGATTAACCCACAATACGCTGAATGGTTAAAACAACGTTATCGCTTTATACCATTTATTTATTAATTGATTGAGTTTTAAATCTTGATATAGACGCGGTCGCCGTTTTTTTGTTCGATGTCTATCAACACTAACGGTTTATGAATTTTACGGAGTTGTTTGATTTGTTGAACAATTACTTTTCTTTGTTGGGGTGATACTTTCTTTCCTTCATGGGTAAAGTACTTTAGAAAGGTATTGAGAACCAAAGGACCAGAAGGCAACCAAAGCGAAAGTTTCGTTTTATTTTGTTCTTTAATTAAGATACGCATGGTTACTCCACAACGATTTCAACAAAGTCACCATCTTTAGATTCAATCTCAACAATCTTACCAATCACCCCTTGTTCAACCAAGGCCATGACTTTGTTAATGTCGATATCTTTAAGGACGTCTTTTCCATCGATCTTGGGGGTGACACCCATGTCAAGGGCGACCTTCACCAATGGCCATGGTAAATTCACGTTAACCTTATCCCCATCTGCAGACAGAACTTTAATCTTAAACACCAATCGATTGAGATCTTTCTTTTGGGTGGTGGTGGTCATGCCCACCACCGCTTCGGATTGATGACCTAATAAAAAATCAATGGACGTTTCAAAAGTACTGGCGATGGAAGCTAATAGCCCAACATCCGGAAGCGATACGTCTTTCTCCCACTTGCTAACCGCTTGGGCGGAGACATTTAATTTCTTCGCTAAGACTTCTTGCGTCCAACCCTTCTTTTTACGCAGCTCTGTTAGTCTTTTTCCAAACGATTCTTTCATGTTCTCTTCCTCTTTTCTACTTACATTATCGTATGAAATAAAATGATTAACTAACGATAGATGGTTGATATTTCTTGTTTTATTCGCTTGCTGGTTGTCTTTTAAACAACCACCAGGTGTATCTACTCAAAGTCTATCATGATTCCTTTTTAATTTTCTTGGATTTAGCATATAATTTTAACGTTGATGCTTGTCAATTTGAAGCAAGTGGTCAACCTAGGAGAAAAGGTATGAAATCAACCCTCATCCATCCAGACTTTGAAAGTATGTTAGTGTCCGAAAAAGACATTCAAGACATTTGTCAAAAACTAGGCGATCAAATTAGTAAAGATTACGCGGGTAAAACCCCTCTGATTCTCGCAGTTCTAAAAGGCGTGGTTCCGTTCTTAACCGACTTATCGAAACACTTCAAGTTTTATTGCGACTATGAATTTGTGGCCAGCAGCAGTTACCACGGTGGGGTGGTCACCTCCAACTGGGTCGAAATCTATCTCTGGCCTCGTTTAAGTTTAAAAAATAAAGACGTGATCATCATTGAAGATATTGTTGATTCGGGTCTCACCATTCAAAAGATCAAACAGAAAGCAGTCAGTGAAGGTGCAAAGTCGGTTAAAGTGGTAACCTTCCTTGATAAACCAGAAGGAAGAAAAGTGAAGTTTGTCCCTGACTATATCGGCAAATCGATTCCCAAACTCTTTGTGGTCGGTTATGGATTAGACTTCGATGAAAAATATCGCAATGTTCCTTACGTAGGCATCCTCAAACCAAGCATGATCAAAATGAATCCCAAGGATTATCCTTGGCGAAAAGGAGAATAATCATGGACTTAAAAAAATACATCACTTCGGTACAAGATTTTCCCATCAAAGGTGTTTCCTTTAAAGATGTCACCACGTTATTGAACAACGGTGAAGCCTTTCACCAATCTATTCAAGACCTTGCTAACCTCGTGAAAAAGCACAAACCTGATGTGATTGTCTCTCCTGAAGCGCGTGGGTTTATTTTTGGCGGTGCCGTCGCCAGTCAATTAAAAATTCCATTTGTGCTTGTGAGAAAACCCGGCAAACTTCCTCGGAAAGCGATTGAAGAAAAATTTACCTTAGAATACGGTCAAACTAGTTTATTCATGCATGAAGACGCGATTAAAAAAGGACAAAAAGTCCTTGTGTTGGATGATGTCCTTGCCACAGGTGGCACCTCGATTGGGATTGCCAAACTCATTGAACGATTAGGTGGAAAAGTGATTCAATTCACCTTCTTAATGAACTTAACGTATTTACCTGGGGAACAAAAATTAAAAGATCACAAATACGCGGTTGACTATGTTCTCTCTTACTAATTAACCTTCTTGGCCAAATAAACGATCACCAGCATCGCCTAATCCGGGTGTGATATAACCTTTTTCATTTAATTTTTTATCAATCGCCGCTAAAAATATTTTTACAGACGGGTGAGCTTTCAAGACCACATCGATCCCAGATTGGACGCCAACCAAACCAAGATACGTGATTCGCTTTCCACCTTTTTTCTTAATCAGATCAATCGCTTGAATTAACGTTCCTCCAGTGGCTAACATCGGATCAAGAATAAACACTTCTGTGGAAGCATCAATCTTGGGTAACTTCACCAAATATGCGGAAGCCTTTAATGTTTTTTCGTCTCGGACAAAACCCATATGACCAACTTTGGCATGGGGAATCATGTCGGTAAATCCATCCAACATCCCTAAGCCTGCTCGCATGATGGGAACCACCAACACCTCATTCTTAACTTCTGACGCAACCATGGCATCCACAGGCGTCTTGATTTTCTTGTCTTGAAGGGAAAGATGTTGTGTTGCAGGGAAGACAATCAATTGAGTGATTTCCTTCACCAACGTCCGAAAGTAATTCGATTGGGTTTGTTGATCGCGAAGCAGGGTCATTTTATGTTCAATTAAAGGATGATGGACAAACGTTATGTTCTTGTTCATGAAGTTTTCCTTTTTATCTATTGTAATATGTTAAACAATCTTTGATTGTAAATGTTGCTGAACCTTTCTCTTGTACACATTAATTTGGTAAGATTAGATTCATGAAAAATGATTATTTAGTTTCTGCAATTGCCTTTGGTGGCAAGATGCGAGTGCTTGCTGCCCGTTCCACCATTCTTACGCAAGAAGGTTGCCGACGTCATCAAACCTTACCGACCGCAAGTGCGGCCTTAGGAAGAACGTTAACCGCAGGTATTTTGTTTGCAAGTAACTTAAAGGGTGACGAGAAATATACGATTCGTATCGCAGGCGATGGACCGATTGGAGAAATTGTCGTGGACGCGAATGCTCATGGTGAGGTGCGCGGGTATCTTCACCACGGACAAGTTCATTTTCCGCCAAACGAAAAAGGAAAACTTGATGTCGGCCGCGCGGTTGGTAAAAACGGGATGGTTGCGGTGATTAAAAGTTTTGGCACTGAATTTAAATTCACAGGACAAACCCCAATCATCAGTGGTGAGATTGCTGAAGACTTAGCGTCCTACTTAGTGAACTCAGAACAAATTCCTTCAGCATTAGCCCTCGGTGTCTTGGTCAACCCAGATGGAACGATTGCTGCGAGTGGTGGTTATTTAATTCAAGCTCTTCCTGGTTGTGATGAAGCCACCCTTGTCAAAGCAGAACAAGCGGTCAAAGCTGCGAAACCTATTTCAACCATGCTCGTTGAAGGTATGACCCCAGAAATGATTCTCGGCCAATTAATTCCAAAAGAATCCTTAACCTTGATTGATGAAAAATCAATCCGTTTTCAATGCAATTGTTCAAAACAAAGGACCACAGAAACACTGAAGTTATTAGGGAAATCCGAGTTGTTAGATATGATTGAGAAACAAAAAGGGGCAGAAGTGATTTGTAATTTTTGTAATGAATGTTACACCTTCAACGACGTAGATCTTCACCGCATTATTTCACAGATTGACCATGCGAAGCATTAAGTCGATGGTGTTGAACCGCAATTTCTGCGGCAACTTTAGCATTGTGTTTTACTAACGCGATATTACTCACTAAGGAGTCTCCGCCAGTTAAGGTCTTCACTCTTGCTAATAAAAATGGTGTTAATGCAGCACCTTTGACATGTTGTTCATCTGCTTCTTTAATGGCGGTGTGAATCGCTTGTTGGATCACCCTTGCATCCATTTCAAAGGCAACAGGGATAGGGTTAGCAACGAGAATTCCTTGGGTTAACTTCAGGGCCTCTTGATGGTTCATTAACTCAGCCACGGCTTGAGGACTGTCTAATCTTAACGATAACTTCAATCCACTTTTAGAATGATAAAAAGCAGGGAAATCATCGGTCTGATATCCAACCACTGGCACACCCATGGTTTCTAAATATTCTAACGTTTTGGGTAAATCTAAAATTGCTTTTGCACCTGCAGACACAACGGTGACCGGGGTGGTGGCAAACGCTTCTAAGTCAGCAGAAATATCGAACGAGGTTTCTGCACCGCGATGAACCCCACCAATCCCGCCTGTGGCAAATATCTTAATCCCGTGTAGCGATGCTAGATACATGGTTGTGGCAACCGTGGTTCCACCTGATAAATGTTGAGTTAAGACATACGCTAAATCACGTTGAGAGACTTTACGAATATGTTTGGATTGAGCAAATTGGGTAAGGGTGGTTTGACTTAACCCAATGTGAATCACCCCATCTAAAATGGCAATGGTGGCAGGTGTTGCTCCAGCATCGATGACAACTTTTTCCACCGCCATCGCCGTGGATAAGTTCTCAGGATAAGGCATGCCGTGACTAATAATCGTACTTTCTAAAGCAACCACAGGCAACCCTTTTCGTAGGGCTTCTTCAACATCATGGGAAATGATGGTTTTCATATTCTCTCCTTTAAATGGTTAATTGATGATAGAAATAATCAGAACGCTTTATTAAGATCAACGACATGACACCAATCGCAAGTCCTTCTAACAAAATCACTGACATCATTTGTAACGATGGCGTCAATGTCGCAAGAGGAAAGAACACCAACCATAGAAATAAACCCATCCACGCAAATCCACCAAAGACGGCGAGCAATGCTGCAAGACTTTGTTTGACCACTTCAACTTCATGATGATAATCAAACCGCGGAAAGAATAAATTGAGGTACAAAAAGAAAATCGATAACAAGATGGCCAACAACATCAACATCACCAGAGCAAGCATCGCTTCAATCCATGTTAACGAAAAGATCGTCAAGGCAATCAGGGTGGTCAACAAAACCACGGGTAAGGTTAACCATAAATTAAAACCAATCTTTGCCTTAAAAATGGTCAATGCGGGAATCGGAAGGGTCTTTAGCATTGCTAAATTTTTTCCTTCAAGGGATAAACTGACCGCTGGGGTGTAGACAGTCGACAAAGAAAAACCGATGACAGCAAAGATGAACCAAATAGGGTGAATGCCAATCAGGGTTAAGGTGCGATTGAGATCACCGATAAGAATCGGGAAAAACAACGCAACTAGGGTTGCTGCGAGTAACATCACCAAGCCAAACCCCGTGTTAATAAAATAAATCGATGTCCCAATAAATCGATGCCATTCTTTCACCAATAAATGCCGATAAATACTCATCGTCTTGATTGGAATTTTTTTGTATTCAACCTTAGGTCCGAGGGTTCGTTGTTGGTTCATGCTTAATAAGGGTTGGCTCATCAACCAAATAAACCCAAATAATATCAAACCATGAATCGCCATAAATCCAAGAAATGGTAATAAAGCTAAGTTCGTGATGGCATCGATAAACCAATCATCAAAGACATCGATGGATTCAAACCAAGCAAGCACGGATGATGGCACCCATTGGTTCAATCCATAACTAAATGACGCAAAGCTAATAATGAAAAGAACAGAAAAAATCGTTTGTAATACATTCGCTCGAATCAATCGTTGAGTTCGTTTTCTAATCCCATAAGAGATAAACGATCCTAATAACATCAACGGAATGGGTGTGACCAAATACATTGGGATGAATAAGAATACTTGGATGATGGATGGGTTGGAAAAATACCACCAGACGCCATAGGTAGGTAAGACCATGATCATCGCAAACAAATAGACAAACACAAGCATCATCGTTAACTTAGCAGCAACAATCACTTTTTGAGAGATGGGTAAAGTTCCTAATAAATCAAAGTCCTTGTACTGAAACAAATAGCCTTGCGCTTGAAAGAAACCAAAGAGAAATCCAAGCGACGCCAATTGGCTGTAGAGGTTGAATAACATGGATGAGAGTTGATTGATGGCCTGCAATCCTAAACCAAGTTCATAACTAATAAAAATGGAAGAAAAACCTGTAACCCCAAACGCGTAGATCAACAAACCAACCATCAAGATTGACTGAATTCTTGACCGAGCAATTTTTTGACCAAATAACCGATGAATGCTTAGTCTTTCTTTGAGAAAGGTTTTCAGTAACAACCCATACATTAGCTTAACTCCAAGAATAAGGATTCTAAATTTTGATTGGCAAGAACATCTTTGGTTAACCCGTTATGAATTAACTTCCCTTGTTTGATGATGGCAATTTTGTTGGTGAGTTTTTCAACCACTTCCAACACATGGCTAGAAAAGAAAATACTCATGCCCGCTTGGGTCATTTGCTTGAATGTTTCTTTGAGGACATAACTTGCTTTGGGGTCGAGACCAACAAAGGGTTCATCCAATAGAAGTAATTTAGGTTTGTGAATTAAGGCGGCGATCAAGGCTGTTTTTTGTTTCATCCCATGAGAATACGTACTAATCGGTTGCTTTAAAAAAGGTGTCATCTCAAAACTTGCACCATACTGATCGATGATGATTTGTCTTTCCGTTAGGGAAACTTTAAAAACATCGGCAATAAAATCCATGTATTGTCGACCACTTAATTGTTCATAAAGGTCTGGGTGATCGGGGACATACGCTAGATGTTGTTTATACGACAGTGCGTCTTGACTGACATCCAACCCTTGAAAAGTAATCGATCCTTGATCAAGTTGATGAATCCCTGCAATCGCTTTGAGTAGTGTGGTTTTCCCTGCGCCATTATGACCGACAAATCCGTAAAGATCTCCCGGTTGGATGGTAATAGAAACATCATATAACGCTAACTTCTTTTTATCATAAGACTTCGTCGCGTGTTTGATAATCAGCATAGTTACTTTAATAATTTTTCAATGTCTTTGGCGATGGCTTCTGGTAAGACGGGTGGTCCGTATCGACGAAAGACTTTGCCATCTTTGGTAACAAGAAACTTGGTAAAATTCCATTTGATTTGTGAACCAAACAAGTTAAACGTGCTCTTCTTCAACCATTGAAATAATGGGTGGGTATTACGTCCGTTGACTTCTATTTTTGCAAAAGGTCTAAATGAATTCTTTAGTTTGGTTTCACAAATAAACGCCGTTTGTTCATCACTTTCTGGTGATTGATCTGCAAATTGATTGCAAGGAAAGTCAAGGATTTCAAATCCTTGTTTTTGATATTGTTGGTATAACTTTTCTAAGCCTTTGTATTGTGGGGCGAGGCCACAGTGAATTGCTGTGTTCACAACCAACACCACTTTCCCTTTGTATCGACTAAGTTCAACAGGTTTTCCTTGATAATCTTTGGCAGTAAATTGATATAAATTCATAATTAATCCTCTTTCTTATTATAAAGCTTTGCTTTGTGATATTGGGGAAAGATATCACGAATAATCTTTTGATGCGCTTCAGGAATTGGAATGTTGCTAAGTTCGTCTTGGTGAATCCAAACCCCTTGATCCAATGTTCCTTGTTTGACCTTCAATTGGTAAACATCCATGCGCCATGTTTGATGTGTAAACACATGTTGATACGTTTTTATCTTCAAAAAGGAGATTGGTTTAACTTGGCTTGCGTTTAAAAGGTCTTCCAAAACATCCATCGACGCTTCCCATTGGGGAAGTAAATACATATCTTTTAATAGTTCCGCTTTGTTTTTAATCATCAGCACATGTTTATCTTTCACCATCACCAACGTTTGCCATTCCCTTGTCTTGGTTTTTTTAATCTTACTCAAGAAAGGAATCACGTCGGTTTGCTTGGTTTCATAGGCAACACAGGATGATTGTAATGGACAGACGTCACACCGGGGTTGAACTGGACGACAGACCAGCGCCCCAAGTTCCATCACCGCTTGAATATAAAGGTTTGGATTTGCTTGTTTGACCAATTGCCCATGAAGGTCATCGATGACTTTTCTTGAACGACCTAAACGCATGTCTTCTTTTTTCCCATAAAACCGACTGAGGACGCGAATGACATTCCCATCGGTTGCAGGATACGGTTGATGAAAGGCAATGGCCATGATCGCCCCCGCGGTATACGCTCCAACCCCCGGGATATTGATCACGTCTTCATATTGATGAGGAAATTCACCGTGATGCGTTTGTACAATATATTGTGCCCCTTGGTGTAACAAACGAAATCGTCGGTAATACCCAAGTCCTTGGACTTCAGTTAACACTTGTTCTTGTGTCGCTTTTGCTAAGGATTGGATGGTAGGAAATCGTTTCATAAACGAAGGATAGTAACGAAGCACGGTTTCCATTTGTGTTTGTTGCAACATCACTTCACTCACCCAAATCCCATATGGGGTTGGGTTTTGTCGAAAAGGAAGTTGACGTTGATGTTTTAGAAACCAAGTTTCGAGACGTTTGATTTGCATTGACTCTATTATAAATAAAAGAAAGTCATCGTGTATGATTTCCCCTTGGTTGTCATTCATACTATAATAATCTCATCGAGGTTACGTATGAAAAAAGTTGTCGTCATTGGTGGCGGTCTGGGTGGATTATCTGCAGCCATTTCTTTGGCAGCACTTCCTGGGTACCACATCACCTTAATCGAAAAAAACGCCCATCTGGGTGGAAAATTAAATGTCAAAGATGTCAAAGGATTTTCTTTTGACTTAGGCCCTTCGATTCTAACGATGCCTCATATTTTTGAAGCACTTTTTGCCAAGCATCATAAAAAGATGGCGGATTATATTCAAATAGAACCTGTTCGTCCTCACTGGCGAAACTTCTTTGAAGACGGCAACATCATTGATTTAACCCACAAGATTGATGACATGCTCATCAACAAACAACTGACGAAAGCTGATTTAGAAGATTTAAAAAACTACTACGCCTATACAGAAAAAATCTATGGTGTCTCCGCGATGGTCGCCTTTGATAACCAATTAGAAAATACTTGGGAAACGATGAGATTTAAACCATCGGTCAGTATTTTTTCCAACATGGATTACTTTGCCACGATGGACCAAGGCGTTCGGCGATATATCAAAAACCCATACCTGATTGATATCATCAACTACTTTATTAAGTATGTAGGATCTTCGCCTTATGACGCGCCTGCCTTGATGAACTTATTACCTTATATCCAATGGAAATATGATTTATGGTACGTCAAAGGTGGCATGTTCAATATTTCTAAAGGCATGGTCAAACTCATTCAAGAACTCCCACAAATCAAGGTAAGAACCAAAACCGAAGTGGTCTCCGTTGAAAAAGGGACACGTCATATTAACGCGATCAAACTTAGTAACGGCGAAACCATCCAAGCAGATTTAATTGTCTCCAACATGGAGGCCATTCCCTTTTATGAAAAGGTCACCAAAGAATCCAAAGGCTTCATCGCTAAATATCAACGTAAGTTTGAACCTGCTTGTTCGGGTTTTGCCTTGCATCTAGGAACCGACAAAGTCTATCCCCAACTAGCTCATCACAATTTTTTCTACTCAGCAAACTCCAAAAAGAATTTTAAGAATATTTTCCATAAACACCGACTCAACGAAGACCCAACAATTTACTTAGTCGCACCGATGCGCACCGATCCTTCGCAAGGCCCAAAAGGTGGAGACATCATTAAGATTCTCCCGCATATCCCTTATCTTGATCCTAAGCGCCCATTCACCAAACAAGACTATGCAACGTTTAGAGAAAATATTTTAATCAAACTTGAACGGATGGGTTTAACAGATTTAAGAAAACATATTGTCGTTGAAGAATTATGGACACCTGAAACCATTCAAGATATGTATTATTCTAACCGCGGTTCGATTTATGGGATTGTCGCCAGCAAAAATAAAAACATGGGTTTTAAAATTCCTAAACGGTCAAAACTTTATGATAACGTTTACTTCGTCGGTGGCTCTGTCAACCCAGGTGGCGGTATGCCGATGGTTGTCTTAAGTGGTCAACAAGTCGTTGAGCAAATTCTTAAAAACGAACAATAATTAAAGTTTCTTAATAATCCGTTGAAAGCGAATCCGATTATAACGTTGTAACCAAATCAGCGGCAAATTAAACATCAACGCATAGGCGACCATGATCATCGCAATCCAAAAGGTGTTAAAGATAAAGAACGTCACACAAGGAATCATCTGGAGAAGATGAGAATATTCCGCTCGCCGAGTTTCTTCAATAAATTGACGAATGTATTCTTTTTGGGTTCCTTTTAAATTCTTCTTCTTAAACCCTTCGTTAAAAATCGTTGCCCCGTCAGGAATCATTTTCTTCCATGTTCGAATCTTTAAGACTTGTTCGTAGAATCGCCCATCGTTTTCAAACTTGCGGGTCCGATATAACCACGAATCTTGTTTGAACTTTTTGTCTGGGGTGTGCAACGTAATTTTTGAAATACCTAAATGATAGATGGGCCAAAGAATGATATTTAAACCAAGCATTAACCAGCGAGGAACTGGGATGAGAGGGAATACATTCATAAATCGAGGTCACGACCTTTCCAAGTTACTTTTTTCTTCTTTGAACGGGATGAAGATCGGGCGAATAGCCAAACAAAGAAGATGAGTTGAATCGGATACGTCACGATGGTGAGAATGGAAAAGCGTCCAACTTTTCTCGCTAGTAAAAATGTAATAACACCAACAAGAAGATATCCAATCAAGTACGCTTGACCTTCCCACATGAAGGGAGCAATCCCACTTAGGAAGGCAATAAACATGCCGGTGATCCATAAGCTGACGGTTGCCAACAACCAACCAGGAATTAAGCCTGCACCGGTGGCAAAATTTTTGGTCCACCCTTCAATTAAGGACGTCATCCCTTCAGGATACATTTGAAAAGCAATCGCGCCACGGCCCGCCATCGCACGAATGAGGTGACCAGTTTTTTCTTGTAAGGCTTTTCCAAGGGCAATGTCTTCTAGGATGGCGTGTTTAGCAACGGCGTGTCCATCCACTCGCCAATAATCTTTTTTAGCAATGACTTGGCAAGGTCCAAAAAAAGAACTCGCCTTGATCGATGATCCTCTTGGAGTAAACAAACCCGTGGTCATCATCACAATTAAATTAAAGAATAAACTCAACTGCTCATAGCTTTTTTTCATCAGGTGATAAGGTTGAACAGACAAAGGCGATTGTTCTTCAGCAAAAGCAGCGAGTATTTTTTCGAGTCCCTGAGGTTGCAACACCGTGTCTGCATCTAAAAACATATAGACATCACCTTGCGCAGCTTTTGCCCCTTGATAACAAGCCCACGGCTTGCCAAACCATCCTTGAGGTAAAACTTCTGCCGTGATGACCTTTGCACCGTATGATTGAGCAATCGCTCCTGTCCCATCTGTGGAGTGGTCATCGACCACAATCCATTCACGGATCACATTGGTTTGTTGTTGAATGGATTTCAGTAGTGGTTGAATTCGTTTTGCTTCGTTTCTTGCAGGAATAATGATGGAGACATTTAATTTCTTTCGAAGACTTTGATTTTTAAAGGTGGGAACGCGCCACAATAAAAATAATCCAGCAGCGTTCAGAATCAAAGCAATGAGCAACACAATCCAATTCATCAGTTCATTTTATCAATAAATTCGAAATATACTCGTAGATTTCATTTTCATTCTTTCTTGTTATATCGAACATGAACTTTTGATTTATAATAATGTGGGAGAAAAACAATGACAATAGCAGGTTTCCATTTCGGTATCATCGACATTAGCTTGATCGTCTTAAGTTTATTGTTTGCTATTTCCGGATTTAAAAATGGCTTTTTAAAGGAAGTGGTTGGGCTTGGTTCATTTATTGGCGCAATCATCCTAGCCTATGTACTGGCCAATTGGGTTGAGGATATTTTGGTAACCACACCTCTATATACATTACTATTCACCAACCTTAATGATTCAATTTTCACCGGCAACGCTTTATATGACACGGTGATTGATAGTAGCCAACCAGGTGCGCTTGGGTATTTAACCGATGGGTTAACTCAAATTGGTTTACCGGGTTTTTTAGCATCCCCTCTTGCTGATATCTTAATCACATTCAATGGAACCCTTGGTGAAGCATTGGCGACCGCTTCAGCATATTTTGTTATTTTAATCATTAGTTATCTAGGAACCTTCCTCATCGCTTGGTTATTATTAGCGATTGTCGGAAGCCAACTGGTTAAATTATCCAAGGATGTGAAAGCGATTAAGTTCGTTGATTCCTTATTAGGCGTCGTCCTTGGTCTTGGAAGAGCGGCTGTTTTGGTTGCGATTGCCTTACTCATTGTCATTCCTTTAACCTTTGTGGTTCCTGGCATCAACGATTTCATGACCAGCGACCTTGCTTTAAATGAAGACGTCTTTTCCTTAGGAAAGTTTATTTATACCTTTGTCTTAGAAATCGTTGGTTCGTTGATTTCTATTTAGTCTTGGATTGAAGATGAGTATTTTAATACGTGCGTTTATCGCACGTTTTTTCTTTTACCGACAATTCAAGGCATTTTCTATAATACTCTTATGTATTTAGTGTAAAATTGAGACGTAATAGGGGATATCTTATGAAAAACGAACGATATGAATTAAATAAAAATCTTGCCCAAATGTTAAAGGGTGGCGTCATCATGGACGTCTGTAATGTTGAGCAAGCAAAAATAGCCGAGGCCGCAGGTGCAGTTGCTGTCATGGCCCTTGAACGCATTCCAGCCGATATTCGCGCTGCCGGTGGGGTGGCAAGAATGTCTGATCCAAAAATGATTGAAGAAATTCAAAAAGCTGTTTCCATCCCTGTGATGGCCAAAGTCAGAATCGGTCACTTCGTGGAAGCACAAATCTTAGAAGCGTTAGAAGTCGATTACATCGACGAATCGGAAGTGTTAACCATGGCCGATGACACCCTCCATATTAATAAACAAAACTTTAATGTCCCTTTTGTCTGTGGTGCCAAAGATCTTGGAGAAGCGTTAAGACGAATTTCTGAAGGTGCATCGATGATTCGCTCCAAAGGTGAAGCGGGTACAGGAGACGTCATCCAAGCGGTTCGCCACATGCGTGCAATCACTGGAGAAATCCGACGAATTCAATCGTTGAATGAAGATGAATTATTTGTCTTACAAAAACAATGGGGTGTCTCTTTGGATTTAATTAAGTACGTTCATAAAAAAGGTAAATTACCTGTGGTTTTATTCTCAGCAGGTGGGGTGGCCACCCCTGCCGATGCGGCATTAATGATGCAATTAGGCGCGGAAGGTGTGTTTGTTGGTTCTGGTATTTTTAAATCAGGAGATCCAAAACAACGCGCAGAAGCCATCGTCAAAGCGGTGACTAATTTCCGTGACCCCAAAGTCTTACTTGCGGTCTCACGTGACTTAGGTGAAGCGATGGTTGGATTAAACGAAGATCAAGTCAAAGTCTTGATGGCTGAACGAGGCAAATAAATTCTTGCGTATTGGTGTTCTTGCCCTCCAAGGCGCCTTCATTGAACATCGTCATAAACTCACCTCGATGGGTGTGGAAACTTTTGAAATTCGTCAGTTAAAGGATCTAGATCAACCCATGGATGGATTGATTCTCCCGGGTGGAGAAAGCACCACCCAAGGTCGTCTCTTGGTTGAACTTGGACTCTTTGCCCCGTTAAAAAAGAAAATTGAACAAGGCTTACCAACCCTTGCCACATGCGCGGGAATGATTTTGCTTGCCACCTCCATTACCGGCCAAACCAATCATCACATGGCCACACTCCCGATTGAAGTCACGCGTAATTATTTTGGTCGACAACTCGGAAGCTTTCATCGGCAAGTGGCGGTAGATAAACAAAAATTAGACTTAATGTTTATTCGGGCTCCGATTGTGAACCGTGTTGATAAGGGTGTTCGTGTCCTCCTTGAAGTCGATGGATTAAAGGTGGCTGTCCAATACAAAAACCAAATTGGTTTGTCTTTTCATCCCGAACTCAGTAAACAAACTTATTTTCATCAGCAATTGATCAACCTCATTCAACTCAAGAAATAACCTTCATGATGAAGACCAAAACTAAGTTATCAAATTTAGAAATGGGGTTTTTCCTTGCCTTACTCTCTGCTTTTTTCTTTAGTTTAAATATTCCTGTGACGAAATCATTATTGTCCTTTATCTCTCCTTATTGGTTAGCAAGTCTACTTTATTTTGGTGCAGGGTTTGGCACTTTGATTTATCAACGCTTGACCCCATCCATGGCGTCAAGCGGAGTCAACATCAATCATCATTTGTTTTGGTTTGCTTCCATGATTATCTTAGACATTGCTGCGCCTATCGCTTTCTTCATTGGCGTGAAAGAAACTGATGGCAACATGGTGGGTTTATTATCCAATGGCGAGTTATTCTTCACCTTACTGATTGCTTTGTTCATTTTCAAAGAAAAGTTAGGAAGATTATCTTGGATAGCGTTGGGGTTCATTGTTTTAGGGGTTGTGCTTTCAATCGGACAATTCAACATAGCGTTTCAAACAGGTCAACTTTGGATCTTGTTGGCGATGCTCCTTTGGAGTATTGAAAACAATGTGTCGAAAAAACTAAGCCTTGGTAATCCATTGAATGTTGTCATCATTAAGGGTCTTGGTACTGGGGTAGGGACGTTGTTGGTGAGTGTTCTTCTTCAAGAAATCTTTCCCTCATGGTGGATGGTGATCATCGCGTTGATTGCCGGGTTTGTGATTTACGGCGGGAGTTTAATCTATTATGTCTTTGCACAACGGTCCTTGGGTGCAGCGAAAGTACAAATGATTCAAAGCTTTTCTCCATTAATGGGTGGGATCTTTGCTTGGTTGATTTTTCAAGAACCCATCACCGTTGCCACGGTTGTTGGTTATCTCTTCGTGGTGATGGCATTAATCTTGATTGGATTCGACTTGTTCAAAGATAACCCAACCAAAGGATAGCGGTTTCAATTGCTTTCATCGCCTTTTTTGTGCAAAATTATCATAAAATAATAATGATGAAAAATCTCAAGATAGCCTTAGGGCAAATGCGTGTCATCCCTGGTCAACCCAGCAAGAATTTTTTAACGCTTGCAGCGATGGTGGAAAAAGCCAAACAAGCCTCGGTTGATTTAATTGTCTTTCCTGAACTATGCATCACGGGTTATTTAATCGGTGATCAATTCTTAGATAATGCTTGGGTCGACTTTGCCGTGTCTTTTAATGAAAAAATAAAGCAACTTTCGCAAAACATCATCATCGTTTGGGGCAACGTCTTTACCCTCGGCGCGAACCCCACGATCACCAACAACGATTCCCGGTTAGCAAAACTAAACTCTGCCTTTATTGCCTATAACGGCGAATACCTTACCCGAAGCAATGGGGTCTTTCCTGGTATCTATCCAAAACGCTTATTCCCCAATTACCGAATGTTTGATGACCAACGATATTTTTTACCAGGACGAGAACTTGAAGAAAAACTCAACCTTAAAGTCAAATCTTTCCTTGATCCATTAACCTTGAATTACAAGGGAAAGACAATTCGGTTTGGTTTAGAAGTCTGTGAAGACATGTGGGATGATGCTTATGGATTTTCTCCTTCTAGTGAATATTTAAAACAAGGTGTGGATCTTTTGATTAACATTTCCGCTTCTCCTTGGACTTTAGATAAAGAAAAATCAAGACAAGACCAAATCAAGAAACATGCCAACGTTCCTTTTATCTTTGTCAATAAAGTTGGCGCGGATAACAATGGAAAAAATATTGTCCTCTTTGAAGGTGGTTCGATGGTGTATAACGCCACGGGTGATTTAATCATTCAAGCGAATGAACAAGCAGAACCAGAACTTCTCATCGCCTCCTTAAGCGACAAGAAACTTCGCCCATCAAATCCTAAGAAACTTTTCACGATGCTGAAGCAAGGCATTTCTTTTGTTGATGAACAACTCTTTGACAAGAAAGTCCCATGGATTGTCGGTTTATCCGGTGGCATCGACAGTGCTGTTTCCACCGCTCTTCTCACAGAAGTGATTGGCAAGGATCGCGTCTATGCTTATTCTTTACCCACCCCTTATAACAGTGAACGATCCAAACAAAACGCCAGAGACATAGCTAAAGCCTTAGGTGTTCATTTCCAAGAAATACCTATTCAACCGATGGTGGATGCTTTCTTAGCCATTCAACCTCAAGCCGATGTCTTAACCAAAGAAAATGTTCAAGCCCGGGTTCGCGGCAGCATTCTCATGAACCTTGCTGCAGAGAAAAAAGGTGTGGTTTTAAACAACGGTAATAAAATTGAGATCGCCTTAGGGTATGTCACGCTATATGGGGACACCATTGGCGCAATCGCCCCATTAGGTGATTTAACCAAGATGCAAATCAACACCCTTGCGTTATGGATCAACGAACAAGCAAACCAAGTCATCATTCCTAAAAACCTTATCGCCTCGATGGACCAAGGCATCCCTCGTTATCAATTCCAACCATCCGCCGAATTAAAAACCAACCAAGTCGATCCGATGAAGTGGGGTTATCATGATTGGCTCATTCATGAATTACTAAGTTTCCCTTCTCTAGCGCCTGAACGAATATTAACGATGTATCTTGATCGCAGTTTCCCAAAGAATATCCAAGGATTGATGTCACACTATGGATTGGATAAAGCTCAAGCTTTTATCACGGATTTAGAATGGGTATTATCTTTATGGAACAAAGCTTATTTCAAACGTGTACAAATGCCGCCTAACATCATTGTGTCTAAAGGTGCGTTTGGCTATGACTATCGCGAAGCCCAAATGTCGTATGAAAAAACGGCATTATATCTTCGGTTAAAAGAAAAAATTCTTGCTTAGATGTTAATCAATTCATGAATCAGCAAAAGTAAATTTTCCCGTTTGTTAATTCGGTTATAAATTACATAACTAATAAAGACATTATCACAACAGATAAAACCACCCATGGGGAAGCCATCTTTTTGCTCATCAGAAGTAACGTGGTCGCTGTGACCATCAACGCGGTTCGCCAATCGATAGGAAGGGCGATGAATTGATTAATTGCAGTGACCACAATCAAACTTGCTGCGGCAATTCGAATCCCTCGAAGAAAAACCTTCATCCAAGGAACGCGTTGAAATATTTGCCATAAAGGCATCACCACATACACCAAAAGAATCCCAGGTACGAAAATAGTAAACCCAGACATCAGACCACCTAGCCACGCCATGGGTTGACCTTCAAGGATTTGTGTGCCGACAAATGCCGCAAAACTAAACAACGGTCCAGGAATGACTTGGTCAATCGTGTAGCCAGATAAAAACGTTGGTAGTGATATAAGCGTTTGTTGCGTCACCAAATCTTGAATCATTAAAGGAATGACGATTTGTCCTCCACCAATCACGCTATAGCCATAGCGATAAAAGGAATAAAACAAACTAAACCAGGTATCGCTTAACCAAGGCATAAGTATTTCATTGGAGAAGGCAATGCCTAACAACAACAAGAGACTCACCCAAGAAATTGATGTACCGGAAAAAGACACGTGTTGTTTACTTGGATGCCGTAAGACCATCACCCCACCTGATAAGACTAGTAATGCAGGAACGGTCCACATGCTCAACGGCATGAGCCAAAACCCAAGCACTGCAACGATTAGAAATAACATGACGGGTTCAATCCCATTCAAAACTTTTTTGGATAACGACCAACCTGCATAGAAAATAAAGGCAACTGCTATTGAAGGAAGAATCAAAAGTAATTGATTAACGATGGGTTGGTTTTGGAAGAAACTAAAGAACAAACCTACAAGCATCATGATAACAATCGCAGGCAAGGCCCAAACCATAAAGGTTAAGAACGCCAACCATTTGCCACCAACCAAATAACCGATCGCCATGATCGTTTGGGTGCTGCTTGGTCCAGGTACTAACGAAAAGACACCAATGAGTTCTGCCAATGTTTCTTCGCTGATGTACTTTTTCTTTTGCACCAAGATTTGTGAAAAGATTCCATAATGGGCTTCCGGGCCACCAAAACTACTGAGTGAACACCATAAGACATCCCATAAAAACGCCAAATTCATGGTTGGTTTTGGGAACGAATCCAAGCACACAACACTTGAAGTTCTTTGGTTGGAAATGTTAGATGGTGAGGAATTAACCACGTCCCTTTGCTTGTTTTAATGGTTGGGAATGCATCAAGCAATGCTTGAATCCCTTGGGGTCCTGGATAAACTCCGATATGGTTTGTATAAGCAGCAAAATGAATTAAGTTCTTTTT
>JBILRP010000029.1:0-3175 GCA_044372565.1 Bacilli bacterium | reverse complement strand
GTATGTTCGAAAGTTTACAACCTTAACCAAAACCGTCGAGGGTCCACTTTATAATCAATTACTCGATGATTATGAAGAAGGTAACACCATTGAAAAATTAGATGCTTTCTTTGCCACCTTAAAAGCGCGTATTGTTCCCCTCCTTAAAAAAATCCAACAATCCAAGGTGAAGATTCGCACAGACTTTATGTCGCGAACCTTTCCTAAACACGAACAAATCGCCTATGCAAAAACCTTATTAGATTTTATTGGTTATGATCTCAATGCTGGCGTCCTTGCAGAATCGGTTCACCCATTCAGCAGTGAAATCACCCCGAGTGATGTTCGCGTGACGACCCACATTTATGAAAATAATTTTGTTTCTAACATTTATTCCACTGCCCACGAAGGTGGTCATGGCATTTACGAACAAAACATTGGCAAAAAAGTAAAAGGTACCTTGCTTGGGCATGGGGCAGCGATGTCCATCCATGAATCGCAATCACGTTTCTATGAAAACGTCCTTGGCCGTTCTTATGCGTTTACCAAGGTTGTCTTTCCTCAACTCAAGAAACAATTCCCAAACCAATTTAACGATGTTTCCATTGAGGAATATTACCAAGCAATTAACGAAGTCAAAGCCTCACTGATTCGAACCGAATCGGATGAGCTCACCTATAGTCTTCACGTCATGGTCCGTTATGAACTTGAGAAAAGATTAATGGATGGCAGTTTAAAGGTGAAAGATTTACCACAAGCATGGAATGATTTATATCAATCTTATCTTGGGGTGAAACCAAAGAATGATCGTACAGGTTGTTTACAAGACGTGCACTGGTCTGGTGGTGCGTTTGGTTATTACCCTTCTTATGCATTAGGCAACGCCATCTCGATTCAATTATTAAAGACGATGGAAAAGACCTTGTCATTAGAAGAAACCATTCAAAGCAAACAATTGATTCCCCTTCGAGAATGGTTTGCAAAGCATGTGTATGTTTACGGTAAACTTTATCCACCCTTTGTCTTACTGAAGAAAGTCACAGGCGAAGATTTAAACCCAAGCTATTATTGTGATTATTTAGAGGCAAAATTCAGCAAAATCTATAAAATTTAGTTCTTTTTCTTGTTATTGAATTGAATCATTTGACATTGAACCATATGTCGATAAAATGGACATTATATGAATTTTTCACGTGGTTTGTTTTTAATTCAATCCATCATGATGATGGTGTTACTCGGTACGGTGTATGTTTGGGGTGTGTTTCGCGTTGAAGTTGAAAGCCTTTACGGCATCAATGCAACCTTAAGTGGCTTGCCTTACATGGTCTCCTTGGTGAGTTATGCCTTGGCGATGCTGATCGCTGGTAAGTGGATGTCAACCCATCGCACTTACTTCGTGATTGCTGGGGTTATCTTGTTTGTTGGTGGGTTGTGGTTATCCAGTGTCGTCGATCATATTTACGCATTAACCTTTACCTACGGATTATGTGTTGGCACAGGGGTTGGATTTTTATATGGTGTGCCAACGTTTATTGTCCAAAAGACGTTTCACAAAAATGTTGGTTTGATCACAGGTTTTATTCTCATGGGGTTTGGTTTATCCAACACCTTGATGACACCGGTGGTTACATCGTTACTGACCATGCATTCCATCCAATCCACCTTTAGCATTCTTGGTTGGGTCGCATTGCTTGTGTTTTTACTTTGCATTTGGCCACTGTTTCAACCCACCCCCACTCAAGTGAAAACCGATGGCAAAGAAACCTTATCGTTTGACCTTCCTGGCTTTCGTTCGTTATACGTTGTCTTTGTTCTTAGTTTAATTTCTGGATTAACCATCATTGGCTTAAGCTATCGCATCGGCGTGGTCAATTATGGTTTTGATGAAGGTTTTGTCACCATTGCCATCGCAGTCTTTGCCCTCTTTAACGGACTGTCTCGACCATTCTTTGGTCGGTTGGTTGACCAGTTTGGTTTCTTTAAGGTCGCATTTTTTAGTCTGATTTCACTGGTAACCAGTGGTTTGATTTCTGTGTTTAATGGTGGACAATTTCCCTGGTTATACGCGATCAGCTATGGCGCTTTTTGGTTTGGCTTAGGCAATTGGATGGCGTTAATGCCTTTATCCATTCAAACGTTATTTCCCAAAACGATGTTTTCAAAATTATATGGCGTCCTTTTTACCGCATATGGCTTAGCGGCGATTATCGGAACTTTATTTTCTGGAGCCATCCTAGACTTAACATCATCAACATGGCCAATTTATGCGGCGATTGTGTTTGCTAATAGCGTTAACCTTGGTTTGGTTTTATGGCTTAAGAAACGATATCAATTAAAGATTTTTAATTAGTTTTATTTTTTGAAAAGCTTTTTGATAAATCGGAATCATTCTTGGTTCACTGACAATCTTAAGAACGGATTGAATGGGGAACCATTGCACGCCTGAATTTTCTTCAAGATTCACCACAGGTTTTTCTGTCTCATCGGCAATCACCAAAAACGTTGCATTCAAATGAAGGTGATCGGACACGTGGCGACCGTGTTTGATATGGTTAGGGACATAAATCGTATCTAGCAAAAAGATTTCCTTTGAATAAGGACGAATCTTGGTTAAACCTGATTCTTCTTCCGTTTCTTTTAAGGCAACATGGAGCATATCGTCATCCCCATCACTATGGCCACCTAACCAACCCCAAGATTTATAAATATTGTGGTGGGCAAAAAGGACCTTATTCATGCGTTCATTGACCACAATCGTGGATACCGTAAAGTGAGCAATGAGGTTTGTTCTTAGTAAATAATCATGATTCTTATCGATAAAAGATAAAATTGCTTTCTTATCAAAAGCTTCTTGTTCATTGAATGGTTGGTACGCTTGAATTTGTTGTTTTATCATCCATTTCATTTTACTTGTTAATGCAAATGAATTAAATATAATTATGGTGATGTTCCCTGAAATTAAATTACCTTTTAAACTCTTACTTGGTATTGCCTTCGGTGGCTTATTCATCTTGTTATTATCTGGGCCTTTTTTACCAATGATTGAAGGATTGATTGCCATCTATCTTCATCCGTCTTTACTCGTCACCGATTATTTAGCGGTTGGGGGTTTACAAGCCACACTCGTCAATGCTTGGCTTGTCACATGGGTCGCCATCCTGGTGCTTCATCGTCTTCAAGTTAAATTTTCTGGGGT
>JBILRP010000030.1:0-3044 GCA_044372565.1 Bacilli bacterium | reverse complement strand
ACAAACCAACCTTGGTGATGAATTTAGCATTACCCTATCAAAACATTCCCATCATGGAAGCATGCATTGAAACCAAAACTCATTACTTAGATACCGCTGCAGCGGAAGTCAGGGAAAAAGCTGGATTCGAATATAGCACCCAATGGGTTTATCATGACCGCTTTAAACAAGCCGGAATCATGGCGCTTTTAGGAACAGGATTTGATCCTGGAGTCACCAGTGTTTTCTGTATGTATGGCAAGAAACATTATTTTGACACCGTTGACTATATTGATATCTTAGACGCGAATGGTGGCGATCATGGTTATCCTTTCGCAACCAATTTTAATCCTGAAATTAATATTCGAGAAATCACCATGCCAGGACGTTATTTTGAACATGGCAAATGGGTAGAGATACCTGCACTCACCGTGAAGGAAACTTATCCATTGGATGAAATTGGTCCAAAAGATATGTATTTGATGTACCACGAAGAATTGGAATCCATTGTTAAATTTATTCCTGAAGTCAAACGTGCTCGGTTCTACATGAGTTTTTCTGAACGTTATTTAACTCACCTGCGCGTGCTTGTGAATGTTGGCATGACCTCGGTTAAACCCATCATGTACGAAGGGAAATCGATTGTTCCTCTTCAATTCTTAAAAGCCATCTTACCTGATCCATCGTCTTTAGGACCAAGAACCAAAGGTAAAACTAACATTGGGGTGATCCTTCAGGGTCACAAGCAAGGCAAGCCAGTTTCTTACCGAGTCTTTAATGTATGCGATCACCAAGAAGCGTTCGCCGAAGTTGGTTCCCAAGCAATTAGTTATACCACTGGCGTTCCTGCGATGATTGGTGCGGCATTAATCCTCACCAAACAATGGTCAGGACAAGGCGTTTTCAACGTTGAACAATTTAACCCAGATCCTTACATGGCGATGCTCAATCAATGGGGTTTACCATGGAAAGAAACCTTTAAACCGGTCTTGGTTAAGTAAGGATTGATGATGAAATTAACCCCAGGGTTACCAACCCCTTATTACTTAATTGATGAGCAACTTATTCTCAATAATTTAATGATTATCAAACGAATCAAAGAGTTGAGTGGTTGCAAAGTTCTTTTAGCCCAAAAAGCTTTCTCAAGTTTTTATTTTTACCCTTTATTGAAAACGGTGTTGGATGGAACCGCATCAAGTGGATTGTTTGAAGCTCGTTTAGCTTATGAATACTTTGGTAAAGAAATTCACGTCTTTACGCCTGGTTTTAAAGACGAAGAATTTGAAGAGATTCTAAAGTATAGCGACCACCTGGTGTTTAATTCCAATAGTCAATTGAAGCGATTTAAACAACGAGCCTTGGCTGCTAAGAAAACCATTGGCATACGGATTAACCCAGAAGTATCGACTCAAACAGGAAGTAGCATGTATGACCCATGCTCACCAACCTCAAGAATGGGTATCAAGATTGCTGATCTTGACGCAAGCTTATTAAGTGGTGTGTCTGGTTTTCATTTTCATACCCTTTGTCAGCAAAATGCGGATGCCTTGGAAGCAACCTTAAAAGAAGTTGAACGTAAATTTGGAAAATATTTTTCTCAATTAACCTGGATTAATTTTGGTGGTGGCCATCATTTAACAAGAGCCAACTATGACATTGAAAAACTTGTTCGAATCATCAAATATTACAAACAAACCTACAAACTTGATGTCTATTTAGAACCTGGGGAAGCGGTGGTGTTAAACGCCGGTTTCTTGGTCAGTAAAGTCTTGGATGTCACGAAGAATGATGTTGAGATTGCTATTTTGGACGCGTCGGCGACTTGCCATATGCCTGATGTACTTGAGGCTAAATTTATTCCTCCGGTGACCACGTCAGATCCTCATGGGAAGCACGTGATTAGGCTATCGGGAGCAACTTGTTTAACCGGAGATGATATTGGTATTTATCGCTTCAAGGACGCCTTAAAGGTTGGCGATTCCATTGTCTTTCAAGACATGGCCCTTTACACGATTGTCAAAAACAACACGTTCAATGGGATCCCATTACCAAGCATTTATGCAAGGAAGTTGAATGGAAAAGACGTCTTGGTGAAATCCTTCACCTACGAACATTTTAAAGAGAAGCTATCGTAATGAACAAAGCAGTGGTCGCCAAATTTGGCGGGACCTCGATGGCCTCAGCATCGACGATCAAACAAGTCGCAAAGATTATCAAAAGTGATCCTTTGCGAAAATTTATTGTTGTCTCAGCGCCTGGTAAGCGTGATCCAAAAGATATTAAAATCACGGATCTACTTTATGAACTGGCAAAAGAAATCCAACAAGATAAAGAACCTGTGACCTTTAAGATTATTCGGGAACGATTTATCGAGATTGTTGAAGAATTAAAATTAGAATTACCCATTAAATCCATTTTAGCCGACATCTTTCAAAAGATGAAAATATCAAAGTCGCTCCCCTACATCGTCTCTCGTGGGGAGTATCTCTCGGCATTGATCCTGTCAAACTATCTTGATTTTGCCTTTTTAGATTCAGCGGACGTCATTCGTTTTAAGGGGTTACAATTTAACCGTACGAAAACAAGAAATGATGCCGGATCGCTATTAAAGAAGCATCCTTATGTGGTCATTGGTGGGTTTTATGGAAGTGATGAACAAGACCACATTCAACTCTTGCCTCGTGGAGGATCCGACATCACTGGCGCGATCATTGCTGACGCGGTCAATGCAAAACTCTATGAAAACTGGACGGATGTCGATGGGTTTTTAACATGTGACCCACGCGTGGTGGATAACCCTAAAAAAATCGATGTGTTAACGTATCGTGAATTACGCGTCTTGTCGTTTATGGGGGCAAGTGTGCTTCAAGCAGAAACCATGTTCCCTTTGATCAAAAAAGCCATTCCAACTCAAATTAAAAATACCTTCAATCCAAGCGGAGAAGGAACGATGATCTTTAGCAAACTACCTCCAGACCGGCATCATGGTGCGATTACCGGCATTACCGGTGTCAAAGGCTTTAACTTAATCGTCCTGGAAAAAGAAATGATGTCAGACCTGCTAG
>JBILRP010000009.1:0-39911 GCA_044372565.1 Bacilli bacterium | reverse complement strand
AAAGTCGCGATGCGCAACCAAGGCAGTAGCTTAGATCATATGGTGGTGACGTATAACCAAGGGTCGCCATACATCTTTGCCGAATTAGGCAACCGTGATCCCTTAATCATTACCGCAGGAACCGATGGGGTTAGTAATTACGAGTATTTTACCCTCGATGGTAATTTACTCAATGAGAAAACCTTGCAAGCTGATGGCCTCATCATTAAGTTTCAACAACGTCACGTTGGTTATCAAACCAACCCACCAGCCTCCGTGGGTCAACCCACCTATGCTGATCGTTACATGTTATTAAACTTACCAAAGAACTCCAACATCACCATTTCCAATACAGGGCATCCTTTTGGATTGTTCCACCGATTATCCATTCAATTAGGGGAAGGCAATTTAGTTTCTTTAGGCTCGATTGAAAATGTCCAAGAAGCAAGTTTTTATCATCAACATGCTTACAATCTTCCTTTACGAGGGCATGGGTTATACCACGTCAATCGCCAAACCAACCTCGTGGAAAATCAAATGATCGTGCAAACCATCTCCCAACGATCAGATCTCAATCAAGCACCGATCCTCGCGTTATTGCCTCATCAACATAAGCTCGTCAAAGAAACGGTCAGTGCGTACACAACGAAAACTGTCCGAGGTTTACTCAAGATGCTGGTCGGCCATTCCTTCCGTTATGATTTACCTTTTTATGGGGTGGTTCCTTCCTATACCTTGCCAACAGGGGGCACATTTTCAGAAGCGACGATGACCAATTACTTAAATAGCTTGAATCAACAAACCAATCCATTGAATCCAGATAATTTTTATAATTCTCCAACGCCATACTGGAATTCGAAAGCAACCTATCCTTTATCTCAGGGTTTACTCATCGCCGACCAACTTGGTGATGAAACCTTAAAAGCCACGTTCATCTCGAAGCTCAAAGAACATTTGGTCGATTGGTTTACCTTTTCCTCGACCGAAGATGACCGTCATCTTTATTACAACGATCGCTGGGCGACAACCTACTACTCCGATAATGAATTCAACACGGCGAGTGAAATCTCCGATCATAGTTTCACCCATGGATACTTAATCTATGCATCGGCCATTGTTGGGAGAATGGATCCTGGGTTTTACCAACAATATCGCGACATGATTTTATTACTCATGAAAGATTATATGAATCATGACCGTGAAGATTTACGTTTCCCAGTGATGCGTAGTTTCGATCGTTATGCGGGCCACTCATGGGCGCATGGCTTTGGTAGTTTTGCTGAAGGCAATAACTTAGAATCAACCGGCGAAGCGATCAACAGTTGGGTCGCTGCGTATCACATTGCGCAATTAGAAAACAATGCGGCCATGATGGATGCGGCCATTTATGGATATACCCACGAAGTGTATGCCGCCCAACAATATTGGTTTAATTATGACCAAGATATCTTTACCCCTAAATTTGCAGAATATGCTGGTGTTGCTGGAATGATTTGGGGTGGAAAGTATGATTACGCCACTTGGTTTGGAGCAAATCCAACCTTCATCTATGGTATCCAATGGATCCCTACGGGAGAATACTTATCAACCTACATCTTAGGTCAAGCGAGGAAAACCCGGTTCACTTCTATTTACAATAAATACTTAAATGCCAAAGGTGGTACGGTTGACCGCTGGTATGCCTACATGTGGCCAGTGCAAGCGTTGGTGAATCCATCCGCTGCTCTTGGTTTATTTGATGATGCCAAAATTTTAGCAGATGAATACCCTGCCGAACTGTCCATGGCCTATTACATGATCCAAGCGATGCAAAGTTATCAATACAAAGTCGATGATGCGTTCATGCGCATCCATCCTTTTGTCAGTAGCAGTATTTACTTAAACGCTTCGAATCAACGTGTTGCCTTGGTGTATAACAGTAGCACCACTTCACAAACCGTCACCTTTGTGGTGGGTCAACAAACCCAAACCCATACGGTCGGGGCAAAAGACTTTACAACCATTGAGTTACGTTAACGTTTTAAAAACGAAGAATAGACGTGTTTTTTTCCTGGGAATAATCTTAAATTAATCATTTCCATGACGGCAGCAACTTCGCCAAATGCGGTGGCGATATTTTTAGATTTACCTTCATAGGTTGATGCATTGCCTACAGCAAAGACATTGGCTAAGTTCGTTTCCATTTTTGAGTTAACCAAAATACCTTCTTGCTTGGTTTCTAGGCCCCAAGTTTGATACGTGCCAATCGCGGCTAAAAAACCATAGGAAACGATAATTTCATCTGCATCAATGGTAAATTTCTTTTGTTTTTCAATGTCACTCACCTGAATGTGTAAGGCATTTTGTTTGGTAATGGAATCGATCTCATATGCGGCTAAAATGGTTCCTTTTAATTGAAAGTTATCGATGGAATGTTGCAAGGCTCTGAATTCTTGGCGACGATGAATGATCGTCACGGATTGAGCAATCGGTAATAACGTATTCGCCCAATCAAGCGCAGAATCCCCACCACCTAACACAACGACTCTTTTGTTTTCAAAACGTTTTAAATCTTGGACACTGTAATGGACAAAGGGTAAGACTTGTTCATCGATCGATTCTAATTTTCTTGGAGATAAAGATCCGGCACCACTGGCAATCATCACAAACTTGGTTTGAAAGACGTTGCCAGTTTCACTGATTGCCTCATAGCCATCCTTGATTGGCTTAAGGCTAATGATTTTTTCTTCATAATGAATAGGTGCTTGGGAAGCAAAGGGACGATATTGTTTCATCAGTGCTTCAATAAAATGATCGGCGCGGATATTGGCAAATCCCGGAATATCATAAATCGGTTTATCAGGATAAAACGTGGTTAATAACCCACCTTGCATCGGTAAGGAATCCACGATGATGGCCTTGACGCCTCTTAGGCCAGCTTGAAAGCCAGCATAGAGTCCAGCAGGTCCGGCACCAATAATCAATAAGTCATGCATATCGTCTATTATAATGGGTTTTGTTTGGAAAAGAAAAACTTACCTTTAGGTAAGTTAATTTTCTTGGTTGCGGGGGAAGGATTTGAACCTTCGACCTCCGGGTTATGAGCCCGACGAGCTACCAGGCTGCTCTACCCCGCGATACGGTGCACTAGTGCTTAATAACATTAACAAATATCGACCTTAATTACAACGATTAGGATTAAAAGGGTCATTAGAACGTGGTTTTTTAATGGATTGGAGCAAGCGACGGGAATCGAACCCGCGGCACGACCTTGGGAAGGTCGGGTATTACCATTATACGACGCTTGCAGCCACTCCTACTTTACCTAAATTGACTTTAAAAATAAAGGGAAACTTCAGGTTTACAATTATGAATTCATTAAGAATTTTGATAAAATAAATTGTTCAAAGGAGAACCTTATCGTGAAATCAACTTCTGCAAATACAGTTTCCTTTATCTCTTTAGGCGTCGCTTTAGGCGCACTCTTGGTGACGGTGCTTACCCCAGGATCCATTGGCGAACCCGGTCCTGCTGGCTCGAATGGTCTACCAGGTTCTAATGGTTCTAATGGTCAACCTGGATCCCAAGGGTCGACCGGTCTACCGGGATCTCAAGGGGTTGATGGGAAAACGCCTTATGTCGGAGACAATGGCAATTGGTGGATTGGAGAAACTGACTCTGGCGTTTCAGCTTCTGGAGCGAACGCAAGTCAAATTCCTTTACCGAATGTAGATTTAGCATTATCTGCCAGGGAAACCCAATTGTATAACGAGTCTTTGGTCATTCCCTTTACTACCCCTGAAGAAAAATTGACGTATGCCCAGAATCTCATTGCCACCCAAGGCTTTGTGGGTATTTCAACTGCATCGCAATTAATCAACATGACCGACATCGATGGTAAATACGTATTACTCAATGACATTACGTTTGCAACAAATTTATTGTGGTCACCGATTAACTTCAATGGCACTGGATCAGTTGACAATTACTTTTCAGGGATACTTGACGGTGCAGGTTTTTTCATTGCGAATCTTCATTATCAATCCCTTGATTTTTCTCAAGCATTTTACAAATTTGGTCTGTTTGAAGGTTTAAATGAGGCAACTGTTCGTCACCTTTATTTAAATGACTTTAATATTTTTTCAATCAACAATGAAAGCCGGTCTGAAGACGAAGTAGGTAGTCTTGCAGGCTTCGCCATTAGTTCAGATATTTATAACATCAACATGACCAATACGTTGGTTTCTGGGAACAATTATATCGGTGGGTTGATTGGCTCCATCTATGATTCATCTGTTCGATTCATCACGGCAAACCTCATCAGGGTTTGGGGTGCTTCTTACGTCGGTGGTTTATTTGGAATCACAATCAACACCGACCTTACCAATGTCAAAATTAAGACCATATTGTATGGAAGCAATAATTCACAAGGTGGGGTGACGGGTATTTCAAGTAATTCTTTTTTTGCATTCATCGAAGTTGAAACTGAATTAATATCCTCTAATAATCCACTTGTCAATATCCGGTTTGATATTGGTGGGGTGATTGGTAGTTCTCATTATGATCGCTTATTCCGAGTGACCAGTACAGGCATGATGGAATTTATTCCTATTGATACAAACTTTGTTTTGATTAATGTTGGAGGGGTGATTGGCTTTGGCAACAACGTTGTATTAGGATACGTTGAAAATCAGACCAATATTACCATCTTCATGGATGAAATCGATTATGAAGTCGCGATTAGTTCTATTGGTGGCGTCATGGGTTCAGTTAATTATGGCACATTATATGCTGTATGGAATTCAGGACTCGTGGCAATCTACCCCCCTGAAAATGGATTAGATACCGATGTTTACTTAAACGCAGAAGAAACCCCGGTTGAATATATCGGTGGCATCATTGGTTATGTTTATGGATCAATGAATTTAAAGTATGTGGTCAATACAGGATTGGTGGTCGGGATTGTTGAAGTCGGCGGCATCATTGGTTCAACAGGGATCTCAATCCTTAATTTACAACAGTTGATTGTCATTGATCAAAGTGCAAACTTAGGATCGGTAGGCGGTTATGAAAAGGTTGGGGGATTAATGGGTGTGAGTGATGTCAGAACCAATCTCATTGTCGCGAACTTCATGAATTATGGCAACATCAATGCAAACAATGTTGTGGGTGGATTATTCGGAATGATCGCACCCGTTCAAGGTATCAAGGTTCAAATCATCAATGCTTACAACCGTGGCGTGGTCACTGCCTTAGATTATGGCGTGGGTGGCTTAATTGGTGTTGTCGCACCTGAAAATCCAAACTTTGAATTTCCAATCTTAGGTGAGGTTCACATCTATAATTCATTCAATGTGGGCTTGGTAAGAGCATTGAATTTAGGACAAGCGAATACTGATTTTGAAGACTTTGCTGGCGGCTCCATTATTGGATTTCGCTACATCTTAACCTATATGTATGGGGTCAGTTATACACCTCAGATTACTTCCTATGAAGAAACCATTTATGACACTGACACAAGCAGTTATATAGAAACCGACAAGACCATCGAATTGGACTTACCTGGGGTTGGTAATGGGAACAATACTGACATGAATATGATTCATAACCCTCAATATTTGTTCAACCCTGATCTTTTCATTTACCAAACCGCTTGGAACTTTTCTACCATTTGGGCAGCCGATGACAATCGACTGGATGGCTTACCTTATCTTCAATTTTTAGATACAATACTAATTAATGTTATTTAAATCATGAATTCCAAAACTTCATCAAAACAAACCATTCATCCTATCATCTTATTGACTTGGGTCACCGGAATTTTAACTGGATGCACCTCAATTCCATTTCCAAGTCTGTCCTCAAGTGATGTGTCATTATTGCCATCATCCACGTCTCAAGTGACGTCATCAGAGGCATCGGTTTCCATGTCAATGTCCTCTTTAACCGTTTCTTCAACCAGTTCAATTGCATCCACGAACTCATTACCTTCTACGAGTTCTTTACCTTCAACGAGTTCCTCAGCATCATCAAGTACTTTAACTTCATCGAGTTCTTTGCCATCAACGAGTATTACTTCTTCACAAAGCAATATCACCTTGGCAACGAATGCACCAACTTATTACAACGGGATTTCCCCAAGCTTAAGTGGGGAAGCATTAAAGAATGCCTTGGATTTATTAATTTCAAGTAACGTCAGTGTTGGTTACGACTGGTGGCGATTTGAATCTGCTGATGAATCGTTAACCGAAACCAATAAGGTCATCACCATTTATCCCCGGAGAAATTACTTAAAAACCGCCCATGTCAGTGGCAATCAAGGTGCGACTTGGAATCGTGAACATACGTATCCTCAATCGAAAATTAGTGGTGCTGCTGTTAATGACAACCACCATATTTTCGCCGATGATTGGAAAACCAACGGCGCACGAAGCAATTATCGTTTTGGGTTCGTCAGTCCTACCGAGAACAATCGGGTCAAAGATTCTTCTGGTTTGAACACTGATAATTTTGAGGGTGGAGGTTTTTTTCTGCCCAACGATACGGCCAAAGGGGAAGTCGCTCGGGCAACCCTGTATATGAATACCTATTATGGATACACCTTAGAAGGTAACTTTCAAACCAGTGAACTGGCGGTGTTGTGGGCGTTACAATATCCACCGACGAATCGTGACATGCAACGAAATAATCGCGTCTATACCAATCAAGGCAATCGTAATCCTTATGTCGATCATGCGTCCTACATTTGTTTAGTCTATGGGATGACGTCAGTCGTAACCCGGCAAGCGTGTAACTTAGCTTAACGTAAATCGGATTTAGCAAAACGTCTACCACCAAGACCGATGATCAACGTCAGCAAGATAGCATTGCTGATTAACGTTTTAAGGATAAAGGGTAGCGTATTTGCATTAAAAAAATTCAAATTTGTAATTCCATTAAAATCAAACAATGAGCCAACATTTGCTAAGCGGTTTAACTGATAGAAATAAACCCATTCAAAGATCTCGACCACTTGCGCTTGAATCTTGACGAATTCAGCAGCGTCAAGAAATTGATCAGTATTGGCTAGGGCAATCCCTTGAATGATCGATAAGACAATCGTTGAAAAAGAAGGTCCTAAGACAAAAATAAGTAACGTGAAGATAATCGCTGATGCGGTGGTCTTTGTTCTTAAGGCGACCCATGTCGTCAATAAGACACCAGTGATGACAAGAAAATAACCAAAACTCATATGGATCAGGAAATTCGCAAAACTACCGCCATCATCCACGGTGATTGGAAACGTAATTAACCAAGAGAATGCCGTAGGCAAAGCGTGAAATAACATCAACCCAATGACTGTAATCGCGATAGACATTCCCATTTGCACGAGATAAATTTCAAATTTAGAATGACCTGCAATGATTTTGTTTCTAATCGTTCCTTGACTGATGTCTGAAGCGATAAATAAACTTGCAATCACACCGATAAGTAATATCTGAATTTGCCCTAATTGAAAACTAGATTCCAAGATACTTCTTGTGGTAAAAATAAAAAATCTAGTCCCATTCTCATCAGGGAATGAAAAGACTGAAGCAATTAACACATTAAACCCACCAAGTGCCAAGATAATCAAACCAATCACCCAAGTCGAGGTTTGCCTTCTTAATCGAGAAAATTCCAAGGCAAATAAACGGTTCATGTTATTTCCCTCCAATCATGTTCATAAAGAAAGCTTCAAGATCGTCACTTTCTTTTTGCATGTTCACGAGTTCAATGTGTTGTTTAAGCAACTCATTTAAGTAAGGTTGCAAGGACTGTTGACCATAGATGCGTAAGTTAGATCCTATCAATTCAAAGTCTTTTAAACCAGCTGTGTTGAGTTCGTCAATCTTAAGTTTACTGGAACTAAGTTGAAGAATCGTCGCTTGTCTAGATTCCTTCTTTAGTTCTTCGACATTAATTTCTCTTAATAGTTTGCCTCGATCAATGAATCCATACCGGGTGGCTAATTTAGAAAGTTCCGTTAACATGTGGGAACTAATCAACATCGTTAATCCTTGTTCTTGATTTAACTTCAAGAGTAATTGGCGTAAATCCCTTATCCCTTCTGGGTCTAGACCGTTATTAGGTTCATCAAGAATTAAAAATTGCGGTTTGCTAATTAAGGCCATGGCAATGCCTAAGCGTTGACGCATCCCAAGTGAGAAATTTTTCGATTTCTTTTTTCGTTCAATCAACAATTTTTCTAAATCCACTTGCTTGAGGACATCGCGAATCACCCCATCGTGGTTTTCTTGAATCCCTAACAAAATGCATTGAAGTTTTAAGTTATCATAGGCTGATAAATTTAAATGAAGCGCTGGGGATTCCACCACCGCTGCCATCCGCCTTCTAGCTTTAATAATGCCAGATGGTTTAGATTCACCAAATAAACTAAACGATCCACTGGTCGGTTCAGCAATCCCTGCGATCACACGAATCAACGTGGTTTTACCCGCACCATTTTTACCAATAAAGCCGTAAATGTCGCCTTGATGAATCGTAATGTTGATGCCATCGAGCGCTTTGGTTTTTCGATAGGTTTTCGATAAGGCATTGGTTTTTAAAATATCCATGGTTGACCTCTATGTTGATTATACGTTGATAAAATAAAAAAACACCCTAAAGGGTGAATAAGTTTTGGTAGCTGCGGAGGGATTCGAACCCCCGACCTGCCGGGTATGAACCGGACGCTCTAGCCAACTGAGCTACGCAGCCATTGAATTTTGGTGGAGTCAAGGGGGATCGAACCCCTGACCTCCTGGTTGCAAACCAGGCGCTCTCCCAACTGAGCTATGACCCCATGTGCACGATGCGTGCGTCATAATCTTATTATTTTTTTACAACATTTACAAGCAAATTAATGAGTGGCGCGCCGGGTAAGACTCGAACTCACAACCCCTAGGTTCGAAGCCTAGTACTCTATCCAGTTGAGCTACCGGCGCACAACCATCATATTATAAATCAAATGAGGACACCTTAGCGAAATCGTTTTAAAAATTCACCAGTTCTTGCCACGGTTGGATGATCAAAGATTTGCTCAGGGGTTCCGTCTTCGACGATTTGACCTTGATCAATAAAGATAACCCGATCAGCCACTTCTTTGGCAAATCCCATCTCATGCGTGACCACTATCATTGTCATCCCTTCATTCGCCAGTGTCCTCATGACCGATAAGACTTCGCCGACCAACTCTGGGTCTAACGCTGAGGTTGGTTCATCAAACAATAAAATGTTCGGGGTCATCGTTAACGCCCGGGCAATCGCCACGCGTTGTTTTTGTCCACCCGATAAAGATAAAGGCGAGGCATGAACAAAATCGGCCATGCCTACCTTACCTAAATATTGACGGGCTAAGGTTTCTACATCTGCTTTTTGACGTTTTAAGACGCTAATTGGTCCAAGCATGCAATTGGCGAGCACATCCATATGCGGGAATAAATTAAAAGATTGAAAGACCATGCTGACTTGACCTCGTAATTGATGAAGGTTGGCACCTCGTTGGTTGACTACCTTATCACGATAAATAACCTCACCTTGGGTTGGGTATTCAAGTAAATTAAGGGTTCTTAGTAACGTTGATTTTCCACTCCCAGAAGGACCGATGATGCAAGTGACTTGTCCAGCTTGAAAACCAATCGAGATATCTTTTAATACCACCGCTTGACCAAAGGCTTTGGTCACTTGATTTAATTTAATGATGTCCACGGCCATCACTCACATCCACCACTTCTAACGTGGTTTGAGACGTAGGGAAACTGACGCGATTCACCACATGCAATTTCTTTTCAATCCATTTGAGCATTGCACTAAACGACACGGTCATGATCAAGTATAAAATCGACACAATAAAATACACCTCAAATTGGCGGTAATACGTGGTGGTTAAAAATCGAGAGGAATAAAATAAATCACTGACCGCAATTACGGATAAGACAGCGGTATCCTTGATGTTAACAATGATTTCATTGCCAAACGCGGGTAAAGAATTTTTAATCGCTTGAGGAAAAACAATCTTGAGCATCATTTGTCCATAACCCATTCCTAAAGATAAACCTGCTTCAGATTGACCTTTTTCAATCGCTTGAATACTGCCTCTTAAAATTTCTGCAATATAAGCGGTGGTGTTTAAACCCACCACAACAATTCCGGCAATGAATGCTGGCCAATAACCAGCAAAATAAATCACCCCATAATAGATGACCGTGGCTTGAACAATCATTGGGGTGCCACGAAACACTTGAATATAACTTTTTGAAAACAAGTTACCGATGTTACGAAAAAACCGATAGACTTTTGAATCCATCGGTTGCTTTGGTAACACACGTAACGCCACAAGGGGAAGGGAAAGGATAATCCCAATCAGGGTTCCTGTGATTGCAATCACCAACGTGGTTAAGACGCCAGTGGCAAACACAAACCAATGTTTGGTGAGTAGAAACCATACCCCTTCAAAAAACCCTTGTGGCATAAAAATTATGTGATGTTGATTGCTTGTTCGCTTGCGTCTGCCATCCATTGTAAACGGGTGGCTTCAGTCAGTGCCGTCAATGCGGTTTCAATCCCTGCTAATAAAGCAGTGTCAGCTTTTCTTAACCCAACCGAGACGGTGATCAAGAAGTCATCATTGGGGACATTCGTATCATCGACAATCGTGATCAATTCGATGGCATTAGGTTGTTGCCCTAACATTTGTAAGGCAAATGGTTCTTCTGCTAAAATCGCATCGATACCAGATGATCCAGATAATAATGCGGTTAATGCATCAGGGTACGTTGGATAGGCAGTGCCTTGGACCCAACCATCACTTTCTTCATAACCAGCGATGATGTCGTTTTGTAACGTTCCTTGTTGAGCGACGATGGTTGCTCCTTCAAAGTCTGCAACAGTTTCTGCATCGGCAAATTCTGATCCTGGTAACACAATCATCACTGAACGGGTTTCAAAATAAGGTTGCGAGAAACTGATGGTTTCACGTCGCGATGGTGTATCGGTCATCCCTGCAATGATTGCATCAATATTGCCGGATGTTAAGGAAGGAATTAATCCATCCCAATCCGTTTTAATGATGCGTAATTCCACATCAAGGGCTTCGGCCAAATAAGAGGAGACACGAACGTCATACCCATCACATAAAAATTGCGAGTCTGCAATGGCAACGGTGGTATCGGTAGGTGTCGTGGTTGACCAATTGAATGGTGCGTACCCACATTCCAAACCGACCGTAAGAATCCCATCATCTAATGCTGCTGGGAGCGTGCCACAACTTGCTAATGCAAGGGCTGGCATGACTGCGAATAAGGCTGAATGCTTTTTCATTTTTTTTACCTCCTTAAAATAAAAAATGCATCGCCCTACCGATGCCTAAGTAGACAAATAAAACATTGCCTTCTTGTATCGATAGCGCCTCTACCAAATACATGGTAGGAGCCTAGAGAATATTCTTCCCTAGTCCAATCACGATACCTGTCGATATCATGTTTCGGCAATCGTCCCTTTCATGTGGATCTGTGAGTACCCTCTCACCACATTACTAATGTTGATTGCGCCTCTATCTAAGAGATATTAACATCTTATAAAAATAGTTAATGAATGTAAAGTATTATTTTATAAAATAAAAAGTCCCTAATGAAGGGACTTTATTGAATTGTTATGGATTTTAATTCAAATAATCAAATCGCCTGCTTGATACCATTTGGCTTTGCGAGCAACACCATCCACCAACCACACCAAAAGAATCGGTAAGAAAATTTGTAATACAAAAATGGATAAGAGCGCACCCACTAAATTATCATCCATGGCTGCTAAGGTTGCGAATTGTCCAACCAATCCAGAAGTTCCCATTCCTGCACCAACGGCGTCCGTTAACGTTAGAAAGACGGTGGTTGATAGCGGTCCTAAAATGGCACTGACAATTATCACGGGTAACCATAACATTGGTTTTTTCATCGCATTCTTAAATTGCAACATCGACGTGCCTAATCCAACGGAAATGGTCGTCCCTACATCATTATCTTTTCTTCCCATCACCGCAAAGCCAAGCATATGAACAGCACATCCCACGACCGCTGCCCCACCAGCTAATCCAGAAATCCCAAAGGAAATGGCAATGCCAGCAGAGGAAAAAGGAGAGGTTAAGATAATACCCATGAGGACACTGACAACCACACCCATCAAGATAGGTTGTAAGGTGGTCGCTGAATTGACAAATTCACCAATCGCCGATGCAATCGAACTAATCGGTTGAAAATAAAGCAGCGTAAATATCGTTCCAAAAAAAATCGACACCAAAGGAATCAAAATAATATCAAATGGGGTTTTCTTTTTGAACAAAAATTCAATAACAATCAAAGCAGAGATGGTGGTGACGTAGGCAACCAATGGATCAGCCCGTAATGCTAAACCGGAGGCAGTGGATAACCCACCAATGACCATTGCCCCAATTAATTTAAGTCCTTGTAATTTTAAAGCCCAAGCAATTCCTACGCCAATGCCAACCCCTAAAAACGAACGGACAATTCCTGAAACTTTGGTAATCTCAGTTCCTAAATTAACTGTCTCACTTAATTGAATATTCAAGAGTAATCCTAATTGATTGAGGATGACAGAGATAATCAAGGTGGCAAATAAGCCATAGACCATTCCGTTCATGGACGTTAAAAAAAACTGAAATGGCGAGAGATCAAATAACTTCAACTTTTTCATGGTTAAACTCCTTTGAGGTTAACGAGTAAACAATGATATCAATTCATTATAAACAAAAAACACCCGGTTAGGGTGTTTTGGGATTGTCATGGTCGGGAAGACAGGATTCGAACCTGCGACCCTCTGCTCCCAAAGCAGATGCGCTACCAAACTGCGCTACTTCCCGATTTTACTTGGCGCGCCCGACATGAGTCGAACACGTAACCTTCAGATTCGTAGTCTGACGCTCTATCCAATTGAGCTACGGGCGCAAGTATTTACGACACACCTTAACCCTGTTGGAGGTTCCTATCGGAATCGAACCGATGGTGATTGAGTTGCAGTCAATTGCCTTACCACTTGGCTAAGGAACCACCGAGTGATGGCCGATAAATACTTTATCATTATCGCTCGGTGGTTTCAATGCTTAAAGATGGTTTAGCGAGACTTGACGCGTTCCCACATCTCAGCGATTTGTCCGTTAAAGGTACCAAAGTCTGAGAATAAGGCGGTACGAATAATCGTTTCTGGTAAAGGATATTGAGTCATGATTTGGCGGTTAGGTTGAACTTGGATGAGCATGTCTTCGGCATCTAAGGTTTCGGTGGTGCCTTCAAAGAAATAACCTAAATCCAACGTGACCAAGTCTTCAGCATCCGTATCGGTATTGTATTCATCATTTAAATCGATGACACTTTCTAACACGTCATCACCGGCAATAAAGGACGTGTAACCAATATAACCCATGTTTTGAATGGCGATGGCTGGTTGTGAGACATAATCGATGAAACGTTGGGCAACGACTTTCACTTGTAAATCTTCATCAAGTCCAGCATCGTCTTCAGCGATATCTTTGTGCATGACAAAGCCATCAAACCAAATGTTGCTACCTTCATCGGGAATCACATATTCAAGGGCAACCCCATCTTCTTCATCGGCGGTGTCCATCGCATACGTCGCATCCCCACTCCATGCCATAAACATATCGATCCGTCCGGAGACGATATCATTTTTAGCATTGTCGGTTTCTAAGCCATACGCATTATCGACCATGTCTTCTAAAGAATCTTCAAGGGCAGCTAACACGTCATTATTGATGGTGTTAATTTTTTGCGTGATCAATAAGTTATAAGCAGCTTCGGTGATGGTGCCGGCTTCAAAATCTGCAGCATAACCATCAAACTCTGCTTTATAAACATTCATCATCGCGGCCATGAGCACTTCACGGACAGAATCCTTGATCATCCCTTTGCCTTCATAAGCAGGATCATAAAGTGCTTGCCATGAGGTCATGTCTTCTGGGTTGATTTCTAATGGGTTATACACCAAGCCAACCGTACCCCACATGTATCCAGCAGCAAATTCTGCCACGGTGCCAACATTATCAACTTCTAAACCTTCATAAATATTTTGAAGGTAAGGAGAAACATAAGCATCATAGTTGGATAAGTATTTGCGTGAACCATCAAGGTTTTCATCAAACTTGGTTAACCAACCTTCTTTCATTAAGCGTTGGATCATGTAATCCGATGGGGCAAAAATATCATAGTCGCCGCTGAGGTTGACAACGTTGGTATACATTTCTTCGTTGGTGCCATACATGTCATATTCGACATTGACGGAAACCCCATATTCTTCTTCATACCATTGTTCGAACTGATCGACCAAATCTAAATCCCCTTGGACTTCTGGGTCTTTTTCATAAATATAGCCACCCCAGTTATAAACCTTAAGGGTGACGTCAGCCGTAGGACCACATCCAGCGAGGGTGCCAGCAGATAATGCTAAGGCAACAAAACTTAAACTCTTTTTCATCTTGTCTCCATTTCTTTAGCGATGTGACATCGCTTGTATATTCTTTCTATCGCCTTTTCCTGTGAGTGAGTAGTTAACAATCAAGACACCCACGGCGAAGAGAAATATGAGGGTAGTTAAGGCACGAATTTCCGGTGGAATCCCAACGCGAAGTTGCGCTTCCACATAAGTAGAAAGCGTATCAAATCCTGAGGTAGGTTTCAAGAAGGACGTAATAATAAAATCATCAAGCGACAACGTAAAGGCCAAAACAAATCCAGAAATGATTCCAGGAAAGATTTGTGGAAGGATAACCAAGCGTAAAGCTTTCAGAGGCGTCGCGCCTAAATCAAGAGCAGCCTCATAAATGCTTGGATCGAGTTGTTGAAGTTTAGGTTTCACCGATAAGTAAACAAAGGCAATCGTTAAGACAATATGACCAATCACTAAGGTGAATAAATCCCGATCCCCATATTGAAAGAAAATAAATAAAACGGCAAGCGATAACGCCATGACGATTTCTGCATTGATCACAGGAATTTGGGTGAGGGTTTCAAAAATCCTCTTGCCAGTTCGCTTCATGTAGAAGATCCCAACCGCGCCTAACGTGCCTAACAAGGTGCTGATGACACTACTGATCAAGGCAACCATAAAGGTATTTCCGACCGCGCGCATCGCTCGTTCGTTGAGAAATAGTCGACGATACAGATCAAGAGTAAAGGTTGCATTAGGACCAATGACACCAACGATGCGGGTATCAATGAAAGAAAACATGATTAACAAAAAGATCGGTAAATAGATTAGTAATAAAATAAAGGCCACGTAGCCTTGAGCAAACAAGCGTTTTACCATAAATGTTTCCTTGCTCGTTCTTCCCGGCGATTTAACTTTCTGGTAAAAAATAAAGTTAAACCAATAAACACAAGCATGATTAAGGACATGAATGAACCTACATTAATCGCATCAGGGGTTGAACTTCGGAAATAAGCGTTGTAAATGGCCTCACCAAATAAAATCACTTTCTTTTCAGAAAGAATCGTGGGAATGACCTGACTAGAAATGGTTGGCATGAATACCATGGTTGCAGCAGCAATAATCCCAGGCATCGTCATCGGAATGATGACCTTATAAAAGGTTTGAAACGGGGTTGCCCCTAAATCTTGTGCGGCTTCAATTTGGGATTTATCTAATTTAAGCATGGTGGTGTAAAGAGGTAAAATCACAAACGGTAAGAAGTTATAGACTAAACCGATGGTAACCGCTAAAGGATAATTAGGGTTTTCATTGGCAGTCACACCAATCCAATACAGCAAGTCTTTGGTAGCCCAGGTTCTAATTACAAAGTTAATCCACATGGGCATGACAAACAGTAAAACGACGATCGCATTTTTATTGTATTTTTTATTGGCAAGGATCATCGCGATTGGATACCCAATCACCAAACATAACACCGTGTTGATAAAGGCATACCAAATGGAGTTAAGTAAAATCCCAATCCGTTGAGGATTACTAAAAAAGGATTCTGCAGCAGACAAAGAAGGCTGACCTTGCGTGTCGGTGAATGCGTAAAAGAAAACCACCGCGAGTGGCATGACGATGAACCCAATCAGGAAGATAATGTAGGGGAACGCCAAATACTTCCGTTGGAAGTTAAATTTCATAGTCTGAGATATCTCCACGGAGCTTTAATTTAATTTTACTTCCGTCTACTTTTAACGTAAGTTTGGTACCTAGATCAAACTGATATTCTGTATCGACGATAAAGTCTTCTTCCTCTTCCGTTCTTAAAATCACTTGATAATGGTCACCTTTATAGATGCAAGAAATAACCTTGGCTTCTAATTGCCCTGGGGTATCGTTACCATACAATTCAATGTCGGTGAAGGGAATTTCTGCGGTGACTTTTAAATTCTTTAAATTATATTTGTTGTTCTTTGGCCCAATCAAATATCCTTGTTCATCTAACTTCGACCCTTCAAGTAACTGGGTGACGTTCACATCAAAAATACCTTGATCAATGATCAATTGGTTCGCATCATTTAAATATGCATCACGATATTGGTTGATGGTCATTTCTTTTTTCATGATATGAATATAACTTGGATCTATATATAGGGAGACAATTGTCCCTACTTCAAACAACTTCGTGTCTTGAACGATGACTTCGCTCTTACCAACATTCAATAAGTATTCATAATGGACACCTTTAAAAATTCGGTTGAAGATCGTTCCTTGAATGGAGTTTTCTTGGACCGGTTTGATTTCGATATCTTCAGGTCGTAAGACAACATCAACTTTTTCATTGTCGTTAAATTGATGGGGTACTTCAAAGACTTGGTTTAAAAATTTAATCTTGTTACCAGTCATGCTGATGGCATTGAAAATATTAGATTCACCAATAAAGTTGGCCACAAAGGCATTGGTAGGTTGATTATAAATTTCCGTTGGCGTTCCCAATTGTTGAATCAAGCCATCTTTCATGACCACGATTCGATCAGACATCGTTAACGCTTCTTCTTGATCATGGGTGACATAGATAAAAGTAATGCCTAATTTACGATGCATTTCTTTCAGTTCAAGCTGCATTTCTTTTCGCATCTTTAAATCAAGGGCACCAAGCGGTTCATCCAACAATAAAATTTGCGGGTCATTGACGATGGCCCGAGCAATCGCCACGCGTTGTTGTTGTCCACCGGATAAGGTGGTGACATCTCTGGTTTCAAATTCATCAAGGTCAACAATCTTTAAGGCGCGGGTGACTTTGGTATGAATTTCATCTTTAGAATACTTACGAAATTGAAACGAATCTTTGCCATCACTTTGTTTAACTTTGACATTGGCTTTTTTAAGTTTCAAACCGAAGGCAACATTGTCATAGACATTTAAATGTGGAAACAACGCATAGCGTTGAAACACCGTGTTGACTGGACGCCGATACGGAGGGAAATTAGAAATATCAATATTGGACAATAAAATTTTACCTGTATCTGGTAATTCAAAACCGGCAATCATACGAAGTGTCGTTGTTTTTCCACAGCCTGAAGGCCCTAGAAAAGTAACGAACTCACCTTTTTTAATTTTTAAATGGAAATTTTCAACCGCAAACTTACTATCAAACTTCTTTGAAATACCGTCAAGTTCAATAATGATTTCCTGCTCCATTGATCCATTCCTTTTTTTCCAAAATAAAGAGGCACGTTTGACCGAATAAAAATTAGCGAATTTTTATTGGTTTTGTGCCTGAGAAAAATATATAGTTTATTGCCTTAATAGTCAATGAATTTTTTAACATATTTTTAACATTTACTTTTTTGCTTTCTTTGTGTTTTCGTTATAATGTAGATAAGTTAAAACAATGATGAAAAAAACTTGGTTATATCTTCTCTTACTTTTGCCTACACTTGCTGCTTGTCAGCCCACCAATCTAGACAAGGTTGTCATCCCTTTTTCTGATGAAGTTCGCACCGAGAATGGGGCGTATGTAACCCTCACCGAATATAGTGAATTGTCTGTGATGGTCGATCAAAAACAAACATTTATTTTGATGGTTGGCAATGCAACCTGTGGTTGTACCACTGAATTTTTACCAGTGATGCGGTCCTGGATTGAAGAAACCAACATCCTTACGTATTACTTAGAGTACACCGACCTTGAGTTCGCTGAAGATAAATTTGGTATTCCCATGGTGACAGGTTCTGTACCCGTGCTAACCATTTTTGATCAAGGTGAACTTGCTTACTTCAAAGCCTATAATCCTAATCGATCAAGTGACAATGCCTTGTTTTATGATTTGGCTTTATTAACCACGTGGTTTATTGACCGCTTGATCTTACCCACCTTTGCATTTTTAACCAAAGCAAACTTTGATCAACTCTTTACGAAAAACCAAAAGATGATCATGTACATTGGACGGAGAACTTGTCCTGATTGCACCTATGCGTTCAACACGTTTGTGCTTCCTTATATTCAAGCCAATCCAACATTACCACCGATTTATGGGCTTGATGTCTTAGACAATCAACTATGGAGAGCTGACACTGGCAACGCCACCCCAGGATGGTCAGATTTTAAGACCAATTACGGCATGGACAATATCCTCAATACCACCTTTGGGTATGCGACTGGATTTGTCCCAACCTTCATGTATATCGAAGCCAATGGTCAATCGATTCAAGCAAACCCACTGATCATCAAGGACATGTTGGTCACCTACAATGATTCCTCACTTCAAAATCCTTTGTTGCCATTCAACGCAGACACCAACCCAAGAACCACATCATTATCAAGAACGTTCTTTGATGGATCCCGCCCGTTGCAATACACGGAGTTAGATTTAACCGACTTGGTCTTGCCCGTCCATGCCTCGGGAACTGAACTTAGAGGCATTTTAGAACCTTATCATAATCAAGCGATGGAAGAGTTTTTCGAAATGTATTTAGAGAAAGTTCAACTCGCTGTTTAATTGATACTCAACCTCTTCAAATAAAAACGCCTCGATTCGAGGCGTTTTCTCTTTAGATGAAGATTACTTCTTTTTCTTTTTATAACCACTGACGTAGTCTAGTGGAATCGTAAACAAGATGCCTTGGTCAGGTTTAGATAAATCACCAATCACCGATTCAATGACTTTTTCAATCTTTTTGACTTGAACATCTTCCACGACCAAAAATAATGTTTTGGTGGTGCGGTTATTTTGATCAATCAAGGCGCGCATCGATCCAAAGATGGAGAATTCATCACGTTCAGAAAGTTCTCGACCCATGCCGCTGGAATCAAGAATGGTCGCCCCAGCAATCCCTTGGTCATTGAATTGATTTAAAAGGGTTTGAAGTTTTTCAACGTGGCTCAAGACATAAATTAATAGTTTCATATATCCCTCTTTCTTATTTTATCACGGTGGCTTCTTTAGACTTGATGAGAACTTCTTTTAAGAGAATTGGCCCAAAGATTTCTGATACAAAAACAGCACCGATCACGACCACGCGTAACAATCCACCATCGTATGGTAATCCTAACTCAGGAGGAATGATGTCTAACATCAAAATTGATAAACCCAATGCGATGCCACCTTGAGGTAGTAACCCAAAGCCTAAATAACGTTCCACTTGTTTACCAGCCTTGGAAATCCGGGCCCCAAGAAAACTACCAAAGATTTTTCCACCGACACGAAACACCAAATAAATGGCTAAGATAGCAATCGCAGCTAAACTAAAATTATTAAGTTGAATATCAGCACCGGATAAAACAAAAAAGAGAATCACAAAGGGTGGAGTGATGCGTTCAACCAGTGGCATGACTTGATCGACATGTTTGGATGTGTTCGTAAAAATAGTGCCCATCGCCATACCCGCCATGAGACTTGATAAACCAAATCCGAGTTCAACATTCACCAATCTGGCAACCCCAATCGCTAAAAATAATAAGGCAATCACGATCGAAATTCGATTCCCTCTTCCGGTAAACCATTGGGTTAATAGCTTTAAAACATATCCTAACACCAAGCCAAAGATAATCGAGGCAACAATTTCAACCACAGGCAAGATGATGAGCCAACCAAGGTTTCCCGTGCTTTGACCGGTGATGATTTTAATGATTGCGGTGACGATTCCAAAAAAGATTAAACCACTCGCATCATCAATCGCGACCACTGAATAAATCATTTCGGTTAACGGACCTTTGGCTTTGTATTGACGAATCACCATCACCGTTGCCGCCGGCGCTGTCGCGCCTCCAACCGCACCAAAGGCAAGGGAAATATAAAGCGGAAAGCCAAACATGAGTAAGCCTAACGTAATAAAGACGACCGCAAAGAAAGATTCTAAAAAGGCAATAATGATCGGCGCAGGTCCTAACCGTTTTAAATATTCAAGTTTAAATTCTGCACCAATGCTAAAGGCAATGAATGCCAATTCAATATCGGCAATGATTTTTAATGCATGAATAAACTCAGTACTAATGATGCCAAGAAATTCAGGAAAGATGAGTTTAAGAAGGCCTGGTCCGATTAAGAAACCACCCATTAAATATCCTGTGACATTAGGAATGTTAAGAAATTTTGAAAGCTTACCAAACGCCAATCCAGTTAAAAGGATGACCGTGAGGCCTAGCATCAAATTGTAATCATTGTTGGGAAGTATATTTGAAATCATAATTTATGCCACCGAGAAGATTATACGCTTTTTTAATTTTTTTAGGGGCTTACTGAAGTGCTGAGAAAAATGAATCCATAATTGGCGATAAAATGAAGGACAACGCCAGCAATCACAAATAAATGCCATACGAAATGTGCATACTTAAATGTTCGACTATTTGCATAGAAAATCACGCCTAAGGTATAGGCAATGCCACCCCATACGGTTAAATAAAAAGCGGGTGTGGATAACTTTTCAAATTGGCCCATGACCAGAAGAGCAGACCATCCTAAAAGCAAAAACATGACGACATGAAACACTTGTAAACGATCAATAAAGATTGCTTTAAAAACAATGCCAATGGTGATGACAATCCATTGAATCACAAAGAAGATCATCCCAAAAGGTTGGTCGGCAACAATGAGAAGTAAGGGTGCAAAACTCGCACCAATCAATAAGTAAATGGCAATGTGGTCAAAACGTTTAAACAAACGTTTCACGCCAAGCTTTTGAGGGAAAGCATGATAAAGCGTGGATGATAAAAACAATAAGAAGATTGCAATCGCAAAAATGGAACCTGCGACATACTCTTGCCAAGTTTGACTGGCGAGTAAAAATAAAATGAGGGCGACAATGCCGAAAATGGCCCCAACACCATGAGACACCGCATTGGCTATTTCTTCACCTAAGGACTGTGGTCTTTTGATTTTTTTCACACACAAACTATAGCATATGGATCATGTTCATCTCGATACAAAGCATCGTTGCTCCTAAGTCAAATAAAAAAAGACCCAGAGGGCCTAGTTTTAGCTTTTGGGGCGACCGATGGGGCTCGAACCCACGCATGCCTGATTCACAGTCAGGTGTGTTAACCACTTCACCACGATCGCCATGGATGCTGATTTATCTTACTAATTTATTGCCATAAAGTAAAGAGAACTCACTTCTTTTGTATGGATTGTTTATATTGAATCAACCATTCGATGAAAGGTAGTTCACGTTGTTTGATCAGTTGACTGATGCCTTGCTCTGGTAATCGTGTGTACCATGCTTTCGCTTCTTGTAAGGTTAACCAATGCAGTTGATGAATCAGGGTATGTTCTTGGGGTGTCCAATGCTTTTTTCCTTGACCAACGACCTTCGCGTAAAAAAAGTATTGATGATTAGATCGTTGAATTAAATTGTAGGCATCTTTTACCTCGCCTATGGATAAGACAACCCTACTTTTTAAGCCACACTCTTCTTCAACTTCTCTGATCATGGCCGCTTCGGGAGTTTCCCCTTCGTCGATGCCACCACCTGGGGTTTCTAGATAATCACGATGGCCAAACTTATCATCCGCAAGAATATGATGAAACGCAAATAGACCCTGCTCATTTTCTAGCAAGGCTCTGGCGATACGGCGAACATGACTCACCCCAGTGAATGGAAATTGATGATCATTCAACGTGAGTGACAAAGGTTTCATGAAAAATAAAAAAAACCACGACTGTGGCTTTTTAATTGGTTTGGCAGGGGTGGAGGGAATCGAACCCCCATCGACGGTTTTGGAGACCGTAGTTGTACCATTCAACTACACCCCTATGGTTATTTAGACTTGGCGATTTGATTCACCAAACCCATGTCAACTTTACCAGCAAAGTTCGCTTTGAAATGTTTCATGATGCTTGGTAAAGATTGATCGGCAAGCTTTTGAATTTCAGCACGGACTTCGGCTTCGGATAAAAGCTTAGGTAAGAACTTTTTTAAGACAGCAATTTGCGCATCAATATTCGCTACACGGTCCATTGCCCCGTTTGCTAAATACGTCGCTTTTTCATCTTCTAATTCTTTTCCCACTTTCATGAGAATCGAGGTCATTTCTTGATCACCGACTTCTTTGCTAATCGCTTTCGCTTCGATGGCTTGTAACATATAGCGGTCTGCAAGCAAAGATAAAATCCCTTTCGCAGATTCGTTACGTTGTTTCATCGCCTCAATTTTGGCAGCTTTAATCGCATCAATGATCATACTTTTTCTCCGTGTCTTATTTTAACAAAACAATCCATGACACTCAATGAAAAGAAAAAACCTAGTGTTTGTACGTTACTAGGTTTTCATTGAGTGGTTAAGCAACGACTTCTAAATTAGCATAGGCACGTAAGGCTAAAGATAGATAATCTTTAAAGTCAGTCAGTGTAGCACCCGTGGTGATGTCGCCATTTCCCCATACTAATGGAGCAACCGTTGCTTTGGTGAAATCGGCTGGATCAAAGTCCATTGTCGACCCCACTAATAATTCAACAAGCTTATCCATATTACCAGACCAGCCTAAGCCAGGCGCAGCGACGGTCCAATAACCGGAGTCAGATTTATTCATTGCAACTTTTGCTGAGCTATCGGCTAAAACAAACGAAGTGATTGCAGCGCCACTGGCGTTTACAAATCCATAATCATTGGCGTCGATTTTCTCCACATACCATTGGGCATTATCTTCGTCAGCAACCCAAGCATCAATGTCGGCGATTCCTGTGGATGTATATTTAAAGGTTTGCGCCCATTCAGCACCAGTAACTTCGATGGTGAAGATTCTATCGCCAACTTTGACACGTTGGGCATAAATCGTGGTGACTTGTGCGCCAGTGCGTGAGGTTGATTTGACAGCGACCGTATCATCACTACCTTCAGCGGCAGTCACTTTTGCCCAGCTGTAAGGTAAGAAGTATTCTTCAAAAGCTGCTTCAGTCACTACGCCATCTTCGGTGGTTAATTCAGCGACGCCAACATAATGAGCGTGAACTAATCCATATCCGATTCCAGTTTTGGTTTCAACCGTAGGTGTACCACAACTCGCGATAAAGCTGACTGCTAAGACACCGGCTAAGACTGATAATTTTTTCATTTCCATTCCTCCTTAGAAATGTTTTTTTCTACACTTATATTGTCAATGCTGATGAAACAAACAACAATTCATCAGTTGAATGAAAACGCTTACAAGATTTCAGACCAACGTTGATAGCTAACTCCTTGTTCTTTTTTTAACATCGTTTCATAGGCAGGACTATAGGTGACTTGGACTTTTTCATCAATGACTTCAATCCAGGCAATTTCTAGATCATAACCTTGAGCAAGAATTTCTTCTCGGTATTGCATGGCGGTGGTTTTATCCATCGTCATCATCGCCGTGGATAATGCATCCAAACGACCAGCTGGATACGTTGAAGAAATCACATTCAATTCAATCGCTTGTTTTGAAGGATAACCTGTATGCGGATCAATGATGTGGTGACGTAATACCCGGGTTGATCCTAATGGCATTCGAAATCCTGCATACGCCCCTGAAGTCGATAGACTATGACGACCTGGTTTTTCAATCGTGAATGCATAGTCTGCTGAAGGATGAGGAGACGTCACTTGCCACCGATAAGGCACATTGCCATAGCGTGGACCTAACGTCGTGATGGAACTCGTGCCATTGGATATATAACCTCGCGTGAATGCTTGGGAAAATAATTGATCGGCGATGATGTCGTTGGCAAAGCCTTTGGCAATCCCACCTAAGGTGATTTTGATTGATCCCGCTGGTGATTGACGAAACGTATTGAAACGAACATAAGGTTGACTGTCTTCAATTTTTAATTCCAACACTTGATCAACCTCTTCATTGAAAAGAGGAACATATTGGATCCTTGATTCTAAGGCAAGTCGTTGTAATGGATTATACGCAGGGTCTAATTGAGTATATTGGAGACGATACAAAGGATTATCGAGTAGGTCATCCCAAAAATCACTGACGGTGCCAATGAACATATTAAAAGCTCCATCGGTGAATTGCGTCATCGCTTTTGCTTCAGACAAAAGATCATAAAACGTTTCATCAATCGCCAACCATTGTTGTTGACCATGCATCGCATTGAGCACTTTCAGATTATGAAAGACTGCAGAATTTGGGTCATCAGGATTGGATAAAAATTCATGATGACGATCGCCATAGCGATGAAGTCGTTGAACTTCTTCTTCCAAAAGATCACTCACTTGCTGTTTTTCTTCAATCGATGCTTTCGCTTCATAGTTAGCAAAAAAGATCGTATAAAAAGGATCGAGTCGTTCACCTGTTCGATCGCGAACATCAATGTTATAGGCTAGCAATTGATAAGGATTGACCCCTTGTTGCACAGGCGTGATCCAAACAGTGGAAGACAAAATGATGGCACTGACTAAGGTTGACATGAAAAGGATCAACCATTCCTTGGGCGAGAAAAAAGATTTTAAGGTGTGAAAGAATGTTTTCATCGCTGCATGCCTTCAAGTCGAAGCAACACTTGTTGACTTAATTTTGCGACCACCAAGCCAGCAAGTAATCCTGAAACAATCAATACCGGTAAGTAATTCATCATCAAGATCGTTTGGTATAACCACGCAACCATCAGGATTTGTCCCACCCCATGAAACACAGCAGACATCATCGATAAACCAAAAATGGATAATTGATGGATTCGCCGAACCCCGATGACTGCGAGGGATGCCAACAACCAACCACTCAAGGCAATTAAAAAATTAAAACCAAACCCTGTGAATAAACTCGTCATGAGCACGCGCATGAATCCATAGAAGAAATACGTTGAGTCATCATATTCATACAAAACAATCAATCCAACGGTATTGGCAATCCCTAATTTAACACCAGGAGAAATAAACGCCGTGGGTAAAAACATCACTTCGGCATAATTGAGTAAGACGCCAAGTGCCAATAACATCGCCATCCGAGTTAGTTTTTTGACGGATGTATGCTTCATAAGATGGGTGCCTCGATGACTGCCATGAAATAATTAGGAGCACATATCAGCGGTAGTCCAGGTGTAGCTACCCACCCTTGTTCAGAACACACATTTAAAGGTGAAGTTTCTTGTTCGATACGGATGCGTTGATCCTCAATCGCCAAGACAATATCACCTAAAAGAATTGGATAGGTGGTTTGTTCAAAGGTTAGGGTTTGTTTTTCATACAATGAATATTGGTTCACCAATTGGTTTTCAATATACACAGAAACAAAAAGATCTCCACTGGGTCGATTATAAATATTGATCAACGATAATAAGAGAGATAACGCCAATAACAAAATAGAGAAGGCATACACGTCAGCGGTTTTTTTCTTTAATGTAAAGTTAGGTTTCATAAAAAAAGACTAGGTTATACCTAGTCAAATTATCAAGGAAAAACAAAGAAAAATCAAGATAGAATCGGTTATTTTGAACCATCTATTTTTTGAACATTATGTTCAAAACTGCACGCACCTGTATTGCCACAGCATCCACCTTGTGGGTTGGTGTCGCAGCTTTCAGCTTGATTGGCTAGAATGGTTTTTCTACGAATATTGGTCACCAATGCATAGACAGCAATCATGACAACAATCACACCGATACCTAGTAAAAATCTTACGATTTCATTCATGTTAAAGTCCTCCTAGACCAACTAATCCCATCACGATCAACGCGAGGATGATGAGGGTGATACTTAACCCTTGAAAAGGGGCAGGAATTCGACTGGTTCTATCCAGTCGTTCTTGGTAAATCACCATCAGCATGTTTATCATAACAAATCCTAACGGAACTGCCAATGAAGAGACAATCACATACCATAAACTAAGGTTAATGGTGATGAAAGACATCAAGACAAAAGTAATCACCGCATTGGTGGTCACCAATGGAAAATAAAATCCATACGTTTCATGCCATTTGGGAAAGAAGCGTTTAAGAACCCACCATTCTCCTTGACTGACAAGGGCAATGATCATCACCGAGGATAGAAATGATAAAAAGGTTACATCCATCGGCACTAAAACTAAATGATAAATTCCATAAAAGATGAGGCCACTGACGAGCGTGATGTCGATCATGAACATCCCAACAAAAAAAGCGACATCTAATTTTCTTAAATTTCTTAATAAGGTAATATCCACAAACTGAGTTAAGACGATGTTGCCACCAATGATGGCCGTGAGGATCACAGACATTAAATTCATGCTTGTTTCCTCCTAAAATTCTGAACGAAGGCAATCCATAAAGCAGCAAGGATGAGTAAACCAATCGCTCCTTGAGGTCCTAAAAAGATGGGCATGCGGTACGCTGGAGCTAAGATCGTAACATCAAATAATGACCCATTATCTGTAGGTGAGGCAAAGGTAATCACACCCAAACCAAGCAAATCCGAGAAGAAACCTATCGGTAACACCAACATCGCAAAACCAACGACCGAACCAAGCCCATGAAAGATCATGTTTGGTAAGGTTTCCGTTTGAACCACCGTTTCCACACGGGCAAGAATCAATCCGCTGATGGCAATGAAAGGTAGATAGGTTTCAATGCCAACAACCCAACCGGGTAAAAAGGCAACGGCTAGCATCTGAAACCATGTGGCGACACTCGCCATCACCAGCATGATAAGCAACCATTTGTTATCTTCGGTAAAATATTTTTTTAAGTAATAAAGAATCGTGCTTGATAACAATAAATTAAAGAATAAGGCCAGGGTCATCATCCATGCGCTCGTCAAGGATTGACCACCTGCGAGCAAAATAAATAAGCCTAAACCTAAAGAAAGAATCAGGTGTTGTTCTTGATAAGCATCTTTAAAAGCTTTCATCCTTAACCACCCATCCTTTCAATAAAATCAATGCGAATGGCTTTTAACACATTCACGATGCCTCGCCTAGTCATCGTTGAACCGGTTGAGATAGAGACTAAACTCGCTGTCCAAACAGACTCTTCTTCGATACGTAGATTCTCAAGGGCTGCAGGAAAATTCACCAACACATCGGCACCATATCCTACTGATTCTCCATGGGCGTCGACGACAAATTGAGTGATGATGCCATGACGAATGCCAACACGAAACAACAAGCCATTAGCATATCCTGAAGTAGATCCAGTATAAGCAACTGCGTCTAGATCATTGTTGAGATAAAAGGGTTTGATTTCCGTGATGCCAGCAGTGAGTAAATCTCCTGTTGGAAGGATGACGTCACCGACTTCATAATCACCAAGTGAATCAAGGTTAAGTAAATCTAGGTATCGTTGATTGACTCTATTTTCTAAAATAGGAGCAGTCAAGACACTGGTGGCAAATAAAATTGAAAACGCTGTGACTGCGGTTATCCCTAAGACCAAGATTGAAGAAGTTGTTTTTGCCATCTTAATCTCCTAAGGCATTCAATAATGCTTGATGTAATCGAACAAAACTAATCGTTGCGCCACTTTCAGTTGGATTGAAGTTTGGATAGATAGGTAACGAGGTTAACGCAATCACTTCACTTGTGGTTTGACCAAGATAGAAATCTTGGATACCCATGAGTTCTTCATCAATGATGCTTAAATATGGATTGCTCGTGGCCAGGGTTCCTGTCCAATCTAAACCAACCAAAGTGTTGTCACTGGTATCAACATAAACCGTGGCGTGCACCACATCTTCAGTATCACATTGATCACATGCATAACTTTGTGCAGATCCTTTGAAGATAGAGATATTATCAAACGCTTGTTGGATTGCTTTCAACAATCGTGAGGTGGTGATGGTGATGGACGAACCCGTGATGGTCATATTTTCAGGGATTAGTTGATCATCGATGGCCAATAATTCATCCACATTCATGGATAAATATGTATTGATAATCGAAGGACCTTGACTTGCCCAGGTTGGTGCAAAGCCGCTCGTAGAAATGCCAGAGATGATATCAATCTTCACAAGGTTAAACGATCGGTCAACACCGACATCAACCACCAGATTCGTTGGGGTGTCATCCTCATCATAAAAATACGATGAATATTCACCGCGATAAGTAGCATAGGGAACGACAACGACTTCTGAAGAGGAAGGACTTGAACTTGAGTCAGCTGTGACCATCGTCGGTAAAATCGTCACCCCGATGGATAACACCATCAAGCCTGATAACAAAGCGTAGCGTTGTTTTAAGAATTGATTGGTTAATCCCACGGTGTATTTATCAATGATTGGCGAAGCTAAATTTGCCACGGCAATCCCATACACCACACCTTCTGGAAGCGCAGTTTGCGTACGAATGATCAACACGACAAACGCAGCAATGATCCCAATCATCGCCTTGCCATAATTGGACGTGGGCGAGGTGACAGGATCGGTGAGCATAAACATGCCGCCAAAGAAGACAGACCCTAAACTTACAAACGTAAACGCATACGTTAATGGATTCATTCCATGGAAGAGACCAAGGAAAAAAGCTCCTAACCAAAGTGTTGATAAAAAGAAGACGGTTGGTCGCCAATTATGCGCTTTTAATAACGTTAATATCACCCCAAGGATGACAATCAGTAGTACCGATGTTTCCCCTAATGCTCCAGAATAATTGCCAAAGATTAACTGCCATAATGAATTCACTGGTAATCCTTCTAAGCTGTAACCAATCCAGTTTGGATAGGTGCTTGCAAAGGCGGTGGTGATGGTTTGACCTGTTGAAGTAAGGGAAGGAACATCACCAAGATAACTACCGAGCGTACCAGGAATGAAGGCAGTCAGCTGACCACCAAACGCAAGCCCAACAAAAATTCTGCCAAACGCAGCAGGATTGAAGATGTTCATCCCAAAGCCACCAAAGGTATATTTCACAATCAATGTTGCAAATAAGCTACCAACAATCACGACAAAATAAGGCGTTCCGATTGGCAAGGTTAATGTCATTAACACGGCGGTAACATAAGAATAATTTTTTCTGACGCTTTGAATGATGGAAGGCAACAAGCGACCATCTTTGGCTTGATAGCGTAACGCTGCGACGAACATATCGGCAAGCAAGGTGATGAGTAAAGAGGTCACCATCATGCCAATAGATTTGAGACCATATTCGATGCCATGGGTTAACCAATGAAAGCCTGTTGAAAAAGCAAATAAACCAAGTAAGCCAATCGTGTAATCACGCATGGCCCGTTTGGTTTGGGCAAGAGGATTTCTTAGATATGGACCAGGAGAGGTGACAAATTGGGTCATGATACTTTTGCCATTTGCTTGGCCAATTCAATCCGGGTTTTCGCTTTTCCTTGGCGAACCGCTTCGGTGACTTCAATCTTTGAAGGGCAGACGTAGGTGCAAATCCCACACTCGACACATTTCATCGCATCAAGTTTTAATAAACGGGCGTTGTTTTGACTATCTAACGCTAATTTAATTTCAATCGGTTGTAAGTTGGCTGGACAGTTGCTCGTGCATGCCCCGCATCGTAGACAAGTTTCTTCTTGAGATGAAATAGGCGCTAAAACGGTGTACCCACCAAAGTGCGGTTGAACAGCAAATTGATCATCTTTGACTGCTTTCGCAGACATCGGTCCCCCAATGAAAGCCGTCACAGAATCCTTCGCATAACCACCAATGGCATGGACAACATCACTCATCAACATGCCTACAGGAACCCGAACGTTGACTTCTTGATTTAAGCCTGCACCCGATAACGTTAAAATTCGTTCAATCACCGGTTGACCTAGGATCACCAAGTCATGAAGAGCAATCGCTGAGGTAATATTGGAGACCATGACTTTTGCTTCTAAAGGAAATTTATCGTATTCACGATGAAGAACAGTTTTCACCAAGGTTCGTTCCCAACCCATCGGATAGACATCAGGTACGGAGCGAACTTCAATATGGGGGTACTGAGTTAAAAAGGGTTGTAAGGCTTCTTTGATGGCGACTTTGGTCGACTTGAAAGCAATGATGACTTTTTCAGCCCCAGCAGCAATCCGGAATAATTCTGAGCCTTTCAGCACTTCTTCGGCATACGTTTGGGCGGTGACATAATCTGTGGATAAATAGGGTTCACATTCCACGCCATTGATTAACACGTATTCAACATCTTTGGCTGATTGATATTTAAAGTAGGTGGGAAAGCCTGATCCACCAAGTCCAGTAAGTCCGCCGATTTTCATTTGATTGATGATTTGATCTTGGGTGGCGTTCATGCTTAAAGGTTGGATGGAGGAGGATTTTGTATGTTTACCGTCATTCTCAATCACAAAATGAGGAACTGGACGACCCACCACAGGATGATATTTATTTTCTTTTCTAACAATCGTTCCTGAGAGACTAGAAAAAAAAGGAACGTGCATGTCTTTGCGCACCCCAATCACTTGGCCAATGGTGACGTGATCACCAACCTTGGCATGGAGGTCAATATCCACCCCATTGGGTCCAACCAGGGGAACATAAATTAATTTTTTCGATGCATCCGGTAGTTCAAGAATTGGGCGATGAGCACTATGGTCTTTTCTTCCGTCGATATGGAGGGGTTTTAAGGCAGTAAAAATATTGATGTTCATATGAATTTAGTATAAACAAAAAAAGTCTATAGATATAGACCCTTTGGTCAAATAAATGTTATAAAAGCGTTTTCAAGCTTAGTGGGTTCTTGACTTCCCCTTAAACTTGAGCATATGTCCCATTTTTTCTTGTTTTGTTTTCAAATAAAATTCGGTACGTTCATGGTGGTTCAATTGAATTTGAACGCGATCAACGATTTCAATACCAAATCCGGATAAAGACCGAATCTTGGTTGGGTTGTTGGTCATCAAGTGCACTTGAGAAATACCGAGTTGTTTTAAGATCTGTGCGCCAATGCCATATTCCCGTAAGTCTTCAGGAAACCCTAAGGCCAAGTTTGCTTCCACCGTGTCTAATCCCATGTCTTGTAATGCGTAGGCTCTAATTTTATTAATCAAACCAATGCCTCGACCTTCTTGACGCATGTAGAGTAAGACGCCACGACCTAGTTTTTCAATACGTTTTAACGCTTCTTGAAGTTGTTGACCGCAATCACAACGTTGGGAACCAAAGGCATCACCTGTTAAACATTCAGAATGAACGCGAACCAACACTGGTTCTTGGGTACTAACATCACCTTTAACTAAAGCAACGTGGTGTTCTCCATTTAATTTATTCACAAATCCAACCATTTTAAAAACCCCATGTTTGGTAGGCATTTCTGCAGTGGCAATACGTTCAATATAAGATTCTTGTTTACGACGGAAGGCAATTAATTCTGCAATCGATAAGGTCGGAATTTCTTCTTTGACTTGTTGCAAATCAATGCCAGTTTGTAATCGACCAACGCCATCACAACTAGGGGATAAAATCGCAACCGGTTCAACTTTGCCTATGTATGCTAAATCAATGATTGCTTCAAACGGTGACGCTTTTTTTAACGTTCCACCCAGTTTAACAGGATAGGTTTGATAGCCAACATCGAAGCGAAAATCTTCATTGGTTGAATCGGATTTAACGATGGTTGAGAGGAGACTAGTAAAGAACTTATCATTGAGAGCATAACCTAAGTTTGGCGCTCCCAAGGTTACCATCGGAATGATAAATTCATTATTGGCGTCTTTTAAAGCATTAGAAACTGAAGCGTATTTATCAAAGCCTAAGGCAATCATGACATTACCAGGAACTGTATGGAGTAACGAGTGTTTTTTGGTTTGTAAGGCAGATTCAGCAAATTGAGCAAAGTGGCTTGGAGAGTCTAATTTTTCATCATCGACTAATAAGATTTTATCACCTGATAGTAAGCGAGCGACCGCCTCTTTTACGGATAAAAATTTTAACATTGATGGTTTATTCCTATTCCTGTTTCGTCGATACAATGATTATATCTTGACCTAATTTAAAATGGTTGCTAAACGCAACACGAGTTGCATCTTTGAGTAAAGCAAATCCCAAACCCTCGACTGGCGTCTTCGCCTTTTTTCCACCGATTAGCATTGGGGAAATTTGCGCATAAATTCGATCGACATATTGTTGGCGAATAAAGCTTTCATGGACGGTACCGCCACCTTCGACCATCACGGAACGAATGTTTAGTTTTAACAATTGCTTCATCAACCAAGGCAAATGAATACGTTTGGATTGGTAATGATCTAACAACACAATAACCCCCATGGATGAAAGTTGATCCACTTTACTTTGGTCAGCGACATTGGCTTTGGCAACAAGGATCGTTTTCGCATCACTGACTTGGTGAAGCATGGGTTCATCAAGAGAAATTCTTAATTGGGAATCAAGGACAATGCGGTGGGCATCTTTGCCTTGGATGTTGGTTAATCGGGTGGTGAGTAAAGGATGATCGTTCATGACGGTTTGAATGCCAACCAAAATTCCATCATGACGATGCCTGAGGTGGTGGACAAAACCACGTGCTTCTTGACCGGTGATGTATTTAGAATCACCTTTTCTTGTGGCGATTTTTCCATCAAGGGACATGCCAAAACTCAAGGTAATCCAAGGCCGAGTCCATGATGCTGATTGGAGAAAAGACGTTAAGGAGTTTTCAAGGAAGGTGAGTTCTTGTAAAGCATTTGCATCCATACGCCTCTATGATACTACTTATGCTACATTGAGAGCATGGGAAACACTCTGTTTTTATGGTCACATCAACTTCATCCCCTTTACCTTCAAAAGGCAAACCTCAACAAAAAAGAGGATGAGATTATCTTGATTGATTCTGATGATCAATGGACGTATTACCATTTTCACAAACAACGAATCCTCTTACATTTATCGGCGATGCACCATGTTGTGCGCTCCTACCAAAAGCTTGGTTGGAAGATCAAGGTCATCGCTGCCAAGACGATTGGAGAAGGATTATCCACGATTAAAAACTTAATTGTGTTTCGCCCCACCAATCATTATGAACAACGCTGGATAGAACAAAAGAAACCTATGCAAATCCTTGAAGATCCTCTCTTTTTAATTTCCTCTGACGCATGGACTGACTTATTACCTAAGGGACAATCTTGGAAACTTGATCCGTTATATCGCCGCTTTCGAAAACAATTTTCCATTCTCATGGATGGGGATCAACCCGTTGGTGGCAAGTTTTCTTTTGATACAGAGAATCGTAAACCACCGATCAAGGATGTTAGCTTTACACCTAGCCAATGGTTTGTCATGGACGAGCTCACCACGAAACTTAATGCTCAGGTGGAAAAGCGATTTGCTGATCATCCTGGCGCGTTGACTGACTTTAGTTATCCTGTCACCCGTGAGGATGCTTTGGCGTTACTCAAGCATTTTTTAATTCACCGTCTTCCCACCTTTGGAGATTATCAAGATGCAATGCTGACCAACCAACCTTGGATGTCTCATTCTTTGATTGCCAGTAGTTTGAACCTTGGTTTACTCAGTCCGAAGGAAGTCATTGAAGGCGCAGAAAACATGTATCAAGAAGGAAAAGCTCCTTTAGCAGCAACCGAAGGATTTATTCGTCAAATTCTTGGATGGCGAGAATATGTTCGAGGAATCTATCTTGTTTTAGGAGAAGATTATTTAACGTCCAACCATTTCAACCATGATCGCCCTTTGCCTGAATTTTATTACACAGGAAAGACCGACATGAACTGTTTAAAGACCACGGTTGAAGAAACGATTGCCCATGGGTACAACCATCACATCCAACGCTTGATGGTCTTAAGTAATTATGCCAACCTCGCTGAGGTCAATCCCCAAGCGGTCAATCGGTGGTTTAACGAAATGTATATCGATTCATCAGAATGGGTTGTCGCCGCCAATGTGTTAGGCATGGGATTACATGCCGACGGTGGGAAGATGGCAACCAAGCCATATATTTCTTCGGGAGCGTATATCAACAAGATGTCAGACTATTGTGATGATTGTGCTTTTCAAGTCACCTTAAAAACTGGAAAGAAAGCTTGCCCTTTCAATAGTCTCTATTGGCATTACTTAGCAACCAAAAAAGATAGTTTCCAAGCCAATCCCCGCATGACGATGATGCTGAGTGTTTGGAAAAAAATGGACCCTAAGGATCAATCTGATATTCTTCTTAGAGCCAAGGAGTTATTAACTTAAATGAACAAACCACGTGTTTCGGTCGTCTTGTTTCAACATGATTTACGAATTGATGATCAATTGAGTTTGACCAAGGCAATCAAACAAGGACTACCGGTCATTGGTGTTTATCTTTATCCTGCCAACGATGTTAAACCCACGACTTGGGGTTTTCATCAGAGTGGTCCTTTTCGGCAACAATTTTTGTGGGAAAGTTTACAAGATTTAAAAAAGAATTTACTACCCTTGAACATCCCCATGTATGTTTGGATGGACGATCATCTTCAACCTGAGATATTTTCCTCCTTACACGTTGAACATGTGTTTGCCGCCGTCGAACCAGGCGAAGAAGAAAAACTTAGATTACAACATTTAATCAAGACATTAGGCAATCCAACGTTGACATTGGTGCATGATAAACCTTTATGCTCACCATTAACCTATCCGTGGTTATTAACCCAGTTACCTCAACGATTTACCGATGCTCGTATCGAGATTGAAAAAAATATCCGGATTGATGCTCCTGTTTCTATCCCACCCCATCCGCAAGTTTCTTTACCTATCCTCGAGGATGATTGGCAACGTCTTCAAGCTCGTTCAAGCTCGGTCAACAAGCGAATGCTTGGTGGTGAAACCGAAGCTAAAAAATATCTTCATCAATATTTCTTTGTGGATCAACATGTGCTGACGTATCGAGAAACCAGAAACAACATGCTTGCTTTTCAAGACAGCAGTAAACTATCTCCTGCCTTATCGTTAGGGTTATTATCCGCACGTTACATTTATGCCCAATTGATGAAAGTCGAAGCCACCTTGAAAAAAAATCAATCCACCTATTGGTTATGGTTTGAACTGCTTTGGCGTGACTTCTTCTATTATCTTCATCTTCAGGTTGGTCGGGTGATTTTCTTTGAGTCAGGCATTCAAAACCTTGTTCAACCTTGGCGTAACAATCCCAGCTATGTGAATGCAATTTTAAATGCATCCACAGGATACCCATTGGTGGACGCGAACTTAAAAGAGCTTTATCAAACCGGGTGGATGTCCAATCGCGGTCGACAAAACGTCGCTAATTTTATCAGCAAGATTCTTCGCCTTGATTGGCGGTTTGGTGCCGCTTTATTCGAACATTATTTAATCGATTATGATGTCTCAAGTAATTATGGCAATTGGCAGTATCTCAGTGGCATCGGCAGCGATCCACGCGAAGACCGCATCTTTAATGTGACGTTACAAGCCAAAAAATATGATCCTACGGGTGATTACTTGGCAACATGGTTACCCAAGCTTCAACATATCCCAACCCCATTACGCTTTCAACCTTGGACGATGAACGGTTTACAAATGGGCATGTATCAATGTGAAATTGGCAAAGATTATCCTCAACCGATTGTCATGGATTCACGCGTTCAACTTAAATACTAACCTAAGATTAATTTGATAAAGGCAGGAAGAAACACAGGCAAATCTTTTGGTGTTCGTGAAGTGACATAATTACCATCCACGACCACAGGGGCGTCCACATAAATCGCACCAGCGTGAACGAGGTCATCCTTGATCGAATAATAACTTGTGAGTTTTCTTCCTTTTAAATTACAAACGGATGCCATTAACCATGGCCCGTGGCAAATCGCAGCGATTGGTTTTTTTGCATCGGCGATTGCTTTGGCAAAGGTGACGATATCCGAAGACCGTCTCATGTAATCTGGAGAAAATCCTCCAGGAATGACTAAGCCATCATAATCCGCGGGATTGACTTCGTTGGCAGAAAAATCACTGGTGGCAAGCATGCCATGTTTACTTTTGTACGCTTGGCCTTTGATTGCCCCAATTAGATGAACTTGAAAGCCTGCTTCTTGTAATCGGTAATAAGGATAATACAACTCATTATCGTCATAAAATTCTGCGACCAAGATGGCAATCTTTTTCATTGAGTTTTCTCTTTTCTAAAGTTCTTTATAACTTTTGACAATGTCTTCAATGGCTTTTTTCGCATCGTTTAACAGCATCAAGGTTTGTGGGTAGGTGAATAAAGGATTGGCTAATCCCGCAAAACCAGAACCTAATGAACGTTTGATGACCACGCATGTTCGTGCTTCATCGACGTTTAAAATTGGCATCCCTGCAATGGAAGATTTTGGATCACGGGCAAGAGGATTGACCACATCATTTGCCCCAATGACCAAGACCATGTCCGTGGATTTAAAGGTTGGATTGATCGTATCGAGATCAAACATTTTTTCATAGGCGATGTTTTCTTCGGCAAGCAAGACGTTCATATGACCAGGCATCCGTCCCGCCACAGGATGAATCCCAAAGACGACTTCAATGTTTGATTTTTCTAACAGATCACATAATTGTTTCACCACATTCGACGCGCGGGCCACGGCCATGCCAAATCCGGGAACGATGACAACACGCTGGCATGATTGTAGTAACAAAGCCACTTCTTCACTGGAGGTGACTTTGACTTTGCCTGCATAAATATCTTCTTTAGAAGCCGCGGGGGCAATCGCACCAAACCCACCGAACAAAACATTCACCAACGAGCGATTCATCGCTTTGCACATGATTGCCGATAAAATCAGTCCACTTGCACCGACGAGTGATCCGGTAATAATTAGCAAGACGTTATTCAACACAAACCCAGTTGCCGCTGCGGCCAACCCGGAATAGGAATTTAATAAGGCGATGACCACTGGCATGTCGGCCCCACCGATCCCAATGACCAAGAACACACCCAAGAGGGAGGCACCAATAACCATGGCAATAAATAACATTAAGGAAGGTTGAACACTAAACCAAATCCCAACCCCGAGCAAGAGTAACAGCAACAAGACTTTAAAAAGTAAATCTCCTTTAAACCGAACTGGTTGATCAGGAACCCATTTGATGCCTTGAAGCTTCGCATAGGCAAGATAACTTCCTGTAAAGGTAATCGCCCCAATCAATCCTGATAGCATCGTTGCCACTAACACAATCACCGATAACGAGGCTTCCACATTTTGATAATAATAGACGCCAGCAACGAGCAAGGAAGACAACCCGCCGAACCCATTTAACAAGGCGACCATTTGTGGCATCCCGGTCATTTTCACTTTGACCGCAGAGATGACGCCAATCACGGATCCTAAAATTAAAGCGATAAGAATGACGTACCAATAAGCAAAGGCAAAGGTCAACCCATTCGCTTCATCGACGATCAAACCAAAATCTAAGAACGCGGTTAAGGAGGCAATCAACATCCCAATCGCGCCATATTGATTTCCTTGAACGGCCGTTTTAGGATTGGATAACCGCTTAATACCAACGATAAAAAAGACGGCACTCAATAGATATAAGATCGCCACCAAGGTTTCTTTTAAGGTTGCTAAATTAGTCATTGGATTTTTTTCCTTTGAATTTATTGAGCATGCGTTGGGTGACGACAAATCCACCAACCACATTTAAGGTTGCGAGGAACACAGCCACGCCGGCAAGCGTAATCGCCAGCCATGAAATATTTGAATTTTCATTATCTAGTAAGAGCAAACCGATGGCCCCGATTAAGGTGATGCCACTGATGGCGTTGGTGCCACTCATCAACGGGGTATGTAAGGTTGAAGGAACTTTGTTAATCAATTCCACCCCAAGATATAACGCAAGAATAAAGACCGTGATTAATTGGATGATCATGATGCTGGCCCTCCTAGGTTAAGCCATTGTTTGACTTGAGGATGCACGATGTTTCCCGCATGGGTCACCAGCGTACCCTTAACGATGTCATCGTCCCATTGAATTTTCCAACCTTGGTCAGTTTTCTTCACTAAGTTGTCAATGAAATTGACCATGTTCTTTGAATATAATGCAGAAGCATTAAACGGTAACTGGGAAGGAATATTTTCGACCCCAACTAACGTCACCCCGTGGTGGTCAATGATTTGACCTAAGACGGTTAACTCACAATTACCACCGCGTTCAGCAGCTAAATCCACAATCACTGAACCTGGTGCCATCGCTTCAACCATCGCTTTAGTGACAAGAATTGGCGCTTTTTTACCCGGAATATTCGCCGTGGTGATGACGACATCCATGTCTTTGATCACATCCAATAACAACGCTTGTTGCCGTTGATAATACGCAGCATCCATCGCTTTGGCGTAACCACCTTCTCCACTTGAACTTTCGATGGCGAGCTCAACAAATTTTGCCCCAAGGGACTCGACTTGTTCTTTGACTTCTTTTCTGACATCGTAGGCCGAGACGACTGCACCTAAGCGCTTGGCCGTGGCAATCGCTTGTAGACCAGCAACCCCAACCCCGAGAATTAAAACTTTTGCTGAAACAATCGTTCCCGCTGCAGTCATCATCATGGGAAACATTTTTTTTGCATACATCGAGGCAAGAATGACTGATTTATATCCTGCTAAATTCGCCATCGATGAAAGCACGTCCATGCTTTGAGCTCGGGTGGTTCGTGGCACAAGTTCTAAAGAAAAACTACTGATGGTCAATTGATTCATCGCATCGAAAAATGTATGTTTTCGGTATGGTTCTAACAAACCAATCACCATTTGATTCTTTGTAAAACTTTTTAAGATGGGATCCTTTTCTACTAAATTAGCTCCAGAGCGAACCGCACAAACCAAGTTTGCCTTTGATAAGACGGCTTCGTTGTTTGCAACAATGCTCACCCCACGTTGGCGATATTGTTCATCTAAATATCCTGAAGCTTGACCAGCACCGGTTGTAAGTAAGACACTAAAACCTTTTTTAATCAATGCTTCCGCGTGGCCAGGAATGATGGCAACCCGTTGCTCTTTTACATTGCTTTCTTTTAACACACCAATGATCATAGAATTCCTCCTAAGTACTTATCTTATTTTACGCTATATGAGGATATATTTCGTTAAGTTTTCATTTAACAAAACTTGTCCCTTTTTTTACATAAACCAATCGCTAATCATGGCAAACTATTCACTTATGAGTTTAGAAAATAAAAAACACACCAAATGGTGTGCTTTTATGTTACGTTGGTGACCCGTAAGGGGTTCGAACCCTTGAATGCTACCGTGAAAGGGTAGTGAGTTAAGCCACTTCTCCAACGGGCCATGGCGCCTACTGAAGGGATCGAACCTTCGACCAACCGGTTAACAGCCGGTTGCTCTACCGCTGAGCTAAGTAGGCAGCAGTGTAGATTTACGCAAAAAAAATAGTAGCATAATCCATCACGATTATCAATCAAATAGACAATGAAAAAGGAGTAGGCCTTGCCTACTCCTTTTTTTACTTAGACGTAATATGTTTCAGAGACTTGTTGAGCAATATTGCTCGCGGCGTTATTAAAGACGCCAGTGAAAGCGACTGACATCGCCCCAAATATGGTGAGGACGAGTAAAATCCCAAGGATTTGACCTTTGAGTTCTGCCATGATGCTCCTTTCTAGTAATAGATCCCGATGACCGCATGGCGCACAATCCTTAAGGACATTGGGTTATTACTGATGATCAA
>JBILRP010000019.1:0-12402 GCA_044372565.1 Bacilli bacterium | reverse complement strand
CACACGGACAAGCCCTCCGTTTTCTTTGTGAGCTTTCACAAAAAGGATCCAAGTGCTCAAGAAAGATTTTTTAGTCGATATATAATTAGATGATGGTAAAAAAAGATTTCAAATATAGGCTTATGGAAGCGTACTTGAAAGGCATCGGTCTCTATGCAAAGGCTATGCCATTTGACCAGGACGTGCGATACCAAGATGATAAGCAACTTGATAAATTCAGTCACAATTTTTTGTTGTTATCGCAAAACCCTAACCATTCAACGACCATTCAGCGGTACCTAGACACCACCAAGGCGTTTGGTTTTAGTCAGTTTGTCACCTTTTCACCGGTCATCCAAGCATCCATTCAATCAGCTCTTCTACCGTATCATCCAATTCTGGAATCATTCATGTTAATGAGCGCGCCTATCGATGTCCTGCTTAAGAACATGCAAGGCCACCAACCTGATGTGACCGTTGACTATTTATCCAAACGTGATGAATCTTCCTTCTTGGCATTTAATTACGCGATGGATGTCACATACGGTATCAATTACGCGAAAGGCAACGGCAAGCGAATTCTTGAGGTGGTAAATGAAAACCCCGACCATGCTGGATATTTGCTCGCCAAGCAAAAAGATATGATCCTAGGTCAAATCGGATACCATCATTTTGATGAGGTTGGTGAAATAGATGAGTTTTATGTCTTGGATGCTTATCAACATCAAGGGATTGGAAAATGGATGTTCCTGAAGACCCTCAATCAATTAAAGCAACTTGGGGTGAACATGGTCACCCTCGTGGCAGATCCAAACGACCAAGCTTATACCATCTACAAGAAGTGGGGATTTAACGATGTCAGAAGTCTATTTCAGCTAAGGGTGCACATCAAACCTTAAGGATATGCGTTGAGAGAGAATCGTTCTTCCTTATTTTTTATTTCACAATTAATCTAATAAACAATTATACCCCATTGAGGTATAATGACCTCAAGGAATCAACCCATGAGTCAATCACTAAAAAGCCTACGAAAAAATTTAAAATACTCCCAACAAGAGATTTCAAACCTGATTGGTATCCCCTTAAATACCTTACAAAACTGGGAACAAAACGTAAGGACACCGAGTGAATGGGTGTTGAATTTAATGATGGACCGTATCCTTAGAGACGCCGTGGAACATCATGACAAAATTAGTGAAACAAAGGGAATCCTATCCTTTCTTAAGATTAAACGGATCGTCGCATCAATCGCCTCCCAGCATCCCATCAAGAAAATTGTTTTATTTGGTTCGTATGCAAAAGGACAAGCCAATCCAAAAAGTGATCTTGACCTTTATATGGTTTCCAATCTTTCTGGTCTAGCGTATTTTGAATTTGCGGAGAAACTTCGGCAAGCATTAAAGAAAAAAGTGGATTTGTTTAGTTCTTTAACCCTAAAGACAACCTCACCTACCTATTTAGAGATAGAGGATACCGGCATCATCATCTATGAAAGATAAGGTTTATCTAGAAAGAATCCAAGCGTATTGCATCAGAATCAACACCTACATGATCGGTGTTCAAACCGTCCATGAATGGATAAGCGATCAACAAAAAGTAGATTCAGTCATGCTCAATCTTGAACAGATCGGTGAAACGGCAAAAAAGCTTTCTATTCAAACCAAAACACAATTTCCTTCAATTCATTGGCCAAGCATTATCGGATTACGAAATATGATTTCTCATCAATATGAAGGGGTCAAACTCCAAATCGTCTACGAGATTGTGATGAAGAACATACCAACGTTGTTACAAATTCTTCTCGATTCAGTCCATTAAAGACACAGAGGTTTGCTTTGTTAGGTTTTTAAACTCGCTCAGATGCATCGAGAACGTTGGTGGCGATGTACACAGCGAGGATAAAGTCATATCGATTCGTATCAAGGACACCTTTTTGGTAACCTAATTGTTCAAGGATTCGCAAGCGATGCCGCAAGGTGTTGTAATGAATAAACATCATGTCCGCGGTTTTCTTTAAATGAAATTGGTTGGTAATTAACCGATCAAGGGTTTCTAATAAATTGCCCCCATGTTTTTTTTCATAGGTCAGCAAAGGGCCAATGACACTTTGGACAAAGTCTTTCATTTCTGCGATGGAGAGTTTATTGAATAAGGCGATTAAACGCATCGATTGGCTGGTTAACACTTTTTCCTTCAAATGACGTTGGTGAATCATCTGTAACCCCTTGGTTAAGGTATCGTATGCGGTTGCAATCAAACCAATCTCCGTGAGTTGTTGACTTAATGCAATCCGGATATCTAACAAAGGGAACCGTTGATCAAGGTCTTTCACCATCATCCGCAAACGTTGATCAAGTTGCTTGACTTGATAATCATTGAGAAGAAAGACCAACCGTTGATTTAAATAAATGAACCGTATTTGATCTTTATCGACCATTGCGATGTTCATGAGCATCTCTTTGATTTCAGTTCCTTGTAAAGGGACTTTGTCTAAGGTACTTTTCATATCCACGACAATCATCATCAATGGAAAGGTAAATTTCCAACCATATATATCAGCCTTTTCTAGCAATATGTCTTGTTGAGGATAAACCTTATGAACGGTGAGTATTTCTAGTAAAAATTGATTTTGTTGCAAGGTCATTTCTTTACGTTTTTGATAAATAAACACAAGCATCATCTTAATGATTTCCGCATAATAATGCATCTTACTGCGATGATCTTGTTTAAAGAAAAACACAACCTGATACAGCAATTGATTAGAAAGTTTAACCGCATCAACATAGACATGGTAGGATTTATTCTTTTGATATGTTAACGGTTGATTCGCTAGTTTTTCTGCGACCTCATTGAGCGAAGGATTGGTTGAAATGGCTTTTTGTTGAATATGCGAATAAATCCAATAATCCATTGATTCAAAGCGTTCTTTAAAACCAAGAATGGATTCAATTTTAGGATTTTCATCCAACGTCTTGACCAAGTCTAAATAAAATGTCGTTAAGGAAATCGTTCGTAAACTTTGCGTGGCAATTTCATTGAGAATGTTGGTAGAAATTTCCGACAAGTTTGCATCATAGTCAATCGTGATCAATGGTAAATGGGCTTGTTCACAACGTTGAACAATGTCTTCGGGAATGATATCAACATAGCGTTTTAACTTCACCACCAAGCCTGCCACTTCTTTTTGGGCAAGCACCTGGATGAGTTTTTTAAATAACGGTAAATCAGACTTGATCGGATATAAGGTGGTCAGGATTAAGGATTTTGATTGCACATATTTTTCAAAGTCAGGGGTTTCCAAGATGGCAATCTTTTCCACTTCTTTATTCAGAAAAGTTTTTCCTGATAAGACTTGATAATTTGAAAATATATTGGAAGAAAGCAGATCGCCTAAATAAATTCCCATGTTGTTATTATATAACAACCAAAACATTTTATCTTTGTATATTATCATTAATGTAATCGCTTACAATTTTGCCTATGATGATGGCAATGGAGGAGCGTTCAATGAAATTATGGGTCAAAAGTGATTGGAATGGTTTTTTTGGTTTATTTACCAATAACCTGACCAACATCCTGACGATGGCGGTGCTTTTAAGTTTCGTCGTTGGTCTTCCTGATGCCTTTGTTTATGGAAAAATTTTACCAGGTGTTGGCTTAGCTATTTTTGTGGCAAGTCTATATTACGCTTACATGGCGTATAAATTAGCGAAAAAAACTGGACGCAGTGATGTGACTGCGCTTCCTTCTGGATCAAGTGTTCCTCACATGTTTCTTATTGTCTTTTCAGTGATAGGTCCTGTGTATTGGACCACCAATGATGCGACCTTAGCCTGGTCAGCCGGATTAATATGGGCTGCCGTCGAAGGGATCATCGAAGTTCTTGGGGTTGGTATCGGCATGCAAGTGCGTAAATGGTTACCACGGTCCGCGATGTTAGGAGCCTTGGCCGGTGTTTCTATTACTTACATTGCGTTGAATCCAGCCTTTAGTGTCTTTTATGTTCCTTACATTGGTCTATTGTCTCTTGCGGTGGTTGTGTTAGGTTTTATCGGTAAAGTGAAAATGCCGTTTAATTTACCTGTGGGTCTTGTCGCCATTTTATTTGGGATGGTGATTGGATGGGTGAGCGGGTATATGTCCATCGACGCCTTGACAGATTCCTTTAGTAAAATCGGAATCTATTTACCTCAATTTTCTTTACCTCAAGTCTTTAATCAAGAAGGTCTACAAGCGATTGCTCCTGTGATTATTGCCGCCATCCCATTAGGTATTTATAACTTTATAGAAACCATTGATAACGTTGAATCCGCTGCTGCTGCCGGGGATGACTATAACACCCGAGAAGCACTCGCTGCCGATGGCATCACCACCTTATTGGGTGTCGCCTTTGGTTCGCCATTTCCTACGGCTGTCTTTATTGGTCACCCTGGTTGGAAAGAATCAGGTGCACGTATTGGTTATGCTGCCGCCACAGGATTAGGCGTTCTTGTCATGACTTGTTTTGGCATTGTTCCACTGTTATTAAACATTGTTCCTTTACCTGCTTTATATCCGATTCTTTTATACATTGGCGTGGTCATCACCACCCAAGCGTTTACGTCCTCTGATTTAAAATATGCCCCAGCAGCAGTGATCGCGATGATTCCTTGGCTTGCAGAATGGACGCAACACGCCATGGATACCGCCCTTGGTGCCGCGGGTACCGATGCAGGGACGGTGGGAAATCAAGTCTTAACCGATGCAGGCATCAACTATATAGGTGCGGCCAATCTTGGCGCAGGGGCCATTGTGGTCGGGATGATTCTAGGTTCCATCGTTGCCTTTATCATTGATCGAAAATTTTTAAGAGCATCCATCACGTCGTTGGTTGCCGTTGTCTTAACGTTTTTTGGGGTGATTCACTCCCCAACGTCCGTGAGTATCTTACCCAATGCAGGCATGACGATTGGCTACGCCCTTGTAGCCTTGTTATTGCTTGGTTACCATTTCGGCCTATTCGACAAACTAAGTAAGAAAGGAGGAGCAACCAATCATGCGTAAACATGTCGTGAAAGCGAAACCGTTTAATTTCGATTTTGATGCTAAAAAAACGGCCTTGATGATCATTGATATGCAACGAGATTTCTGCGCCCCCGGAGGTTTTGGAGAAGCGTTAGGGAATGATATTACCCCAACCAAATCCATTATTCCGACCGTTCGCAAAGTCCTCGACGCTGCGCGCACCAAAGGAATGACTGTCATTCACACCCGTGAAGGTCATAAACCAGATTTATCTGATTTAGAACCTGCAAAGTTACGTCGAAGTAGTTCGATCGGAAAAAAAGGGCCAATGGGACGGATTTTAGTCCGTGGCGAATATGGTCATGATATCGTCGATGAATTACAACCACTGAAAGGTGAATTAGTGATTGATAAACCTGGAAAAGGTGCCTTTTATAAAACGAAGTTACAAGCCTATTTGAAAAAACAAGGTATCGAATCGTTAATTATGTGCGGTGTAACCACCCATGTATGTGTTCATACCACGATTCGCGAAGCGAATGACCGCGGTTATGAATGTTTAATGTTAGAAGACGGAACTGCTGCATTTGATCCCCGTGATCAAGAAGCAGCGATTCGAATGGTCAATCAGCAAGGTGGCATCTTCGGATGGACAACCACCTCAGATGAATTTCTCAAGAGTTTAAAGTAAAGGAGGACATGAACATGTCTCAAACAAAAACCCAACCAGTGAAAATTCAATGGTGGGTCAAAGGTGACTTAAATGGTTACTTTGGACTATTCTCCAACGTGTTAACAAATTTCTTAGCCGCGATTGGTTTACTCTTATTAATTGGTATGCCTGCCGCGATGGTCTTTGGTACGGTCGTTCCTGGTACGGCAATTGCCGTTTCTGCCGGGGGATTGATTCTTTCTTATTTAGCCATGCAACTTGCAAGAAAAACAAATAATCCAAACGTGACAGCAATGCCATATGGATTATCTGTGCCTCACTATTTTGCCGTCGCCTTTGGTGTCATCCTTGTTGTCAAACTTGGTGGTGCCTCTTGGGATGATGCGCTTGCAGCAGGTGTAACTTGGAATCTGATCCAAGGATTAATCATGACTGCCGGGGCATTTATTGGACCATTTATTAATAAGTATTTACCAAGGTCTGCTTTGTTAGGTGCCTTGGCAGGATTAGCCATCACTTATATTTCAATGAATCCAGTTGGGGAAATGTTTACCACGCCTTATATTGGGATGACTTCGTTTGCGATCGTTTTAGGTGGTTGGTTTGCATTAAAGAAATTACCATTTAAGATTCCTGCAGGTGCCTTTGCCATTATTGTTGGAACCCTGCTTGCCTGGGTTACTGGTTATATGGATCCTAGTAAAGTTGTGGATTCCTTTTCTACCGTCGGTTTAAATTTACCGATTCCACAATTGGGATTCTTAATCACAGGATTTTCTTATATCGCTCCTTTCTTACCAGCAGCGATTCCTTTAGCAATTTATGATTTCTTAGAATCCTTGGATAATCTTGAATCTGCAGCAGCAGAAGGCGAACATTATCCAGTTACGAAATCGATGTTAGTGCCAGCATTAGCAACCGTGGTGGGTTCATTACTTGGATCACCATTCCCAACCATTATTTATATCGGCCATCCAGGATGGAAATCTACCGGCGCTCGCATTGGTTATTCGTGGGCAACCGGCGTATCGATTTTAGTGCTTGCCTTCACAGGGTTATTAAACCTCGTGCTTAGTGTGGTTCCATTGGTCGCGTTATTACCTATCCTTGTTTACATCGGCATGGTGATCACTGCGCAAGCATTTGCCGTGACCGAAAAGAAGCACTTCCCAGCGATTGCGTTATCCTTTATTCCTTTGATTGCTGGGTTTGTCGTCTTAAAAATTACCTCAGCACTTGGAGCAGTAGGAGCCGTCATCGATTATGAAGCCTTAGCGAATAGCGGGGTGCCACTTTTAGGTTGGCAACGTCTATCCGGTGGTGACATTCTCGTCGGTATGCTCATCGGGGCAATCGGCATCTACGTGATTGATAAGAACTTTATGCGGGCTGCGGTTTATTCCTTTATCACGGCTGGCTTATCCTTATTTGGATTTGTCCACGCAACGTCGATAGGATTCCCAACCACATTTGAGGCCATCAATCCGGTGGCGATTGGTTACGTGATGTTTGGTCTCGTCTTCTTATTCTTCCACTACTATAAAGATCCTTCTGAAAAAAATGTCAGTAAGGTACCTGTTACAAGCAAGTAGTGTTGACAAGACGTGCTCTCACCTTTTGCTGACGCAAAAGGTGGGAGTGGTTCTCCGTGTTTATCACCATGCCATCACCATCCGCTTTCCTGGTGATTTTTTATTACACCTTGTGGATGCAAAACTAGGCAATGGACCTAAGCGAATGGTGATTGATGCTTTCCCAGATTCCTTTGTGGAAACCTTGGTTCAAGGCGTAAAGGTTACCATCACAAATAACGAATTAGTTATTGAGAATCATTGTGCAGTCAAATTGAAGCATGGTCGTTTATGGGTGATGCCTCCAATCGAAAAATCAAACCAGCATAAAACCAAATTATTGCAACATATAGAGAAGCGATTCTTTCGATTTCATCAGTTATTTTCAAATCCATTGGATCATGAGCTTCTCCTAGTTAAAACAAAAATTGAATCCTTTCTAAGATATCGAGAAAAATCATCCTTGCTTGCCTTGATTGGTCTTGGTGGTGGATCAACTCCGATCGGAGATGATGCCATTCTTGGTTACATCTTAAGTGAGCGATTCTTAGGACATTCCTTAACCCATCTCCATCCCTTGATGCAAGAACCATCGTTAGCAACAACCGAAGTGTCTAAAGAAATGCTCGTAGATGCCTATTTCGGTCAGTATAGTGAAACGTTTCTGACTTGGCTACTGAGCATCTTTCAACAAAATCACGAGGAGCAAGACTCGATCATTGCCAAATTAGGTGGAAATTCTGGTTGGATGATTTTAGAAAGTTTTTTTCAAAACACCATCCATAGTTTAAAGGAGGATAAACATGAATTTATCATTACGTATACTCGTTAACGAATATTATGATTCCGTCACGTTGATGTCTTTAACGGCCTCATTAAAAAAACAATATCCTGGTGAAGAAATTTTTCTTTTAATGGGTACGCCGATGAATGTTCAACTCGTCAAAGATATTGGTTTTCCAGATGAAAAATTAAAACAAGTCGGGGCTAATGACTGTATGGTCGGCATTAAAAGTCTGACCTTAAAAGAAACCTTTTTAGAAACGCTGATCAAAGGACTTAAAACCTCATCAAACCCAGCATCAGCTGTTGGAAACCAATCCGCGGTTTATTACTCCACGTCTTCAGCGAGCAAAGCCTTAACTGCCAACGTGGCCTTAATCTCTGTTCCTGGTAACTATGCAGCCTATGAAGCCCATCAAGCCTTAAATGCAGGATTAAATGTCATGCTCTTCTCTGATAACGTGACCGTTGAAGATGAAATCATCCTTAAGAAGAAAGCCATTCAAAAGAACTTATTATTGATGGGACCCGATTGTGGCACTGCCATCCTCAATGGCGTTGGTTTAGCTTTTGCCAACACAGTCCGTCGTGGTCCGATTGGGATTGTCGCTGCATCTGGGACTGGGTTACAAGAAGTTACCGTGCTCATTGATCGATTTGGTGGCGGCATTAGCCACGCGATTGGTACGGGCGGCAGAGATTTATCAGAAAAAGTCGGTGGGTTAATGATGCTTCAAGGCATTGATTATCTGAATGAAGATGACAACACGAAAGTGATCACCCTCATCTCAAAGCCTCCTGCACCCAGTGTCTATGAAAAAATTCTTCAAAAATTGAAAACCGTTAAAAAACCAGTGGTGATTGGATTTATTGATGGCAATAAACCAGAGAATAGTCCTTATTATCACGCGTCAACCTTAGCAGAAACTGCCTTTCTCTCACTCAAAGCTTCAAAAATAAACATAGACACCTTCGAAGGATTAACCTCGCAACAGCTATTAGATGCCAATGCGATTAAAAAAGATAAGCAGTACATTCGTGGTTTATATTGCGGGGGTACGTTATGTTCGGAAGCGATTAGCATTGCAAGAAAATCCTTAGGTGATGTGTATTCAAACGTCTCCAAAAAACCAGAAGAACATCTTGATGATGTCTTTCATTCCAAGGGTCATTGTTTTGTGGATTTGGGGGATGATATCTTCACCAATGGTCGTCCCCATCCGATGATTGAACCCACGATCCGACTAGAACGTATTTTACAAGAAGCCAAGGATCCAAGCCTAGGTGTGTTGTTGTTAGATTTTGAATTGGGTTATGGATCGCATGAAGATCCTACGGGCACACATGTGGATACGTTGAAAACGTTGATGAAACTTCGTCCTGAGATTCCTATCATTGCCTATGTATGTGGGACCCAGGGTGATGAACAAGGTTTGAAAAAACAAGAGCAACAACTCAAAGCCATTGGGGTCCGTTTGGCGACTAGTCATGCCCAAGCGATTCGATATGCAGTGGCGATGATTCAAGGAGGATAGGCTATGAATCGTTTATTAAAAGAAAATGTACCAGTCAAGGTTGTCAATGTTGGCTCAAGTATTTTCCTAAAAGACCTAACATCACAACATGTCGACTTTTTGAATGTGACCTATCAACCGCCTGGACTTGGGGATGAAACGGTGGTTAACATGTTGGTGAAACTTGAAGCGTTTCAAGAAAAAATTGACCAAGCCAATCAAATGGCGCTTGACCGTATTCTTGCCGCCCAAGCAAAATTAACGGCGATCATGCCTGCGTATAAAGTGATACCGGGGATGAACGAAAGAACCTTTCTCCATGCTGGACCACCTATTAAATATCAAAACATGCCAGGACCGATGCAAGGGGCATTACTTGGGGCAATTCTGTTTGAAGGATTAGCCTCGACCTTAAAAGAAGCAGAAACCGTTGCCCTTTCAGGAACCCTGATTTTTTCTCCCGCCCATGAACATCAAGCAGTAGGACCCATGGCAGGGATTATCTCTCCGCACATGCCTGTCCATGTGGTGGAAAACCCTGTTCATAAAAATACAGCGTATTGCAGTATCAACGAGGGATTAGGTAAGGTCTTGAGGTACGGCGCAAATGGTCCAGAAGTGATTCAAAAACTCAAATGGTTAAGGGATGTGTTTGCTCCGATTATGCATGAAGCCCTTCAATTAACCGGACCGATTGATCTCAAACAGATCATTGCCCAAGCTTTGCAAATGGGTGATGAAACCCATAATCGTAATAAAGCGGCGACCGCACTGTTCTTAAAAGAAATGGCGAGAGCCATCTTTTTAACAAAAGCGGATATGGATAAAAAAGTGATGACGTTTGATTTCATTAAAAACAATGACCATTATTTTTTGAATCTTTCCATGCCGAGTGCAAAGGTAGCTTTAGATACGGCCCAAGGAATTCCCTATAGCACCGTTGTCACGATCATGGCAAGAAATGGTCTTGATTTTGGCATCAAATTGGCAAGTGGTCCAACGTGGTACACCGCGCCGGCAAATTATGTCAAAGGCTTATTTTTCACTGGATACAGTGAAAAAGATGCTGCTCCTGATATTGGCGATTCTGCGATTACAGAAACCTATGGGATTGGTGGTTTTGCCATGGGTGGAGCACCAGCGATTGTTCAATTTGTTGGCGGAACCGTCGCCGATGCGATGGCGTATTCCAAAAAGATGCATACGATCACGGTTGGAAAACATACCGTGATGCAATTACCAAGTTTAGATTTTGCCCCCACCGCGCTTGGGATTGATATTCGTAAAGTGATTGCCAGTAATATCTTACCGATTATCAATACCGGTATTGCCCATAAGTTAGCAGGGATCGGCCAAGTGGGAGCAGGTTTAGTAGAACCCCCGATGGCATGCTTTAAAAAAGCCCTCGAAGGATTTGTGAAAGGGTTATCGATATGAAAATTGTTTTTGCCATCGGAGGCAACGCGTTAGGCAATAATCCAGAGGAACAATTTCAGCTTGCCCTTGACGTTGCCAAACCTTTACTTGAACTGATTAAAGATGGTCATCAATTGGTGATTGTTCATGGCAATGGCCCCCAAGTGGGCTTGATTAAAACAAGTTTAGATATTGGCCATAAACATCAACCAAAAATACCTTTTGTGGATTTAAACCATGCCGGCGCGATGAGTCAAGGTTATATCGGGTATGCATTACAAAAAGCATTCAGAATCACCGCTGAAAAAATGGGATTATCCGTTCAACCCATCAGTGTAATTACCCAAGTCGAAGTCGATCCCCTTGATCCTGCCTTTCAACATCCCACCAAACCCATTGGTGATTTTTATTCCTTAGCAGAAGCAGAATTGATGAGAAAACAAGGATTTAACATGGTGGAAGATTCAGGCCGGGGATATCGCCAAGTGGTCCCCTCACCCAAACCCCAATTGATCATCGAAAAAGATGCCATTCAAACCTTAATGGAAGCGAACTATTTGGTGATTGCTGCCGGGGGCGGTGGCATCCCCGTTATTCGTCATGGCCGTGAATTAAAAGGCATTGATGCGGTCATTGATAAAGACTTTGCGTCAAGTAAACTCGCTGATTTAATTCAAGCCGATCGATTAATCCTATTAACTTCCGTCAATCGGGTGATGATTAACTTTGGGACCCCACAAGCAAAAGCATTAGAAAAGATCAATGTAAAGCAAGCGAACCAATACATTAAAGAAGGCCAATTTGCGCCTGGAAGCATGTTACCCAAAGTAGAAGCAGCGTTGCTTTTTGTTCGTCAGAATAAACAAAGACAGGCAATCATTGCTTCCATAAAAGAAGCTGGTCAAGCGATCAAAGGTCAATCTGGGACAGCGATTACCTTAAACTAATTTAATTAAGCAGGATACTTGGGATGTATTGAGTTTGGTTCATCTATCATGAATTCAACTTAATCCATTGAGTTGGGTAATCTTGAAAATCAAATAAGAATTTGTTTCTCCATCATTAGTTTTAGATTAGGTTTGCTGATCTCTTTCGTGAATTGAAATTGACTTTAGATAGTTGTGACTCACGTCAATCAACTTCAACCATTAATTCATAACGACCATTTTGTTGCTGAAGCATGCGGGGTCAATACGAAAACAGGAGTGTTGGTTCACCATCATCAATATCGACTTGCAACCGTGATCAAAGGAGAAATCATCATCGATGACATTCCTTTTAAACAAGGTGACCATTTCATAGTGACGAGCACAGTTAAGCAATTCACCCTTCGTGGATCGGGTTGGATTATCTTTGCAAACATCACATAAGAATAGATGTACTTTCCGTGATTTACTTTAGATTAATAGACATTGAATAAAACACCAAGACAGGTTTCAAACACAATTCAAACTCAGTTGTG
>JBILRP010000028.1:0-3728 GCA_044372565.1 Bacilli bacterium | reverse complement strand
GATAAACAAGTATCCATTAAATATCCTGGTTGAGTTTTCCCCAAACACACGGATTGTCTATCTGTTTAATCGAAGAAAATTTATGACCAAAACTGGATTGATTATTTTTTACTTCTAATAACCTAAACCATCGAGATGTTAATCAAAGGAAAATTAATAATAGTCGCAGGGGATTGTCCTGTCGCAATACGGTGACCTTTTCGATTGCGATAACTCAATTCCCAGTTACTATACTCACTCGGATGTTGAATAAAATAGTCTATGACTAATCCTTCAACATACAACTTCATAAATTCCTTGGTTTTATCTAGTGTCTTTGTTGGCGTATGTATTGTGACGCTCAACGTATCAAAGTATTGACCAGAAAAAGCTTTGCCAAAATCACGACCCATGATCCCATCTTCATTCATTCCTCGTTCTAGGCGAGGATTGGTAGAATCTTGAATGAAGCGAAGGCTGATTTCAAAGTCTTTAATAAACGTTTTTAGAAAGGGTTGAAGGAATGCAACCAAAGAAGCAACCGTGTCATTAACCATCTTTTGTTCTTTGTCTTTCACTAAGGTTTTTAAGAGAACTGGATAAACCCCAATCCAAGTTGGCTTTACAGGTTGTTTACTCATGGTCATCGCCTCCCTTTACTTTTTCGTTTATAGTTGCTGTCTTGGTTGTTAACCGATCCAAGACATCGTAATTGATCTTTCTTTGTTTCTTAATCAAGAATCCATATTGAGACTTATTGACGAGTTCACGTTGAATCCAATGCTTGCTTGCAATCAAATCTAAATCTTTATGATTCTGATCACCAAACCTTTGGTACACCATCTGCATCGCACCATCATTAAAGATTCTTGCGGTATCCAGCAGATGATCAAGGAATTCTGTCACTTGAGTTGGTAAGGGTTCTTGTCGGACTTGTTCAATCGTCTCGAGGTTTTCATCCATCATCGCGTAAATGAATCCATGCGCTTCACAGTACCTTTTAAGGAAATGATACTTGGCCTCGACGATGAAATAAGACATCAACTGGATTGGTTTACTTTCCACAATCGCGATATAACCATCTGGGGTTAAAAAGACAAAGTCAGGATAATACTTCTTGTCTTCACTTAAATAGGAGGCATAGTGAATCATCAAGTGTTGCCCACGAAAAGATTGAATCAATCCTTTTTCCTTTAAACGAAGGTAGGTGTTGAGTTCGGGCTGACTTCCAAAATGAACCATATGCCCATCTATCAGTAAGGATGGGTGTGGCTTACTTTGTTGAAGTTCTTTTGGAACAACATCCCAATCCGCGAGGGCTTCTAAGTCTTTCTCAGTAAACTTCTTTGCACCATGAAGGTTTTCAAAAATTCGATCACGTTGATGGATGGGTTCAGGCATCTCCTTCAACACGCCTTCGATCTCACGTTGGGTGATGGTTGGATACTGTCCCCATAGCTTAGGATATAAAGAAGCAAACTTATCATGCAGGTGACTCTTCGCATTCCCGTTAAGGAATAATCGAATTTGATTCACATTCGTTTGTTTGACAACGTTTGCTCCAATTAGAATCTGATTGACCGCTTGAACATCATGCTTAAGGCGATGACTTTGTTTAGCCATGTTGTTTCTCCTTGCCAATTTGATTATATGAACGGATGATGATTTTCCTTGGTTTGAAAAACAAGATCAACACATCATATATATATATGGTTTTCAAAAAATTCCTATTGACAAAAATTTCTAGAGTCTTCTATGTTGGTCTTTTTTGCCTTATTTGCTTTCAAATCAGGTTCAACCATTCGATGAAATGATTTACCAACACTAATTCAAAACCAAATTAGTATCACCAAAAGCGAACAATTTAAGTATAATGGCAGGAGGTAATAAAAATGAATAACAAGGCGAAATCAATTTGGCTTGCGCTCGGAGTCGTCATTGGCGTTGGTGGAACCATTGGTTCTCAGTTCGTGATTGATCAACTATCAAATGGTTCTTCAAGTTCAGAATGGGTCATTCCATATAACCAATTTGGTGAATATGAAATTGAAGCAATTGATAATGATTTGATTTTTGATTCCATTGAACTTCCTGACTATGTTGATGACCTTAACTGGGATGAATTTGTTCAGTACGGAAACGATTATATTGTTTCTTATTTTACAGATTCATCTATTTATTACGACGATGAAAGGTTAGATTATCGAGAATATCACCTATCTAGAATCAATGAAAATGGCGTTAAACTTTGGACATTCAGTTTTGAATTTGAAGAACTTTATGCGATTGCTTCAGGAATTGCATATTCACAACCAATCCAATTTAATCATATGGAACTCGAAGGAGACACCTTGATCATCGTTGCAGAATTTGCAAACCGAATCCGATACTTTGATAGTGTAGTTAATGAATACCAAATAGCTTCAAATGGAACGGTTTTTAATACCATCGGTGGCGGATCATCCGCAGACGATTATGTTCAAAGTTTCCTAAAATTGGATATCGAAACCCAAACGTTAAATATCCTTGCCGTCAATGACTCGGATACATACCGATATAATGACGAAGACTTTGTCAGGCTTGCTCCACATCGCTATGCCATTGCTCAAGAATTTGATAATGAATTGGATGAAGCTTTCTCGCATAATTATCATGGTGAAACGCTAGTCTTTACAGAATTTACGGACACAATCGCTTTGTTAACTGAAGTAACCGTTCAACCCAACACAAACACAGCAACTTTTGACACGATTGGCAAATGGTCGTCCACCGACTCAATTGATATTGATTTAGACCCAATACGTGATCAAACCCAAACCCGTTTACCTGTGATGGATTCAGGTTTTATCGTTTTGAATGTTTATATGACTAATAACAACATGTTAGCAAAAGATACACCTAGTATGAGCAGAATGACGGCGAGTGATGACATTCTAACCACCGCTCAACAAACTCTCATTGATCAAGCTTCAACTCGATTCTCTCAAGATGTCAACATGACGTATTTACGTTATGAATTCTTTGCGGTCTTGGATCTTAATTTTGAATTAGTTAGCAATGAATTTTTTGAAGTGGTTCGCACCCTTTCATCCAATACTACGTATTTGAATGCTTACGTCTTATGGTTAGAAGCTAACCAATTTGTGTTTGTCAATTACCAAGAATCATTTAATTCTGATGGGGTCCTTGTTGATGGAAATACCACGATTAACTTTAAGAACGGTGATACAACTACAAAAACTTTAAATCTTGATGTCTATGGCAAAGTCATAGCCTTAGAGTTCTTCATTGATGATGCTGGAAACATGATTGTTGCTGGAGAATTCATTGGTAACGATGAATTCCCTGTTTCTGAATTATCTCGTTTTTTTGTCTTATTTATTGACAAGGATTTCAATATATTGGATGAATTTTTGTTTGATGGAGATGGTTCTGGTGTCCGTATTCATCGCTTGGTGGTAGAAGCAAATGAAATTCTAGTTTACTTTCTTATTAACGAGCATGCTGGGATGTTTGAAGCCTATGCTTCAGAAAACCAATATGATTTTATCCTTACCTTACCGTTAGCTTAAGAATAAACCACACCCGTTAACAAAGCCTACCTTTCAAGGTAAGCTTTTTCTTTATTCCACAAATCGAGGAACTCGTCCACATGAACGGATAAATTGTCGACGAAAATAGCAATCTATTCTAGGATGGTTTTAGATAAAGGAGGGCAAAACCATGCCCCAATGTCCATCTTGTCATTC
>JBILRP010000008.1:0-46980 GCA_044372565.1 Bacilli bacterium | reverse complement strand
TAGCATCTCCACCAGTAATCTCCTATTCCGGTATCATCTAACCTCTTACCTTCGCACCGGCGAATATCATGGTGAGAGGTTTTTGTTTTGGTTCGTTGAGGGAACATAATTCTGAGATACAGCTCCATCACCAATCCCACGGTAGTTTATTCCTAAAGCAGGGGGAATTGGGTGAATAAAGGGAATGAAGTTCTCAATCTAAAAAACCTATGACATTGAAGTTCCATAGGTTTTCTAAATGAATTGTATTGATGATCAATTTTTTAGATTAGGGTTTTGTCATAAAAAACAATTGATTCGAGATTTACAAGGAATCCATTTGCTTTTATGCGGGTTGCTTAATACATGAGCAAATCATTACTTATTATCTTTTTTATTCAAATAATACTTAAATAATTTTTTCATTGTTTTCCCACTCATAAATGGATACACCGTGTCCAGATCGACGTGTTGATATTTGCCATTCATATAGCCTTCTGCTAAGGTATCTAAGCATGCTTCACTGACAAAATGCGCTAGTGATGAAATATCAGTATTTTTACTTAACTGATCATCATCCACACATGTCAAAAATAATCGATCCGCATCCTCATCATCCAAGAAAGGCATCAAAGCGGCGAGAGGGAAGTCCTTGAATTCTAATGGGTTGCGAATGATGTCATCCACGATCTCTTTTAAATCTTCATCATCTAAGAAAGGTAATCCCATCATGATTTTTTGGATGTTTTTATGGTTTGATTCATCACCTAAATCAATGATTGGTTTTCCGCGAAACAATCGATAATTGATGTCTTTTTTGTTTGATTTTGGTTCTTCATCTGATTCATCGCCAAAATCATCGTATCTTTCTTCTTCGTCTTCATCCGTAAAGACTAATTCTTTTTTACTTAATTTGACCGCGTCTTCAAATCGAATTGGTTCATAAACTATTTTTCCATTTTCATTTACTACTTTTTTTAAAATCATATGTAACATCCTCCGTTTTTAAAAATGCTATTTCTCTCACTGTTAGCTTTGGCAATAGATCACTGATGGATACTTTCAACTTACGCTTTTTAATTGCCTTTAATAGAATCATCCTCTCCGTTGAAGAGAATTGGCTTATCACTCGAGGTAAATTTACTTTTATTCTTCCAGTGATGATGTTGTTAAAGATGAATGATCTATCGTGCCGAGCAAACAGATTTGATTCATCTATGTCAATCTTTTCCTCAAGGCATAGAAGGTCTTCGAATGACAAACTAAATAACTTAGATAGATTGAGCAAGGTATCAATCGTTGGAACACTTAGTCCTAGTTCCCATTTTGATACGAGCTGTCTAGTCACAAACAATTGATTTGCAAGATCATCTTGTGTCATTTGTAGTTTTTTCCGATGGTTAGAAATTTTCTTTCCAACATTGACAAAATCTATCAAGCTTTTATCTCCTTTCTACAATCATAATTTAGCATACCTGTTATTAAAATCACGCAACTGATAGTGTCGTTTCAGTAATTGAAATAAAATTCTTGATTGACAAAGAGTAATGACCATCATATAGTTAAGATACTTAACTAAGTAAGTTAACTAAAATGGAGGTTTTGGTAAATGCATAAAATTACAAAGTCTATCTTTTCTTTATACGATTCATTAATCAAAAAGCTTTATGACTCTCAAAAGGATCTTTCCATTAACCTGATTGGGGTTAACATTATTGACGAATCATGTCTAGATTTTATCTACCATCACGGTTCGTTAACTCCTTCTGAAATTGCAGCTAAATTGAATGTCACCACATCTGCTGTTACACAGATGCTTCAAAAATATGAGCAACTGAACTTGATTGAGAAAAAGGCTTCCTTGACTGATAAAAGGTCAATCGTTGTCTCGTTGATGCCCCGCGTGACCAAACGTTTTGAAGATACTTACGCTGAATTGGATCGATATATGTCGAATACATTAGGGTGTCTTTCAAAAAGCGAACAATTAGAGTTAAGTCGACTTTTGATTAAACTTGTTAAACAAGGTGATGAATAAATGGAAACTAACATCACTTTTGAGAAGTTTCGCTTTAGATATTACAAACAAGTTCGCAATATTGTCATTAACGCATTTCGATGGCATTCATTATCTACCTCTAAATTTCATATACAACTCTTTTCCCATCTATTTGTTCTTGGTTGTTTATCACTCAGCAATTTTAGCTGTATTGCCCTCTTGGATAAAAAGCCAATTGGTTTGATTCTAGGACGATCCAATCAAACATTTAATCAACTTCTTAAATTTCCTCTCCGCGCACTTTATGTGTTATTCATGTTCGTGACAACGGTCTTTATCTTTCCCCACAAAAATGGCAGGCAGCTTCTCAAACTTGAAGCACGATTGGAAACAACAAGTAGAAAACTGCTACAGCTTCATGGAAAACCACTTGATGGAGAGTTAACCCTGCTTGCACTTGACGCAAATCATCGTGGAAAAGGGATTGGTCAATCCTTGCTCAAAGCTTTCAAATCTTTTATGAAACATCATCAATCCACTAGTTTTCATCTTTACACAGAGACGACAATCTCAACTTTTTCATTTTATGAGAAACAAGGACTTATCAACATTGGAAAGGAACATATTCAAGCTGTAGTAGGTAAGCAAACGTTTGAAACGACAGTGATTTTATTCAAAGGAGTCGTTGAATAACTTTTCTCAAAATAATCTTAATAAATAAAGGAAAAATCACTTTAACAAAAAGCTTGAATAAGGTGGCATAGGATAAAGTTTGGTGTCTAGCATCTCCACCATTCATCTCCTATTCCGGTAGTATCTAACCTCTCACCGGCGAACCTAATGGTGGGAGGTTTTTGTTTTCTCTTGCTGCTACAACATAACTTGGCAACCCAACCCCTTGATGAACCCTAAGGTAGCTTATTCCTAGAACTGAGGGAATCAAGAGAATAAAAGGAATGAAGATATAAATCTAAAAAAAACATTACGTTGAAATTTCATATGGAATCTTTTCGAGTTATATTCTTTGGATGAATCTGAGATTTTTATGAATGATCTCAGTTCTATAATTGGTGATTAAACTCTTATTAATTAAGTGGGTTAATCTGTAATGACCATATCAGGCATAAGGAGTTTCACCAGTTCTAGTAAGTCATTCTCAGTAATCTTATTCTTTGATTTATCACTAAGCCACGCCATTAACAATCCAACCATGCCAGACAAGATAAATTCAATCGTAAATTCTGATAAGTGTTTCATGGTAGCTTGTTTAAATTGAATTTTTTGAAGAAACATTTCTTTAATGGATAATTTCAAGAATTTGGAAAAACTCGGATCACCTTTCTCTCCTAAAAGAACTAAATAATATTCTTGTTTAGATTTAAAAAATTCGATAAATTCATGGATTGGCATACCAATTTTCTTATCAATCAACTCAAGAGGTGGTAACGTTTCAAACGTGGGAATTAATGATAATTCTATCATCAGCAATACATCTTTCGGATCTTCAAAATATTCGTAAAAAGTACTTCGGTTATAACCCGCTTTTTTGATAATTTCTTTGACAGTGACACCTTGAATGCCTTCACGTTTATAGATTTCCCAAAACGCATCAGTGATATTTTTCTTGGTTTGAGTACGGGTTTGGCTCATGGTTGATGTCGCTACAGTTTTTCCAACATTCTTCATATCTTTGTGGGTTGAGTTTACCTTTCCTGTGAGCATAAAATAAAACAACACGTTGTTGGATTAAACTTTAATGGGTTTACATCTTCGTGTCAATAGAAAGGGCGATTAAATAGATGATTGCGATCTTAAATGCAACCAAGGATTACGGTTTAAAAAGAGGTATCTTTGATTTAAACCTCGATATCAAAGAGGGAGTGGTATTTGGATTACTCGGTCCCAATGGCGCTGGAAAATCTACAACCATAAGACATTTACTGGGTTTTTCAAAACTTGATCAAGGCCAGATAAAAGTTCAAGGCATTGATGCTTGGCATGGTCATACAAGTATTCATCAATCCTTGGGTTACTTACCTGCTGAAATTGCCTTCCCTTCAAACCAAACAGGGTTAGAATTTATACGCTACATGGCTGATTTAAGAGGGATCAAGGATTTAACAAAAGCCCAACGATTACTTGAATACTTTGAAATCAATCCAAAGGCTTCGATTAAAAGGATGTCAAAAGGGATGAAGCAAAAAGTTGCTATTGTGGTTGCGTTTATGCACAATCCTAAGCTCATCATCCTTGATGAACCTACCTCAGGACTTGACCCACTCATGCAAGAAAAGTTTATCCAATTAATCAATGAAGAAAAGAAACTAGGAAAAACCATCCTCTTAAGTTCGCACATGTTTACGGAAATTGAACGAACCTGCGACACGGTTGCCATCATCAAAAAAGGAAAGCTAGTGACACAAATTGACATGCACCGCATTCACCAACATACCGAAAAGGTTTACGAATTGGGATTTGAACTCCCCCAGCACCTCGAAACTTTTTTAAATCAAAATCGATTTCCCAGTGATGTGGTGAGTAACCAACTTATCGTAAAACTCGAGGTTAAAGATCATCAAATCAATGATTTGATACAACAGCTTGCGAAGACCAAACTAAAGTATTTCAAAGAACAACCCTATACATTGGAGAAACACTTTTTGAAATTTTATGGAAAGGAAGACTAGTTATGTTCTCATGGACAATATTCATTAAAACCCTTCAATCTAATCTTTTTCTTTGGACGGTTGTAACGTTTGCTACGACCTTATTTTTTAACGCAACGATTTTTGCGGTGGATAATTTAACCTCATCTGGGTTTACTCCACCTGGAGATTTAACTGATTCTTTTTCTTTATTGGATCAAACTTTCTTTTCGATGATCGGCATACTTTTACCGTTGATTTATATTGTGGTTGTCAGTAACCGTTTAATTGCGAAAGAAGTCGATCAAGGTTCACTTGCTTTCGTTTTGACCACGCAAGTCAGTCGAGAAACATTAATTTTCACCCGTGGTTTATTTCTCTTTTTATCCATTTCAGCGATGATGTTGATATTAAGTTTAACTGGATCAGCAACCTTCCAAACCCTTACCATGGATGTTGATTTAGAAGTTTATGGTCAAATTATGTTCGGGTTGTATGCGTTAGAACTTTCATTCGCAGGAATCAACTTCCTGACATCATCATTATTTAATAAGACCTCTTTATCAATAGGTTTTGGCGCTGGCATAAGTTTAGGAATGTTTTTGTTAAGCACACTTTCTAGTCTTACTTCCGATTTGGAACCGTTAAGGCAATTTACCCTGAATCAATTTTTCCAAGTTGAAACAATCATTAGCGGTGAGGCTAATTATTTGTTAAACTTCTCCATTTTGTTGAGTGTTTTTGTATGTCTATCTTTATTTGGCTTTCAAATTTTTCGTAAGAAAAATCTTCCACTTTAGAATCCTTTTTTGATTCACTTTATTGATCATCAATATAAAAAAAGAGGTTCAAAATTTTTATGACTTAAGTATTTAGGTCACTCTTTATACTATTTTATTGTTATCGGATAAGGTTAATGGTCTAGCATCTCCACCAGTATTCTTGAAAATCAACCTATTTCTAAGACCTTAGTTACTAACAACCGTCAAGGAAAGAAAGAAGGGTATTTTTAATTTTGTGAGACTAACGATCACAATTCTGACAAAGCAAAGTATATTTCGCTTATAATTAATTATACAAACATAAATTTAATGAAAAGGAGGAACACCATATATGCCAAACAACTTAAGAGTCAAATTAAATAAAGGGACAAGCAAAGGAAAAAAGAAATCTGCCAGCAAGACGAAATAAGGCCTTTCAAATAAGGTACCTCAGATTTTGTTGTCACAAGGACGCACTGCCCCATCCCTCATGATTAAGGTTAACCTTAGGGTTATCATGATGGAGTTAAATCATAAAATGAATGAAGTAAATTTTTATCAAACCGATTTCAAGATTTAATATTGTGGTTAAACAAAATACACGGTTTCCCCGTAAACCCTTGAGGCATTTTTAAAAGAGATCGTGAAAGATTGATTGTTCACTGAAACCTGCATGAACTCATTAAAGGCATCGACATGTAACACATGAACAACGGTACCAAGTTCGATATGGATAGACGTTAAAAAAGAAAGCAGTTCCGGATCGTCTTCTACACGCCTAACGGTAAAACGACTCTTCACACTGACGTGATTCAAAGCTGTAAAGGAATCCACCTTGTCAGCTTTATCTAGCGAAGGAATTTGGTTACCATGAGGGCAATGTTTGGGTTGTTTTAGGTATTGAAATAATCTTTCAACGATGCCTTGATGATTGATGTGTTCTAAAAGTTCACCAAGGGCGTGGACTTCATCCCAACGATACCCTAACTTCTCATATAAGAAGACTTCCCAAATTCGATGCGAACGAATCATGGTTAACGCAAGGTTACGACCTTTTGCAGTTAAGAAAATAGGTTTATAAGGAACAAATTCAAGAAGTTTTTTTGCTTGTAAGCGTTTGATCATTTCATGAACACTTTGTTCTGTGTAGCCAAAAAATTTCGCAATCGAAGATGCTTTCATGCCGCCTTGATTAGGCAAAGAAGGTTGATACAGGAGTTTGATGTAGTCTTCTTCTGATTTTGTCATGTTGGTTTAAATGAGGACAAGGCTTAAGGCCATGATGATCATGCCGGTCACCAATCCCAATATAGAGATATGGTGTTCTCCATATCTTTCTGCAGCAGGTAATAACTCATCGAGACTGATGTAAACCATAATCCCTGCAACCCCAGCGAATAAAAAGCCAAAGGTGTAATCGTTGATGAAAGGCCAGAGAATGGCAATACCAACCAACGCGCCTACTGGTTCTGCCATGCCAGAAAGAAACGCCCAAAAGATTGCTTTTTTCTTTGAGTTTGTTGCAAAAAAAATCGGAATGGCCACAGCAATCCCTTCGGGAATATTGTGAATCGCAATCGCAATCGCAATCGTAATGCCAACATTGGGCGCTTCTAAGGTTGCTAAAAAAGTGGCAAGACCTTCAGGAAAGTTATGTAACGAGATTGCGATGGCTGTAAAAAGACCAAGTCTTAATAGATTCTTTTTTTCCGTTGCCACTTGATCCATACCAGCGACTACTTCGTGCGGGTTGTGTTGTTTAGGAATTAATAAATCGATAAGGGCAATTAAACCAAGTCCAATAAAAAAGGCAATCGTTGTGAAAATATAAGCTTGCTTTAAAGGAAAAACTTCCGCTAAGGACTTAAAAGCTTTGGGAAAAATTTCGATAAAGGAGACATAAATCATCACACCCGCACTTAAACCAAGGGCAAAAGAAAGAAACTTTTTGTTGTTTGTACGCTTGTTAAAGGCAAACAAACCACCCAATCCCGTTGATAAACCAGCGAGCGTGGTGACAATGACAGCGATCCAAAATGGATTCATGGAAAACCCCAATCTTAAGGTATACCTTAATATTAAAAAAAGGTTAACATTAAATTTGTTTCTGGTCAATACAATTGATCTTTATTCATGAAAACTAAAAACACGATACATCATGGATGAATTTTAAGACGTTTTATTAAACTATTTTATTGCTAAAGGTTAGATCATTTGCAAGTAGACAGCGATTAAACAATGAACTTTAGTTCCATGACGTTGTTAATTTTTGCGAAAGTATTTTTAAGCCACTCCTATTAACCGTTGTTAATATTGATCACAATAGAAGTTACATTACCGGCATAATCTTCAAGGGTATAGGTATATGTACCAACACCAACAAGATCATTTAACGATAAAATCTCACCTTCACTGTACGTAAATTGTTCAAGTGAAAAAATAATATTTTGATCAAGATTATCCACAATGTTAAGTAAGTTGATCATGTCAATTAATGATGTCGTAATCGGAACAGTGATTGTTAAAACATTTTCTTCACTAGTACCATTAAAACTTTGTTCCAATGGCAAGTAAACGATTGAAGGTGCTTGGATATCTAAGATGGAAACCGATAACGATAAGTGATTTCCGACCTTTGTATAAAGATAGGTAAACTCAAAACCAGACGCTGATTCTGTTGAAACATTGATTGCTTCAAAATTTTCAACCGGTACTAACGCCACTGAAGAAACCCTTAAAAAGTTAGTTTCATCGATTAATTTAACAAGATACATCACCAATTCATAGCTGTTTGCGGTTGTTGGCGTCCCGTTGAAGGTTTCCCCACCTTGAATCGTGAAGGTTGAACCGGAGTATAGTTGCGCACTTCCTTGACCAATTGGAACGATAAACCCATCGACAAACCACCCATAGGAAACGGCGTAGTTTGCCCCCGGAGTTAATAAAATAGTCGGAGAAAAACTAACGGTCAGATTGGATGTTGAAATGTACCCATTTGCATTCATCGTTACTGAGCCATCGATTGCATCACTGATGGAAAGCAAACCATTAGCACCAATGACAACCGGAGGAAGATTGCTAAATTCAATCGAGGGATAAGTGGTAACCAAATCTGTAAAACGTGTTGCCAACGAAGTAATCAGATCCATTTCCTCTTCAACGACATCTCTTAAAGTTTGAATGGTTGAAAATCCAGCAACCCCGTTGAGTGAAAATTGATTGAATAATTGATCAAGGTTATTGGAGATGGCAATCACTTCGTTAAATAATTGACTCAAATCACCATGTGCATAACCAAGTCCTAAATCTAAGAATGTCGCAAGCATCGAATCAAGGATATCGCGATAGTTTTGTTCAATGGTTATACGACTTGTGGCAACATAACCAACGTACCCTGAACCCGTGACGTCATCAATGTTTTGTGGACGTACAATGGTTGGAATATCCATCGTATTGGTTTCATCATCGACCATTAAAAGAGCTTGTGTGGTTTCATAGAGTGCCAAATCTTGATTCAATGAGTTCCAATCCATAAGGTTTCGAATCGTTGCAGTTGAAAAAGGCGCTTGAATCGAAGACCAACCGGTGAATGCGCTAGGATAAAACTCAAGGTTTGTTTGATTCAATTCATCGAGCTGAAAAGATAAAACATCGTTTTCTAAAGCACCAGAACTTACTTTGATGAATGGAAATAACGCTACATCATTGGTAGTATTGATATCTTCTGGTGCAATCCGAACAATGGTTTGAATCCATCCATTTGGCGTTTGAATATTATAGCTGGCGTTATAGTAACTACTACGCCAGTAGATCCATAAATTGGTTTGAGAATCTTTGACTGCTTTAAACCATCCTGGACCACCCGCTTTTGGAATGTCTTCACGAATGCCATCGGCCCAAATATCACTTGACCATTCGTATAAAGAACCTTTGATAAATCGTAAATGTCCAAAGTAAGCATAATTATTATTTTTATATGCATCATTGACCTCAATCAATAGGTCACCAGTTTCTGTGTAAACCACAGAAATGCTTTTCAAATTATAGGAATTGTCAGCGTCTGAAGTAAATTCAAGATTCGCAATATAAAGTGTGACGATGTCTAACGCCGCATCATACTGTAATAAATATTGTTTACCCAAATATCTCACCCAACGGTCAACAATCGTTAAGTTCTCTAAAGCCCAATCGACTTCAATTTTAGCGGAGTCAGCAATGTTTTGAATGTTGTTATTCAGATTACGGAACTCTAATCCAACATTTGAAGAATCGGGTAAGTTAGTATAGGTCAATTCATTATTCTCTTCGTCGACAATAACCGTCCCAGGTTCTTGCGTTTGACGTAACGGTTGATCAACATGGACGCTTCGCTTAAAAGAGGGATTGTTTGAATTAACGATATCATCTAAATTGATATCAAAATCAACTTCATTCAACCGGTTTGTGGATAAGGCAAAAGCAAAGGAATCATTGCCAACGTTGGACAATTGAGACGCGCCACCACAACTCACCACCATAAGCATGAATAAAATAGAATATTTAGATGCGTATGTCATCTTTGATAAAACCTTTCATTGTCTTATAATCGTAATTTCACTATAACCCCCTTCATGAACATATCAACATATACATTTGACCACCCTAATTCTTATGAGTGAAGAATTCCAACTTATGTGGGAACGTGCATGTATCTTTTTGATTAAGTTTAATAATGATTGTTCGATAAAACATACACGGATGTGGATGAAAATCTTACCGCATGGTTCAATGTATAATGAACTTTAATTGTATTGGTAAATTCAAGTGAAAATCATCAACAATGTTCAAAAAGCGGTTAAAGAAATCCTTTCTGACGACCGAACAGGACACGGTTTTGACCATATTCAACGAGTGTTAAACTTGGCAACACTTTTTGCCTCAAAAGAAAAAGTTGATATAACTTTGATCTCGTTGATTGCTCTCCTCCATGATGTTGACGACTATAAATTAGTCGGGATTGAGTCTGCAAATCTTTACAAGCGAAGTCTATCGATCATGAAAGCTTCAGGGGTTGAGCCTGAATTACAAAAAAAAGTGATTAAAAATATTCACCACATGGGTTACAGCCGTTACTTAGAGGGTGTTCGTCCCCAATCGAAAGAAGGACAATTAGTTTCCGATGCCGATATGTGTGACGCCATCGGTGCCAATGGACTTTTTCGCGTTTTTACATATGGTCAATCCAAAGGGCAACCTTTTTTCTTGCGCGATGCCTTTCCACAAAAGTCTTTGAATGCCGACACCTATCGTCAACAAGGTTCTAACCATACGATTAATCATTTTTTTGATAAACTTCTCAAACTTAAAGATCTAATGCTGACAGAACCAGGAAAAATAGAAGCCAAAGCAAGGCATCAATTTCTTGTTAGTTTTCTTGACCAATTTTTTAAAGAAGAAAAAGCAGATGAATGGCTTCAAATTCTTAATAATTTTCGTTAATATGAACGGCCAAATGATGCGAAATTGAGTGACCCAGAGTTCTTCATTTACCTCCGCCATTCCCTTCAAGGCAAACCGCCACACATTTAAAATTTCATCGTATTTCGTGTTGCTACAAATATTATGACAGCAAGTAAAAACATAATTTAATTGTAACTGATATCAATGTCACAAAAATGTTATAAAATGAATTAAAGGAATTAATTATGAATAAACTAGTATTAACTATTGGATCGTTGGTTGTGTTAGCATCCTGTTCTTTTAACTCAGTCACAAATTCTAGTCCAGACACGGAAGAGATTCCGTCCATAATTCTCAATGATGATTATGGTGTGAAAGCCGCCGCTGCTGCATCATTATTAACCGATGCTTTAAGCGGATCTCAAGGTGGAACTCTTGCAGCACGCAAGGATCGCCGCTTAACAGAAACAGAAGAGTTAGCTGCCATTGATAAAGTTCACACCTATTTAGGAATGATGAACCAATTGCTTACAGAAAGTCCTATTCAAACCGAATTAGTACAAAGTGACCGTGAAGCATATGACTTTAAATCGATTGTCACCATCACCGGATTGGACGGAACCGTTTCGGTTTTTACACTCTATTTCAACGGTGTGGTTGAAGAAGAACCTTCTAATTCTTCATCGGAAATTACCTCCAGTGAAGTCACCTCTGAACCAACCAGTGTAGAATCCATTTCATCCGAAGATACCGAACCACCAACCTCTGAACCACAAGCGCGAAGGGGTGACGACGAAGATGAAGAAGATGCCGAAGAAGAAGATGACGAAGAAGACCGTGACGACATGGATGATGAGTACGAATTAGAAGATGAAGAAAACGACGAAATTGACGAAGAAGACAAAGACGAATATCGTGATTATCGCGACCGTGAACTAGGTGAAGAAACTGATGAAGGCGATGTTACAGCCTTAACTGGTTTGGCTGTCGTCGGTGAATTAGAATATCAATTGGTTGGATTTACCAAAACCGAAGCTGACGAAATCAAAACCAAGTACTTCTTATCATTAGACGAAAACAACTGGATTAACATCACCACCGAAACTGAAGTCGATGAAACTGAATATCAAGTGATCATGAAAGTGGATGGTCAAGTCTCCAAGATGGCGTTTGAAATCGAAACCGAAGCAGACGGTGAAACCGAAATCAAACTCTTTATCAAATCAGAAAACACCGCGCCAGAAATGTATAAATTCAAGAGTGAGCTCCATGAGGAAACTGGTGGACAACTCGTCCGTATTCAAGCCCGCGTTGGTCTAGAAAAATTTAAAGCAACGGTGTTAATATACACGGATGAAAATGGTGAGGTGGTTTATAATTATCGATTTGAAGGGTCATCTCGAGATCATGACCGCGATGGCGGACGTGATTACCACGAAGACAAAAACGACCGAGACGACGATTAATCAACCAAGCAAAACCGCAAGCATGAGCCTGCGGTTTTTTTATTGGTGATTATCGTGATTCTTTGATCCCATCAGGCAATTGAATTACAGTTAATATCGATTGAATATTAGCGTTACTTAACCAACGTTCCAAGTCTATCAACGAACTGATGATTATGTCTTGATTGACCTTAAATAACCCTTGATAGAGGTAGTCCTCTAATGTCGTTGGGCTTTGATACTTACTTTCATCAAACGATAAAAGTTGTTCTTGTAAAAAGATAATCATGTAGCGTCTAAACAACGAAATGATCGAGGATTCAAGCCAATAATGCCATTGACCGGAAGATGATAACTTTTCAAATTGTTTCATGCGAATATAGATAGGCAATCCATCTTCTGCTGTGTGATGAATATCAACAAATAAATGATCAAACCGAGGTTTGTTTGTCTTTAAGAATTGAAATGCATCCTCGTGAATAATTTTAATTTTTTCTTTGTTGGGAAGTTGGGGATAGATATGTTTTAAAAAGAGATCAATCACTTGCTGGTCTTTTTCGATAACCACCACTTCATTGACGTCAATTTTTAACGCTGCCATCGATGCGAAATAACCCAATCCTAATCCTAAGGTGATGATCTTGCCTTTTACTTTTTCAAGAATCGGTGCCATGGTGTTGATTTCAAAAGGTGTCACACTCATCCACGTCACATCTTGTTGTTTAATCACTAGATAATAAAACGGATCAGTGAAATATCCAACCGGGGTTGAGTCCAAATAATGATGGATTGGATTGGTGATAACATCCCCAGTTAAGACCGCTTGAAAAGGCGAGTACGTTTCGTATCCTAGTTGCCATTTTCCTTTTGTAACCGGTTTGGGTTTGATTTGTTGATAAAAAGGGTTGCTTATATATAGGGTTCGATCAAGTGTATTAAGAAACGGTGTCACCGATAAAGAAATCAAGTCAGGGTGTTTTTTTAAGACAGGGTCTTTTGACCATTGGGTCAATAACAACGATTGATAAGCATCAAGTTCCGAAAGAGAGTTTTTTTGCATTTTATTGACAAGGTTTGTTTTTTTCACCAAAGGCGGATTGCTTAACACAAGATCAATCATTTGATCCGCCAAGGCAATATTAAAGCTCTGAGTCTTCCCTAATAGAGTTATTTTTTCTTTTAAAGAAAGACTTTGCTCAATTTTCATAGATTCATTATAACGAATTAAATGTCCAACAAAGTAGCTTGTAAAAATAACAATTCCATTGGTTAAATTAATGATGACTGATTAGATTATCGATGTAGTCATTCAATCGTTAATGGTCGATGAATACTTATCTTATTGTGTTTTAATCATTAACAACGACACAGAAAATATCATGATTGATAAAACCAAACCAACTTAAAATATTTTGGCTTATCCTCTTGAGTTTCGGATTTGATTAATGAGTGCGGCGATATTGTTGTTATTGAAGGTGTTATTTAAAACATAATCCACAGGAACTCCAGCTTCAACATTTGTGTAAGTCCGATTTTGATTGGCGTCTACAGACACATTGGCGAACACATTTAATGTGCTACGTAATAAGAGCGTGCCATCTGGAGTGACAAATAAACCAATTGAGGCAGCTCCACCTGATGATTGTGTACCAATAATCGTTGCAACACCCATTTCTTTCGCCATGGAGGCCATTAAATTTGCCGCACTGAAAGTGACCGAAGAGGTCATCACATACCAGTTGTAATCATAAGCGACATAATCACTTTCATAAAAATACGTTGCAGCAGAACCATCGGTGGGATTCATGGAGCTATATTGAATTGGTTCCTCAGTCATGTATCCAAATAAACGAATGACAGCACCAACGTTGCCGCCGCCATTAAATGATAAGTCAATGATGACGTCATCCACTGATTCTGGTAATTCATCTAAAATTGTTTTTACTTCATCTGGGGTGTCCACATTAAAGCCACTTAAAAAAAGAACCGCGATCGTGTCGTTATCAAGCAACCGAACAGCTGGCGGTAATTTCCCAACACCAAAGACTGCTTCAATTTGGTCTTCCTTTGCCCACCGACTTTGATAATAAGCTTGAGTACCTTCACCAAGTTGGTTCAATGAGGTTAAAGGAATCGTAAAACTAGTTGGTTCGTAAAAACCAGTTGCTTCATGCCAGGTATGTAAATCATCGAGTCCATATGCAAACGAGAATAATCCTTGATATAGATTTTGATCGTTACCCGTTAAAATTTGATTGGCGTAACCTCTGCTATTGAGATAGGTGTAAAAACTTTCAATCTCTTTATCTTCTTTTAATCCATAGAAATAATCAAATGCCAACGCAAGAAAATGATAAGTCAATTGCCTTAAATCTTTGCTCATCGACTGAGAATTTAAACTCGTCGTCCTAATTTGATTGATTACAGGGCTAGATGCATCTAAGGCAGTAAAAGTATCAAATCCAAATAGGGTTTCACCGTTATAATAAACGTCGTAATACAAAGAGTGTAAGAAAAATAAATTAAGAATGGATAAAGGGGCAAGGTATAAATCTTGATAACGAACTAAATCAATGCGGTAATCATCTAAATCAAAAACCACCTCAACCGCATCAAAACCAATTCCTCCTAAAAAGACTAATCCATCGGAGAAATTCGTTTCGGTTGATTTAACATAATTCCCAAAAAAACTAAAATCAGTGACAGCAAGGGTGTTGTTTGCAAAATTGAGTGTAGCTTCATAATCAAAGTAAATCGGTTGATTATCATCGTCAACATCTTCTAATCGATAATCGATCACCATCAAGTCACCATCGGTGACAAAGTTAATGATGGGAAAATCAATCGCCCCATCAAGCATACCCATAAATGTTTCAACATCCATATAAGGAACAGTTCCTGTTTCAGTGAAGAAAACATTCATTTCTGGTTTGTTGGTGACTAAATATTCTTCAGATGTATTCACAAAAGGGAGCTTAATAGAACGAGATAATGTTGGATACGTGATTGGATTGACATTTACTTCAAACGTTCTTGTTCCCGACAACCCGCCATGAGTGGCCGTAGCCGTTAGGGTGACTGTTTCCGGTTGACCATAAACAGGTATTTCGATATGTGCTCCACCAGTCGTAATGATGTTAGGGTGACTTGAAACCCAAGATATGGTTGAACGATTTGGGCCTCTAGCTGGTAAGATAGCCCCCAGCGTGTAGGATAATGACGCAAGATCAAAATTGATTCGATCTAAACTCGTTAAAGGCGCAGTGCTAGAACTCGAGGTTTGACTTACAGAGGATGAGACAGAGGATGAAACTTCCGAAGAAGAAGCAACTGAAGTTGTGATCGACGAGTCAGTTTCAACCAAACTTGAATCATTAATTAAACTACTTAAATCACTTGTAGATGAAGGGTTTGATGAAGGCAACGCATCAACACCACAGGAGACAAGCGCAAAAACAACTAAGTTAACAATACTGAAATATCTTATTTTCATAACGTACCTCTACTTTCAAATTAATAGATATTATTAATCAAGTCGCCTTTGTTTGCAAATGAAAAAAACAAAAATATAATTGTGTAAATGTGATTTATAGCATTCTAATGTGTTGAGAAATCATCAAATTTTAAATGATTTTCAAGGAATGAAAGCGGTTTCCAAAATACACAGCATAAATTCAAAAAAACCCTTAAAAACAAGGTTTTTCGTTCGCTCATCTTTAAATATAAGTTGTTATTTCATTCTTTTGTAAAGATTAATTTACACAAAAATGATTTTGATTGTATAATTATTTTCAATTCACATGGAGGTGCCTTATGCACTCAAGAGTAAAGTCTAGTTTTTTCCTAACTTTATTTGCCATTGTTCTCTCCGCGTGTGGTGTGACACCGTCTTCATCATCGTCACCCTCATCGCAAGCTCCGTCGTCTAGTCAAACGCCCACTTCGAGCGCATCTTCAAGTACTGCTCCTTCTAGTCAAGAAACCGTTACGGTTACCTTTGACGCAAAAGGTGGATCGGCTGTTGCTCCAGTCACCGCCAATAAGAACGCTCAATTGCCAGCACCAACTGCTCCTACTCGTGCAGGCTATACATTTGAAGGTTGGTTTAGAGGTAAAGCTGGTTTAACTTGGTTAGAACCAACCGCCACAGCCTTCCCATTAACCGCGACAGCAAATGCAACTTTTTTTGCTTATTGGGAACCAATCAACTCTAAGACAATCAATTACGCTACAGGTGAAACTTATTACTCAACATTAAGTTCAACCGCTCAACGCTTTATTTTAAATCCTATGACTTATGAAACTGGCGCTGAAAATGACATCATGTCAAGCTTATCAACCTCTTTATATTCTTCAGAAGTTGATTGGGATAAAGCAATCGAACAAGGTGTTGCCGAATTTAAAGGTGACTTCTCAAAAATTGAAGCTAAAGAATTCAGTGTTGAATCTCTTGACTTCATCACCATCCGTCAAGGTGCAGAAACGTTCCCTCAAGACATTGAAGGTAACGACTATACCTTACCAGGTGGTAAATACGACCGTGATAATGCAACTAAGATTTCAAAAACTGATTGGATCTTTAATTTAAGAGAAGATATGTTTTTTGAAGATGGTCTTCAAGTGACCGCAAGCACATTTGAATACACCCTTAAACAATTCTTAGATCCAGTTCAAAATAACTTCCGTTCGACGTCCTATTATAAAGACGCCGATAATCGTTCGGGTATACCTATTCTTAATGCATCACAATATAAGAAGCAAACCGCAGAAGCTCCGGTCCAATGGTCTGATGTTGGATTTAGTATCATTGACAATTTCACCTTCAAACTAACCACATTTGAAGCCATTCCACAATCCTCTGCGGTTGGTTTTGGTAACATTCAACTTGTCCACCCAACCATCTTTGCAAGTTCTTTAAATGGTAGTAACTCAACTTATGGTACCCCTGCAAATCCATTTGTCTCTTATGGTCCATACTTGATTAAGAGTTGGAATGAAAACCAATCGTTTGTTCTCAATAAGAATTTTGATTTCGTTCGTAGAGACACCATTACCTATAAGTCCATCTCTTATGCTTTCACCGCCACGGTTGAAGAAAATATGAACTTATTTGAAAATGGTTCGTTATCTTCCGTCGGATTAATTGGACAATACTATACTCAATATGCAGATAACCCAAATGTTAAGCGTGCTTGGCAAGGATATCCTTCTTATCTGATCGTCAACACTGCTCCCTCAAGTTTGGCAACCAACGCTCATCAAAAACACCCAATCGTTCAAGATGAAAGATTCCGTCAAGCCTTATTCTTTGGTTTCAACAGAGCCGCTTACACCAGCACGGTGTATGCACCCAATGCTCCATCCGTCTTACCAGTCCCAGTAGATACCAAAGGTTATATCCAAGATCCACTTTATTATTCTGAATCACCCGACCACTTAGAAAACCTTGAAGAATTTGGTATCTCCGAAGGAACTAATGGTTATATTCCAGAAAGAGCGATTCAATTATTTAATGCCGCTCTCACCGACTACTTAGCTTCGCCAGGAGCGGTTGCTGGTCCAGTGACATTAAAGTATCTCATCTCTAATAACGCCCTCAACGTTTCCTTAGCTGCATATATCAAGTCTATGTATGAAACTTTATTCAATACCGATCCAGCCAACCCAGACAAGTTAATCATTAACGTTGTTGCGGTTGCCTCGTCGAGTATTGGTGCATTACGATCAGCTTGGGACTTTGATTTATTACCAATTAACCTAGGTTTCGGTCTTTCCTATGGTGTTTGGTTCCAATATGCTGCCTTCGGTTTACTTGGTGGCGCAGTTGTTCCTCAATTTGGTCTAACCATCCCATTCACTGGTGGTAGAGATGCAGAAGGAAATACCATTAAAATCGACTTAAGAGATGATCCAGAATCTTGGATTATGGAAAGTGTCGATGTTGATTTAACCACAACGTATGACTACTTATTAGAGTTAGGTGAAGAAGTTGTTTTTGAAGAAGACGAAAATGGTGACTATGTGTTACCTGGATTCGCTTGGTTATTAGAACAATTAGAACCTACAGAAGGTAAAGCTGCTGGTATCTACCGTGGCTCTATCTATGCATTAGCAGAATATGTTTATAATGAAACAACTCCATTGGATGGAAGTGCAGCAGAACCATTCCCAGGGGCAACAGAAGAAGTTTGGAAGATCACCGCTGTATTTGAAAAAGCCTTCTTAGCACAAATGCCTTTAGTCCCAATGGCAACATTAGACTCAGCAGTTGTCTATGCTGCTAACGTCATGATTGAATGGCCAGCATACTCTTCAGCCTTTGGTTGGGGAGCAGCCCGTTACCGTTACTTGACCACAGACGCTGACTTTGCAAATGGATTCTACAACGCTTATGAAGCTGCTTACTTAGCAACTCTCACAGCATAAGTTAAATCCTTCGCTCATCCTGTTAATAGTGCGCCTGGAAGAATTGAATCCTCCAGGCGCATTATTTTATAAAAAGACATTTTATCCCTTACATTTTGAAAAAAAATCATCTATAATTTAACTTATATTTTAAATAAAGGAACTGAAAATGGCCCAATATCTTCTCAAAAGATTAGGACTCATGATGATCACATTTGTGATCACCGTTTTTTTATTTTTTACATTTATTAAATTAATGCCAGACCAGTATCTTGACCCATTTGGCGATCCCGCTTGGTATGAAGCATTAAAAGCTAAAGAAGGTTGGGATCTACCCATTCCTGCCCAGTTTTGGATTTGGATTAGAAATATCTTCACCGAAGGCTCTTTTGGTTTCTCTCGTAATAAAGCTACGGATGTTGGTTTCTACTATTTTTCTAAGATTCCTGCATCCATTCAAATCAACGTGATTCCATACTTTTTATCGATTCCCATTGGTATTGGTGTTGGTGTTCTTGCAGCATTATATAAAAACAAGTGGATTGATAACCTAATCTCTGTTGGCATCATGGTTTTTATTTCCATTCCATATTTTGTCATCATTGTTCTTGCTCAGTACTTCTTGTATTTTGAGTTTAACATTGTTCCTAGTCATGTGGTTGCCACCGCTTCCCAATTTTCTGAGGATTTTTGGTGGAGTATTTCCACCTACATTATGCCGATTGTTTTGCTCACCATTGTTGCTGTTCCCGGATTAGCAAGAAGCGTTCGCGCTGAATTAACCGAACAACTAACCCAAGACTATATGCTCCTTGCTCGATCAAAAGGATTAACGCAACGTCAAGCAACCTTTAGACACGCCTTAAAAAACGCCATCGTTCCTTTTTTACCAGGAATCTTTATTGGCATTATTGGCATTATTAATGGTGGACTGATTACCGAAAGATTATTTAGAGTAGATGGCACGGGTAGAATTTACCTAGATGCATTCAATGCTGTTCCACCGGATTATGCGATGCTCATGCTCATTAACGCATTTGGTCAATTTGTTGGACTGTTAGCGTCGATTGTTGGTGATGTTTCATACACCATTTTTGATCCAAGAATTCGAGTGGGAAGTGGGAAGATTGCTTCATGAACATCGATAAAACTAAATTAGTCCTACGCCATTCTAAAAACATCCAATTAGCTGATAAACCCTTAAAAACAAAGGAAATTGGTTATTACAAGGACTCTTGGAATCGATTTAAAAAGAACAAAGGAGCACTTAGTGCTTTCTACATTATTCTCGGTATTTTATTTCTTGTGGTTGTAGGACCTTCCATGAAGTCGTATGACTTATCGAGATCTCGACCAGATGAAGCTTTTCGATTCGGTTACCTAGAACCAAAAATCCCAATTTTAGAAAATTTTGGCATTTTTGATGGCACTCGAACCGTCACTGCTGGTAAACGTTTCCTCCACGCGATTGCAAATAGTCCATTTGGTGAAGGTGTCATTATTTCTGGTTTTCCAGAAGAGCTTGTTGATGATATCAATCATCCCAATTGGATTAATGTTTCCGAATTAACCGTTAAGGTTGATTCTTATCGCTATACAAATTACATTCAAAGTTATATGCCTGGAACCTACTTTTCCGACATTGATCAAGGAAAAGATCCTCTCGCTGCCGTCACTCAAACCCTGACTCGAGATCAATTTGACCAATACTTAAGTCAAAACTATATCATCGATATTATTGAAATCATTGAGAGTAATAATCCAAACAATCCCGATGAACCTTTCATCCAATATAAGGTGAGGGTGGATCGATTTAGAATGTTCCTCGGAACTTCACCTGATGACACCTATTTTTGGTTTGGAACCACGAGAGTTGGCCAGGATTTATTCACAGAACTGTGGAGCGGAGCTCGCATTTCTCTCATCATGGCATTATTGGTGGTTGTGATCAATGCAGTGATCGGTTTAACCATTGGTTCCATCGTTGGTTATTATGGCGGTATTCTCGATCTTTTATTTGATCGGTTTGTTGAAATTGTCGCCTCGATACCATTTTTATCAGTCCTCACGTTGCTGACGTTAAGATTCGGAAATGAGCTCTGGGTTATCATTTTTGCCTTTACGGCAACTGGTTGGTTAGGCTCTTATGGGACAGGTCGATTACAATTTTATCGCTTTAAGAATCGAGAATATGTGTTGGCAGCAAGAACCTTAGGTGCATCAGACCTTAGAATTATGTTTAAACACATTCTTCCTAATACATTAGGGTTGATTGTGACTTCGTATGCTCTTGCCATTCCTGCCTTTGTCTTTACAGAAGCATCTTTCTCTTTCCTCGGCATCATCAATTATCAAAACGCAATCAGTGTAGGGTTATTGATTGACCAAGGGCAACAAGAAATGCAAACCTATCCTTATCTGTTGCTATTTCCAGCACTTTATATTGCTATCTTAATGATTTCCTTCAACTTATTCGGTAATGGATTACGCGACGCCTTTAATCCATCCTTGAGAGGTGTGGAATAATCATGTCAGAGAAAATTTTAGAAGTCAAAGATTTAGCCATATCCTTTAAAACTCAATATGGTATTTTACATGCCATTCGCGGTGTTTCTTTCGATTTAAAAAGAGGAGAAACGTTAGCCATTGTTGGCGAATCAGGCTCTGGTAAAAGTGTTACATCAAGAGCGATTATTGGTTTACTAGCAGGTAACTCCATTTATGAAAATGGCGAAATTATTTACCAAAACCGTGATTTAACCAAGCTTCCCGAAGAGTTATTTCATGAAATCAGAGGTTCACGAATCTCGATGATTTTCCAAGATCCAATGAGCTCCTTAAACCCCATTCAACCCGTAGGTCAGCAAATTGCTGAATCACTCATTTTTAAGAGTGGTATGCCCAAGGATTTGGCCCAAAAGCGAGCCGTTGAACTCATGACTCAAGTTGGAATTGCCAATGCGGAAAAACGTTATTTTCAATTTCCATTTCAATTTTCTGGTGGGATGAGACAACGGATTGTTATTTCCATCGCCTTGGCGAATAATGCCGAAATTCTTATTTGTGATGAACCTACCACCGCCCTCGATGTCACCATTCAAGGTCAAATTCTCGAACTCATTAACCAATTAAAAGTTGAAAGAAATCTATCCGTTATTTTTATTACCCATGACTTGGGTGTTGTTGCCAATATGGCTGATCGTATTGCCGTCATGTACGCTGGAAAAATCGTAGAAATTGGCAAAGCAGAAGAAGTATTCTATAACCCTAAGCATCCGTATACGTGGGCGCTTTTGTCTTCAATGCCAAATTTAGCCACCTCCAATCGTTTGGATGCCATTCCTGGCACACCTCCGAACATGACCTTCCCTCCAAAAGGTGATCCTTTTGCAGAAAGAAACAAGTTCGCAATGGAAATTGATTTTGAACAAGAACCACCATTATTTAAAGTTTCAGAAACCCATTATGCAGCCACATGGTTATTGCACCCAGATGCACCCAAAGTCCCTTTACCAGAGGCTGTTATTACTCTTCAAAAAAATCGCGGAAAGATTAATAAATAACCATGGCAAACATGATCGATTACTCGGAAAAAGTATTACAAGTTAAGAATCTTAAGAAGTATTTTCGCGTTGGTTCAGGCAAACGAAAATTAATGATTCCTGCTGTGGATGACGTGACTTTGGATGTTTATAAGCGAGAAGTGTTTGGGGTTGTTGGGGAATCCGGCTCTGGTAAGACCACGCTTGGTAGAACCATTATTAAACTTTATCAACCAACCGATGGAACTGTTACTTTAAACAATGTGACCATTAGCTCGGGTATTCAAGGCTATCTTGAAAAAATCAAGAATATTAAAGACAAATTAAAAGAAGATATCTTAAGGTTAAATCCATCAAAAATAAAAGAAATCGAATTGCGAAAAGAAGCAAACTTTAAGATTGAACTAATCGTCGCGGAAAAAGCGGAACTCATTAAACAAAAAGAACTAGAAATTATTGCGAACTCCAAACAATTTGATCAGTTTAGAGCCGATAAGTATCAACTTAATGCTTTGATGCAAATCGATATCCAAAAAGTCGTTTTTGATTTTAATCAAAAGGTGATGAAAATCAAAAGAGGCCTTCAAAATGAAGCCTTATTAAAATTTAACAATGAGGTCAAAATTGCCAATGATAAATTAAATCACAAATTGAATGGTTTAAAAGATTCGGCTGCACTTGATAGTCAAACGATTGCCAATCGGATGCAAGAATTAAAGTCAATCCACGCTAAGCAGCTGGAATCACTAAAAGCTTTTTATGACCCCCAAATACAAGACAATGCCTCCAGCATGCTTACCAAAGTTCAAGTGAAGAACCAAATCAATCAACTCACCCTTGAAAAAAACAAACAATTATTAGTGATTAAAGCCTCATATTCAAAACAAATGGCAGCTTTGGTACAACCAGACAAAGGTCAGCATCAAAAGTCCATTCAAGTCATTGAAGAAAAGTATAATAAATCCTTCAAGATCTTAGACACTAAAATTGCTACGGTCAACAAGGACCTGGCTAAAAAAATTATCTCCTTACCAAAAGCTCAAACCGCCTTTAAAAAGACGGATAAGAGCAATAATGATATTCATCAATTAAAAGTTGTTGCCGATCTTAAAATCAAGGAACTTCATGGAAAAATAAGTGAAGCTCGCCGCATCAACGCCTCTAAAGACACCCTCAAAGAATCACAAAAGATGCAGATGATTTTTCAAGATCCAATTTCTTCATTAAACCCAAGAATGACCGTCAAAGAAATTATTTCCGAAGGTTTGGTGATTCAAGGAAACTTATCGAAGAAAGTCATCGAAAAAAAAGTTGAAGAAGTGCTTAATCTGGTCGGTTTGTCGCCAGAATACGCTTCCCGTTACCCTCACGAGTTTTCTGGAGGTCAACGGCAACGCATTGGTGTCGCTAGAGCCCTGATCATGGATCCTAATGTCATCATTGCCGATGAACCGATTTCATCCTTGGATGTATCGATTCGCGCCCAGATCATCAACTTATTATTTACTCTAAGAGAAAAACTTGGTTTAACCATCTTATTTATTGCCCACGATCTTTCGGTGGTTAGATTCTTCTGTGATCGAATTGCGGTTATGTACAATGGTCGTGTGGTAGAAATGGCTGATTCCGAAGAGTTATTTAAAAACCCAATGCATCCATATAGTGTGTCTTTATTGTCAGCCATTCCCCAACCAGATCCAGATTATGAAAAAAATCGAAAAAGAGTCAATTATAATCCCGGTCAACATCAATACAATTCCTCTAATTTACCAACCTTAAGAGAAATTGCACCAAAGCATTTGGTTCTTGCCAGCGAAGCGGAGTTTGAAAAAATGAAAAAATCATATCACCAAGTTTCAAAGAAAGGTGGTTCATAATCATGATTCAAAAGCATCAAAGAACACTTACTTTTGTAGCTTTACTTCTTGCTTTATCCAGTTGCAATGGAACATCTTCAACCAGCGAATATAATGTCTATTTCTTTACTGCCAACACAGCTGCGGTGAATGTTGATACGATATTTAACCAAGAAGTTGGTGAACTCATTGAAAGACCCGAAGACCCTACCCGCTCTGGATTTGATTTCTTAGATTGGTATTTAGACCTTGATTACACCACCTTATGGAATTTTGAAACCGATCTCATGCCTCAAGCATCGATCGTATTGTATGCGAAATGGTCCCCGACGATTCGTACCATCACCTATCAACTCAATGGTGGTGAGATGGTGAATGAAACGTATCCAACGACCTTTGTTCCTGGTCAGTCCTTTGTGTTACCTCAGGCAAAAAGAACAGGCTTTTTATTCAGAGGTTGGTATTTGTATGATCAAATTCTTGCAGATTTTCCAACCAATGAAGGAACAAAACCAGGCGACCCTTCCTTAACAACACTACCTTCTTCTGCCTTTGAAAATGTTGAATTATTTGCCCACTGGTCGGCAATCAAAGTTGTGTTGACCTTAAGACCAAGTCACCCAGGCGGTACGTCAGTCGTCCCTAACCCTTCCAACCAAATTATTGCCTATGGAGCTGTGATTGATTATGGAACCAACTTCCCTGCTGATTATGGCATTGTCAGCGGCTACCAATTCATGGGATGGAATAGTCGAGCAGATGGAACAGGCACTTGGTATCCTAATGGCGGTATCTTCCTTCGTACCCTTGCCATTACACTCTACGGCCAATGGCAAGTCGTTTAACGTCGTTATACAAAAGCTTTAGAAAAAAACGAGACTTGATATTAAGTCTTGTTTTTTCTTCACTGATGATATTAATTGGTTTCATCATCACCAATTTTTTTCTCATCCCAAATAATGAACTCATTGAAATCTTATTGGTGTTGTTTTTGCTCGTATTTATTTTGGTTTTAATCTTCGTTAGAGAAGGATTATTCTCTATTAATATGTATTTACATTTTTACCGGATGATTGAAGAAAACCAACCCCCTTTTCAAGCGAACGCCGTCCCGTTTGAGTCTAGTTTTACCAACAATCTAAACAAATATGAATTTACCTTAGGAATTCAACAACCCGATTATCAGATCTATTTTCGATTATATCGAAGGTTACCTTGGGTTGAACGAACTCAACCAAGCATTGTCTTTGTTATCCTTAGTCAAACTCAAGGGTTGGACATTGATTCAATGTCCTTAGAGGCAGATTTAACCTCCATCAAAGATAAAATCAACCAGCAATCCCCAATTCAAAATGAACTTACCTTATTAATCAAGAAATATGATGTGTTTTCCGAAGAAGTGAAGGAACAAACGCAGAAAATCATCAATTTTGCTTATCAAAACCGTGCGATTGTTTCAATTCCCTGTGCAAGTCTTCGTGATGGAAGGGTCTATGCCTTACGACCCAAAAAATTATTTCCGAGTAAGTATTACTATGTCTTAATTAGATTGTTATATTATTTAACAGAAGCAGATGAAATGTTATGAACCCAACCACCGATAAGAAATTACAGAATAAACATCAAAAAGAAACGCAAAAGCAAATGGTCGTTTTCATTGTGTTTAATCTTGTGGTTCTTGTGATTGCCATGGGATTTTCATTATGGTGGCAAAATGCGTTCAGCACGAAAGCTTTTGCCGATGGTATTTGGTTGGTTTTTTCAATTCAACTCACCATGTCGTGGTCGTTCTTTGTTTACAATCGTAATATCTTTACCCCCCTTCTGCATGGAGGAAAAACATTCTTCTTATTGTTTGTGGGAAGAAAACCCAAAGATGATTATTATACTGCTTACACAAAAGTCCAAGAAAACCCTGTTCCCAACTATGTGATTATTACTTCAACCATCTTGACAATCCTCGTATTATTGATTTCAATTATTATCAATGTTGTGGCTTATCAAGGCTAGCATTGATATGGGATTGAATTCAAAGTTTGAAGACAACAATACTAACTTTATCCAAGGGTTAAAATTTGAACTTGGCGATGGGGTCAACGTAGATCACCAACGAGCCTTGCAGTTTTATAAAAAGGGATCAAAACAAGGACATTTCTTGTCGTTGCTTAAAGTAAAGCGGACAAGATTAAGGTTGTTGCCAACAATTCTTTTGACCATCTTAAGTTTGGTGTCTTTGGTTGTAAGTTATATTCTTGGCTCGTTATGGGTTGGTTTGTTAATTTCTTTTTCTTTGGCGGTTTTTCAAATTATCTTTGATTATCAATACTACTGGTATGTGAACGGTCTTGGTTATCTTTTTTATCGATTTAATTTTTTATTGGCTTTTTTGGTCTATTTACCTGCTGGCACCCTCGTCCCTTACTTTACCGGGATAAGTTATTTTCCGATTTTATTTTTGTTAGTTGTCAGTGTTTTTATTATTGCCGCAGGTATTTTATTATGGTTATCCAATCAAGAAAATAAGTTTATATACTTATTTGGTTATGGATTCATTTTGTTGTTGCTATCGACCGTTTCATATGCCATCCCAAGCGATGGTGTCAAATTTGAAACCGTTTTGGTTGAAGGCGGAATTAAAATTGTCTCTTACCGCGTAAGTCATCCAATCGTTACGATTCCCACTAGAATCAATAACTCTCCCGTGGTTGAAATTGGTGACCAGGCATTTGCATATACCAACATCACGAAAGTTCGCATCGGAGATCACGTTAAGAAAATAGGTGTAGCAGCGTTTGCTAACACCCCCCATTTAGAAGAAGTTTGGATTGAAGATGGGGTTCCGTTATCTGCGTATATGTTTGCGAATACACCTAGTCTTGTGCGAATAAGAATCCCGTCAGATACAGAAATGATTCCAAGTTTTTTCCTTTATCAAGCCAATCAACTAGAAGAGATTTCCTTACCCGATGACGTGAAAGCGATTGGTCATTATGGTTTTTATGACACATTAAAGATGCCAGCATTTCCTTTTCCTGAAAGTCTTGAAATCATCGGTCATTATGCCTTTTCAGGCGCGAAACAATTTGAATCTGTGGTGCTTCCCAATTCACTTTATTTTTTAGGTGACGGTGCATTTTCAAACATCGAAGCATTAACTAGTTTTTCTTTTTCAAACCAATTGAATACAATTCCTGATTTTTTGTTGCAAAATTCGTTTAGCTTAGAAAGTTTTGAGATTCCAAACCATATCACCACGATTGGCGCGTATGCATTTCACAACGCTTATCAATTGGCTGAATTAAAGCTCCACGATGGCATCACCACCATTAAAGAAGGCGCGTTTAGGAACAATACGTCCCTCATGAGATTAGACTTACCTTCGTCGCTATCGATCATTGAGAGTTATACTTTCATGAATAATCGTTCACTCAACGACCTGTCCCTTCCTAATAATTTAGAATCAATTGGTGTTTCTGCCTTTCAAAATAATGACAACCTTGAACAGTTAACATTCCCCCAAACCTTAACCTCTATCGGTGCCAATGCTTTCAAAAGCGTTCCTTTAGATTCCGTTGAATTGCCCGATTCGTTAACTTATCTAGGACAAGGTGCGTTTGCCCAAAATAAAGCAGTGACTTCTATCCACCTTCCAAGTTTAATCGATCAAATCCCTGATTTTTTGTTTGATGGCGCGACCTCCTTACATACCATTACCTTTGGTGGGGTCATCAGTTCAATTGGTCGCTATGCATTTCGCAACGCAGAGTCGTTAACCTCCATTCCATTGATGGAAGGCTTAACATCGATTGACGACTATGCTTTTTATGGCACCACTTCTCTTAGCGAACTGCCATTGCCGCAAACACTTGATTCAATCGGTAATTATGCCTTTTATGGCAATACCAGTTTGGTTGAAATCAATCTACCTGAACAATTAACGAGATTGGGTGATGGCGTGTTCGCAAATAATCATTCTTTAGAAAGAATTTGGATACCATCCACCGTTGACTACATTGGTAATTTTGCATTCTTTGGATGTGAAAACCTAATCATATCGTTACAATCATCAACCATCCCTGATTCATGGATTCAATCTTGGAACCCCAATGATCGACCAGTGATCTTGAATATCGTTCTTGAATAAAACCACGAACTTTAGATTATTTTGCTAAAATTAAATTGATGAGTAGTTTAAAAAAACAACCAAGTCAAAATTTTAAGTGGCAGTTGATTGCTGTCATGATTTCCATGTTGCTCATGGTCGCTGGTTCATTAACCTCCTCTTGGACTGGCAATGCCTGGTTTTGGGCTGGTGCTTTTGCGATTGGTGGTTTTTCCAAGGCTGTTGAGGGTGTGACAAAAACCATTGAAGAAAAAGCTCTCAATGTAGAATTCTTAATGATTGCCGCTTCCCTTGCCGCTTTTTTTACAGGCGAATATGCAGAAGGGGCTGTGCTTATCTTTATTTTTGCGGTCAGTGGCGTGTTGGAAGAATATGCAACATCACAAACAGAAAAAGCCTTAACTAGCTTATTAAAATTAGCGCCGAAAACCGCGATGATGATTCGCGATGAACAAGAAGTGGTTGTTTCTATCTCAGAACTCAAGATTCATGATGTGGTGATTGTTAAACCAGGTCAACAAGTTCCGGCTGATGGCGTCGTTATCCTTGGGGGTGCTTCGCTTGATCAATCATCGATTACTGGAGAGTTTAATCCAGTTGGAAAACTCATTGGAGACTCTGTTTTTGCAGGTTCGATTGTCATTGATTCCGCCATCCGTGTCAAAGTAAGCAAAGATCCTTCACAATCGATTGTCTCGAAAATGATTGCCTTGGTCAAACGCGCCCAAGAAGAAAAAACAAAATCAGAAAAACGAATCTCTACCTTTGAAAAGATTTATGTTTACGTTGTTCTTTCTCTATCCTTATTTGTCATCTTTGCCACCCCGATGCTTGGATGGTTACCAGAAGATGAAGCCTTTCGCCGCGGCATCATTGTCCTGGTGGTTGCTTCACCTTGTGCATTGGTTGCCTCGATCACCCCTGCCTTGTTATCTAGCCTCTCTCATGCGGCTAAAAAAGGGATTCTCATCAAAAGTGGAAAATACATTGAAGGCTTAAGAACCATTGATGTGGTTGCCTTTGATAAGACTGGGACGTTGACCACCGGAAAACCTCGCGTGACGGATGTTGTGTTTGAAAACAAATCAGATGAAACAACTTGTCTACCATTGGTGGTGAATGCCGAACGAAGTTCAAATCACCCACTTGCCAAGGCCATTTCAAAGCATTTTGCCTCGATGAAGGATATATCACTCTCTATCAAAGAAATCCCTGGGCGAGGACTTGAATTGACTGACAAAGGTGTGAATTTGCAAGTTGGCAAGTTTCCTTACACAGTTTCTGACGTCTTTAAATTCATTTACGACCAAGCAACGCATGCGGGAAAAACCACGGTCAATATTATTCGTGAGAAAAAACTCATTGGATTTATTGCTCTCCAAGACACCGTAAGACCAGAAGTGGTCGACGCGGTCAAAGCGTTAATTGGCCTTGGGGTTGAACCCGTCATGATTACTGGGGATAAAGAAGAAACTGCGCGCGCGATTGCCCAACAAATGAAAATACCTACTGTCCACGCCAACTGCTTGCCTGAAGAAAAAGTAGACGTCATCGAAAAGTACCGTAAACAAGGAAAACATGTCTTGATGATTGGGGATGGGATTAATGATGCCCCATCACTCGCCACTGCTTCTATTGGTGTGTCAATGGGTGATGGCACCGATGTATCGTTAGAAACCGCTGACATCGTCATGATGAACAACAATTTAGCCAATATTCCATATTTGTTAATGTTATCCAAACGTACTCATGCGATCATCTTACAAAACGTCATCTTCTCAATTTCTGTGATTTTGCTCCTTCTCTTATCTAACATTGCTGGACTTATTGTCTTAAGATTGGGTGTCCTTGGTCATGAGCTTTCGACCATTTTGGTTATTTTAAATAGTTTAAGATTATTAAGAATCAAAACAAATAAGAGGAGTTAACCTTGTGGAACCTATCAATCCATACCCTGGCCAACGTCAAGATCGTCGAGATGTTTTCTTGCGGCGAGAAAAAGACTGGCGAATGGGTGGCATCGTCTATCAAATCTTTGTGGATCGGTTTGCCCCATCTCTGAGTTTAGAAACCAAGAAACACCTATATAAGGCACCAAGAACCTTACAGTCATGGAACGAATTACCTAAACGAGGGGTTAAAGACCCACAAACCCGTTATTGGTCTCACGAACTTGCCTTTTGGGGTGGCGATTTGATGAGTATTCTATCAAAAATCAATTATTTAAAGCAATTAGGGGTAGATACTATCTATCTCATCCCAATCTTTGAAGCGATGTCTAATCATAAATACGATACGTATGATTATGAACGTATTTCTCCAGAATATGGCACGATGGAAGATTTCAAATATTTTATTAAGGTTCTTAAAGAAAATAACCTCAAGTTAATCTTGGATGGTGTCTTCAATCATATGGCCATCGGTTCCCCAAAGTTTAAAAATGCTAACCAAAGTCCAACAAGTGAGTATCGCTCATGGTTTGTGTTTGGTAACCAATTCCCCACCGGGGTTAGGTTATGGCATAACGCACCAAGCCTACCAGAGCTTAACCTAAAGAACAGTAAGGTGAGAGATTACCTATTTAACGCTACCGACTCGATTGTGAAACGCTACACTGCCTTAGGCGTTGATGGATGGAGACTTGATACTGCCATTGAGTTAGGTTTTGATTACCTTTATGAATTAACCATTGCAGCTCATGAAGCAAATCCAAATTCGATTGTGATTGGTGAGTTAAACAACTATCCTCAAGGTTGGGCCCCAGCGATGGATGCAACGATGCTCCTGCCCTTAAGAGACTTCATCATTCAAGCAATCAAAGGTGGTATTTCTGCTAAGGTTTTTTCAAAAGTGGTTGAAAAAATGATTGCAGAAACTGGCATTGATACCATTTTAAAATCATGGGTATTGCTTGAAAATCATGACACTAGCCGAATTGTGAATGATTTGCCATCACTTGCAGACTATCAGCTTGCAAAAACATTGCAATTCACACTTCCAGGCACCATCAATCTTTACATGGGTGAGGAGATTGGCACCCCAGGTGGTGATGATCCTCTCAACCGCGCGCCGATGAACTGGCAGGCCGTTGAAAAGGGTAACGCATATAGTAAGTTGCACCAGCAACTGATTCAGTTAAGAAAGCAATATCGAGCCTTAAGAATTGGTGACATTAAGTTTTTGGAATCTGACCAGCTTATTGCTTATATTCGAACCACTGACCGATATGATGAAGTTGTTGTCATTGTGGTCAATCCTACCCATCAACCAGTCCAAGAGATGATCATGATTACCGACCCCTTGCTTAAAAGTCATAATAAATTCATCAATTTACTCACAGGTGAGGTCGTGACCACCTCTTACGGTATTTTGTTACCAATAACCATCCCTGCTAAATCCAATTACATCCTCAAACCGGACTTGTCACCCATCCACGGTTACACTCCATATAAAAACATCCAAGAAGATTGATTCTGGTGTTGACCGTTGAATGAAGTATTTACTCAAGGATGAATGTTGTAAAAGGTGGAATCGTTAAGTCACTTGCTGTCACAGAACCTTTTTCAAGGGTGGGATATATACCTTCAAGTAAGGTCCAACCTTCACTATTGCCGACCGCTATTGTTGTAGCAGTGATATTGGTGATGATGGTTAACTCACCCGCATCGGTGGCATATGTCAGCGTGTAAAGCCGCGGATCGATGTTGGTCGCCGTTAACCTGGCGGTTTCAATGAAATCATTGTATTTATTTCGAACAGAAATGACCTTTTTATAATGATTCCATAAACTATCTGGAATCGCCATTAAATCATCCACGCCCTTGGTAACTTGAAGTGTCATGTTGTAATCTGCCGCACTGGCGGGATTAGTCTCCCCAGTTTTATCGGCTTCTGACCAAATGATCGGGAGACGTTTATTTTCATCACGGCCCGAACCCCTCATCCCTATTTCTTCCCCATAATACATGAATGGTTTTCCAGGCATCAACAAGTAGATTGACGCAAGTAGCTTGTGGTTTAAATCATTGTTTTCGACAAATAAAATGCCAGCAACTCGGCTTTGGTCATGGTTACTTAAAAACGGTGTATCAATGGCATCTGGACGAATGGCATAAAGATTCTGATTAAACAACGCGGTGACCCGTGCCAAATCATAGCCTTGTTGTAAACGGACCCGGTCCACAATTCGATTGCCAGTCACAGACACTGGGAAATTAAAGAAGGAATCAATGCGAGCAGGATAATATTGTAATAATCCAGATGAAGTCATCGACCAAGGGCCTTCTCCAACAATAAAGCTATCAGGTTTGATGGCTTTGGCAGTGTCCCCTAACCAACTTAAAAATTCAATATTCTTATTCGCGTTTCCTGTAAAATATGAAGTCACCGCGTCTAAACGGAAACCATCCACACCTAAGTCAAACCAATACGCCATAATATCTTCAATTTCTTGTTTAACATAAGAGTTATCCAAATTTAAATCAGGCATGCCCGACCAAAACCTAGCTTCGGCATAGACCCCGCCACCATAAGGTTCATCACCTTCTCCACGCGTGCGTGAAAAATTATAGTAATGGCATTTACTCGCAGGATTGCCACAATTGTCACTCGCATAATCCAATAATCCTTCTCTAAACCATGGGTGAACACTGGAAGTATGATTCACGACTAAATCAAGAACGGTTTGAATATTTCTTGCTTTTGCTTCTTGTAAATATAGTTCAAAATCAAACATATTACCGTATTTAGGAGCGATATCTAAGTAATCCGTCACGTCATACAAATGATAAGAACTCCCTGGGTGAATGGGCATAAACCAAATGCCAGAAACCCCTAAGTCTTGTAAATAATCTAATTTTTCGGTAACCCCGTTGAGATCACCCATCCCATCGCCATCGGAGTCATAAAACGATTGAATGAAGATTTCGTACCAAAGCGATCCACCTTCATTATCAATCGCTTCAATATCATAAGAAAAACTAGGGGTTGGGGTTACATTGCCACAACCAGAAATGAGGGTCGCTAAGACGACGATGGATAACCAACCGATGGATCGACGCATCGTCAACCTTTGACGGACCCGCCGGTCACCCCTTCAATATAATATTTTTGCATGAAGACAAATAACAAGGTGATAGGCAAAGCAACCAGCACAGAACCCGCTAAGAACGTGGTGAAGTACTGGGTAATGTTTTCCCGTTGAGTGATCCAAACCAATCCGACGGCGACGTTATAGCTATCGGTGTTATCTAGCAGAATGACACGAGCAAAGATATAGTCACCCCATGGACCGATAAAGGAAGTTAACGCGGTGAAAATGACAATCGGTTTTGATAAAGGCAAAATGATGTGCCAGAAGATTTGTGAACGAGAAGCTCCATCAATCATCGCTGCTTCATCAATCGCTTTGCTGATCGTATCAAAATAGCCTTTGGCAATATAATAACCAAACCCTGCGCCACCAGAATAAATAAAGATTAAACCCCAAATATTTCCTGTTAGGTTAAGTAGTTTTAGAATATTGAAGACGGCAATCATCGACATAAATCCTGGAAATAATCCAAGGATTAAAATCAATTGCATCATCGGTAATCGCGCACCAAATCTTAATCGGGAGAAGGCATAACTCGTCAGTAACACCATGATCGTGGACACCACCATCGTCACCGTGGCAATGATTAACGTGTTTAAAAACCATTGAGGGAATTTAATTGATGTTTGAGCTAACGCAACCGGATCAAATAAATTCAAATAGTTTTGAAACGTATAACCGCGAGGAAAGAAGTTGACTTGAACCGATCCAGGTTCGGCACGGAACGATTGAATCACAAGCCAAAAGATAGGGACAATCCAGATGATTGAAAGCACCGTTAAAAAGATATAAACAAACGCATTAGAAGTTCTTTCAAGCATTTTCTTACTACTAAAAAAAGATGGTTTCTTTTGACTGAGTGTTTTCATTATTGGAAAGCCTCCTCGTCTTTAACGCCTTTAATCTTTGAGAACATGATCAGTGAGATGAAGCTAGAAATTAAGAAAATAATAATCCCTAGTGTCGATGCCATCTTATAGTCTTGTTCAAATAAAGTTAATTTGAATAACCATGTGACCAATAAATCCGTTTCACCAGCCTGGAATAAGGTTTGAGAGCTTGGTCCACCTCCGGTTAAGAAGTAAATGACACCAAAGCTGTTAATGTTTCCAATAAAGGCTGTAAGTAATGAAGGCCCAGTCACAAAGAACATATAGGGCATGGTGATTTTAAAGAATTTGGTGACCGTTCCCGCCCCATCAATGGTGGCACTTTCATATAGGTCTTGAGGAATGTTCATTAAGATCCCAGAGGTCATTAACATCGTGTAAGGAACCCCAACCCACAAGTTGACGATGATGACGGTGATTCTCGCGTTTTCGGCGATGCCTAAGAAACTGAATCCTTGATTAACCCAACCGAGTTCAACAAATAAATTCTTTAACGGCCCTAAATCATTCAGGAAGAAGTTAATGACCAACAAAGAGATGAATTGAGGTACAGCGATGGTGATGACAAAAGCCGTTCGCCATAACTTCTTTAAGCGAATCCCTTTTTTGTTGATCATCAACGCGAGAATGATGCCAAAGAAATAGTTAAGAAACGTGGCAAAGAAAGCCCAAATAAAAGACCATCGAAGAATCGCAACCAAGGTTCCAGGTAAAAAGCGATAATATCCGGTTTGCCCTGAAAACATCCCGATAAAATTATCTAAACCAACCCATGTGAATAACGTACCAGGGGGTTGGTGGAAACGATCAAAGTTAGTGAAAGCTAACAGGATCATAAAGATTAACGGCAAGACCGTGAAGGTGAAAGCAAAGATGGTTGGAAAGGTTAAGACCGTGATATGAAATTTATGGTTGAGAAGTTCATCAGCATCTTTTTTGAAACCTTGTGGTTGTTTGCCTTCTGCAACGAGTAATTGATTTTTATAGGCAGTTTCGATATTCAAGGTATAGGCATAAAACAAAGCGAAGACGAGGAGTAGAGCGGCAATCGAGAACAACAACACCAACATGGAGTTATCGCCTTCAGTCGCTGGAACATAACAATTACACGCTTCATCAAACCCAGCTGGGGTGGTTATATCCGTACCTAAGGTTGTGAACTTAATGATATACCGCCAAAAGACTGTAAAAATGGATGTAATAATTCCAACTTGAATCAGAAAATAACCAATCCCCTTGACGTATTGTTTATGAACAACGGATCCCCAACCCATGAAGAGAAAGGATAGCCTTGTATGTAGATTACCTTTTTTGAAAATGCTTATGTAATGGGCAAACATACGATAAAGCAGAATAAAAAATTGAACAATTCTTTTACCAAAGTTTAGGATAAACAAACCGATTGAAATGGCGATAGAAGAGAAAAAACCAAAAATACTTTTTGCTAAGGAAACCAACACATCCCAAATCGATAGTGGAATCCAGACATAAAAAGGCATACTTTTGGATTCATCTTTCATAAAAAGTCTCCTTTGATTTATGATAACAAAAACTCAGGATAACGGATAAAGTTACCCTGAGTTTATATGACGAAACTAAACCTAACCTTCGTTAACTGCTAAAACGCCTTGAACAAATGCATCTAATTTGTCTTGTAGGGTTTCAAAACTTAGATTAATTAATCGAGCTTTTTCTGTTGTGCGGAAGGTTGCAATAGCCGTTGGATTATTTTCAACGTCGCCATCGGTGATTGCAGTTTGTAAATTTTCTTCTACTAACGTATCAATTGCATTTGCTTCAGTGATGACCGCATCAGCGAAAGCACCGGCTGGTGCCCAGTAGAATGAGGACACTGATTGTGCTTGTGGAATTCCAAACGGAGCTTGATCCGAAATAGCTTTGATTGAAGGAATTGCTTGAACAAGTGAGTCTGCGGCCGCTGTAAGATTACTTGGGCCAACACCTAAAGCAATGGCGCGGGCTTTTTGAGTATCTGCATTGGTTAAGAAGTTTGCAAATTCGTGAGCAATCGCTGGTTCTTGGGTAAATCCATTTACACCAATTAATTTAGCACCAACCATCGAGCCTAATTGAACTTGATCGCCACTACCAACGGTAAACGTAGGCATTTTGATCATGCCAATGTTTTCTGCACCAAGAATACCAGTGAATGAATTGGCATTCCAAGTTCCCGATACACCAGCAATAACACCTTTGGTAATGTCTTCTTCATTTTCTAAGAGTAAGGTAGCCATCAACCCTTGATCACGGATAACACGGTTGGTCGCGTAGGCATTGAACATACCCTTAGCAGCGTTTAAACCAGCAGCATTATTCCAATCAATCGTTTGTTCACGGGTTGCTGCATCCCAAGAAATATTTCCAGTCGTTGCAAACCACATGGACATCGCCCATCCACCCGCTGGGTCGATAACAATGCTTGAGTCTTTTGCTTCAGCAACTGCGAGAATAGAGTCTAATGATGTCATTTGTTCAGCAGTAATATGACGTTTGTCGTAATACATGAAGACGCCGTTGTCTGCTGTGTTTGGGTAAGCGTAAACGGTATCCCCAATTTTGGCAAGATCAACTGACCATTCGATATTACGTGCAAGTACATCAGTACGGTATTGTTGAACAGGAGACAAAGCCCCTGCTGTGACTAAATCTTGTAATTGATCATCTGGGAAAGCGAAGACATCGGCACCACCAGCGATATCAAGTGTTAACACACTCTTTAATTCTGGTTCACCAACAGCAGCAAATTCAAACTCTACATTTAAATTTGGGTTAGCAGTTTTAAATTCTTCAGCTTTGGCTTGTAAGAAATTTTGTTCTTGGTTTGGACCCCACACCTTGAGCGTCACGGTACTGGGTTCACCAGTACCGCCACAAGCAACTAAGAGAAGAGGTAAACCAAGCACTGAAAACATCAGTTTTTTGTTCATTCAATAAACCTCTTTTATGATTTTGGAATTAGGAAGCGTAAGAAACACCGTGAATCACAAGTGTTCCAGAGACTGGATTGGTTGGAGCGGTGTGGAAAACGACGAGTAAGTTTAATGTTGCGCGATCAGCTTCACTGATGGTTGAGATATCTAAGACGAATGTTTGTCTTTCACCAGTAGCAACAGATCTAGCTTCTTTATTGATACTTCCTCTTTCAATCTTGAATAAGTATTCATGACCAGTAACTCCGGTATATTCAAAGTTGACCTTAGTCTTTGTAGCATCAAATCCGCCATAAATTCTCATTTGAGCATTTGATTCCCAGAATGCGCTACTTGTGTTTAAGTAACCAATACTTGTACCAGTTGCAGGTGAGTATGTTAAGGTTGGGAAACCATAATTACTCCATGCTGGAGAAATCACGATTCTAACAGAGCCGCCAACTAAACGAGCTTCGATTAAGAAAGCGTGTGGGACATCTGCTGTTCCAGCTAAGACTTTAATATTACCACCAGCGTCTGCAAAAGCTCCAGTAGGCATCGATGCGACGCGACCAAAACCTGCATCAAAGCCAACACCCCATTCAGTACCAGACTTCAATTTAAATTCTTTATTTAAACCTAATGTAAAGACACCATAGTATTTTCCATCGCCATTGGTGTCAGTTAATGATAATGAGGTATCACTTGGTGTCCATTCTGGCGTGGTCACGGTACCGACTAAGAATAAACCACCAGCTAAGGTTGCTAAATCACCAAGACGTACGACGGTAGCAGTAGTTGTTGCACCAACGGTTAATTCAATTTCATATGAACCATCTCGTACAACTTTAATATTTCCACCGTTTTCAACGATATCAGTAGCGACTGGACTTTGAACGATTGAGAAACCTAAATCTCCACCCCATGCGGCGTTCTTCACAAACTTGAATTCATCGTTTGCGTATAAGTTAAGGGTTAAGGAGTAGAATTCATTTTCATCGTTTAAGTTATTCATCATGAAGGATTGATCTTCTACAATCCATCCAATCATGGTGCCAACTAATGTCCAATTAGTGATTGATGGAGCAGGAACAACTGGATCACCATTACGAACAATCGTAAAGGTTCTTGTTAATGCAGGAAGTGAAACGAAGGTAATTGTATAACTACCATCCACTAAAGTCTTAAAGTTTCCAACACCACCTAAACCTGGATCAAAACCAGTGTTAGAATCGGCTGGAATGACTAATGCGCCTTCACCATCTTTTGTCCAATTAACACCTTTATCATTAATGGTAAGACCGGCAGACATTGGTCCAACTTCACCATTTGCCCAATCGGTTCCAATGACAAGTTTCCAAGTTGAATCTTCGTATAAATCACCCATCCATGAGAAAGAATTGGTTCCGGTTGCCCGTGTCATCACAGGAGCATTTCCTGGAGTCCAACCACCAATATTGGCTTGACCACCAATAAAGCGATACTCATTATTGTCGACTGGAGCGGATGATGCTGGTGTGGACGATGCTGTCCCACCACATGCGGCTAACACAAATAACAATGCAGGTAATAGATGATTTTTATTCATTTAAAAAATCCTCCTTTTCTATTCCTATCTACTATATTAAAGCGCTTACATTTATTTGTAAAGAACTAAATGAACAACTTTACAATGAAACTATTTTTTTTGGAATTTCTAGATAGAAACTAATTTCCTCGTGATAATATTAATAGTGTAAAGGGGAATTTATGAAAAAAATCACTACATTAATGATGTCATTGATGTTTGTTGTTGCTGCATGTGGCGGCACGACTTCTTCGTCGGGAACGACCATTCCAGGTCCGTTAGATTTACCTGCTGCCTCGGAACCTACAATCATCTTTCATTATAATCGACCAGATGGCGCATATGACAATTGGAATATGTGGATTTGGGCGATGGGCTATGAAGGCGCGGGATATCAATTTACTGGCGACACCACGTATGGAAAGTATTTAAGGGCGCCACTTTCGACATGGGCTGGATCAAGTGAAATCGGTTTTATTGTCAGGAAGAGCTTACCTAATGAAGATTGGAGTGCAAAAGATACAGGGTCTGATCGCTTTGTGAACCTTAACGAATGGACTGCCAATGACAATGGGGATTATAACGTCTTCTTAAGATCAATGAATGCATCCGTGTTTGTAGATATGGATGGGTCAATTTATAACGGGGTTCGTTCGGCCATGTTCCAAAACACCTCCATTATCTTGGTGAGCACCACAGCTGCTGCTAATAAAATTGAAATTTTTGAAAATGGAACACTGAAGAAGACCGTGAACGCATTAGCGATTAACAATTCAGTCGATGTTTACGTCAATATCGCAACAGAAATTAATCCAGTTAACTTCGCGTCACAATACACCGCAAAAGTTTATTTCACGGAAAATGATCCAAAACCTCGGACCGTTCCTGTGCTTATCAATCGGTTATTTTCATCCGCGAGTTTTGGTGAACAATACAATTATGATGGAGAATTAGGACCAATTTATTCCCAAGCATCCACTACATTTAAAGTGTGGGCTCCAACTTCTTCAGACATGAAATTACGGCTTTACGACAACGGTACGCCTGTGGCAATCTCTGCTCAATTGGGAAATGACCAATTTACCTCAGTCAACATGACGCGTGTAAGTAAAGGGGTCTGGGAAACCACGGTGAGTGGTGATTTACACAGCAAATACTATACTTATTTGGTTACCAACGCCAGCGGTGTTCATGAAGTCGTTGATCCTTACGCCAAAGGCGCAGGTGTCAATGGTCGACGTGGGATGATCGTGGATTTCAGCAGAACCAATCCTTCTGGTTGGGCTGGTGTGAATGATACAGACACTTATGATTCAAATACCGATGCGATTCTTTATGAATTACACGTTCGTGATTTATCGATGGATGCTTCTTGGAATGGAACCACAGCAAATCGTGGTAAATATGCTGCGATGCATGAAACAGGCACAACCTTTACAGGATCTGGTCGGACCGTCAAAACAGGATTTGATCATATTAAAGAATTAGGTGTGAATGCCGTTCATATCTTACCGATGTATGACCATCACAATAATGAATTAGCGGATGAATTTAACTGGGGCTATAATCCATTAAATTATAACGTTCCAGAAGGTCAATATTCCTCTAACCCACATGATGGTTTGGTGAGAATTCGTGAAGTGAAAGATATGGTGAAAGCTTACGACAATGAAGGTATTAAGATTGTTCTTGACGTTGTTTATAACCACTTAGGGGATGCCAATGGAAGTAACTTCCAACGTTTAGTTCCAGGTTATTTCTTCCGATATAACTTAGATGGTTCTTTATCCAATGGATCCGGGGTTGGCAACGACACCGCTTCTGAACGGTTCATGTTCTCGAAGTTTATTGTCGATTCAACCGCCTTCTGGGCAGAAGAATATAAGCTTGGTGGATTCCGATTCGATTTAATGGGTCTCCATGATACAGCGACCATGAAAGCAGTCAAAGATGCGGTGACCGCCATTGATCCAGATACCCTCATTTATGGGGAAGCCTGGAATATGTCAGGTACAGTGACCTACGCTAACGTTCCTATGGCCAACCAAACCAATTTGGCGACGAGCAACATGGCCAATATTGGTGCGTTCTCGGACTTAATGCGTGACGCGGTTCGCGGTGGTGTCTTTGATGGCGCCAGTAAAGGTTGGGTGCAAACTGCTACACCAAACACAAGTAGCATTTCATCTTTAAGACGCTCATTTAAAGGACAATTAAACACCAACACCGATCCAAAACGTGTGGTGAGTTATGTCTCCGCTCACGATAACTTAGGGCTCTATGATAAATTACTCACGTCTGGTGTGAGTGCCGCCAATGCTGCTAAAGTCAATACACAAGCATCTTCGATGATGATCTTCTCACAAGGGATTCCTTTCTTCCACGCTGGTGATGAATTGATGAGACAAAAGATTAATTCTGATGGTAGTTTTAACCACAACTCTTATAACGCTCCTGACTCAGTGAACTCGATTAAATGGGCTAACAAAGCCACCCATTTTGATTACTTCACTAAATACCAAAACATGATTACTTTAAGAAAAGCCACGGAAACCATGCGGTTAGGATCGGCAACCGAAGTCGGTATTCAACACACCGATTTAAATGATTTTGGTGGATTCACCTTCACCAATTCAACCATTGGTTATCGCTTGAATGCTCATGCGACGTCAACGGATGCCTTTGATGAATACGTGATTATTCACAATGGTAACAACTCAGGAATCACATTAAATACGACCGGATATACGGTTGCTTATGTGTCATCTGGGACATTAACCAGTGGCGCGACAACGTCTGTTGGTGCTAACGTGTCTATCGTCCTTGCTAAAAATAATTAATTTTAAAAAACCCCTTTGAATCCATCAAAGAGGTTTACTTTCCTTGAGGCAATAAATCTTCTTAGTGGTGATGAATGATGATGAAAAGGAATCATGCCCGTGTATAAAACCGTAATGATGAACGAACTTGAATTGGTGATGAAAAAAAGACCAGTTCAAGTGTTGGATGTTCGTGAAGTTGATGAATATAAACTAGGGCATATCCCAGGTGCAATCCTTGCTCCTCTTTCTGAATTCGTCAACCACATCGATAAAGTAGATAAAACCAAACATTATTACGTCGTTTGTCACTCAGGTTCTCGGTCTCAAGCGGTCGCTGAATACCTTGGAAAACAAGGATATCAAGTCACCAATGTCATGGGTGGAATGAGCACATACCGTGGTCTACAAGCCAAAGGCTTAACCTAAAATCAGCTAGAAAAAAAGCGTTGAAACCAACGCTTTTTCTATTGGAAGCAATTTATATTTAAGCGCGTAAGGATTTTTCAATTTCCGTTAAGAAAGCATCCAACGGTTGATTCCCAAGCAATTCAAATTTTTCATTGATGATGATTTTAGGGACACCGGAAACATTATATTGTTGAGAGATGCCTGGAAACGTATTCGCTTCAATCATTTCTGCTTGAATGTTAGGGTTTAACATCGCTAAACGATGTGCAGTTTGAACGGCACCTGGACAGTGTGGGCAGCTGAGGGTGACAAAGACTTTAATCTTGACGGGCTTATTCACTTTGGCGATGCGGTCTAACGCCACTTGAGGAATCTTTAAAGGAAATCCAGACATCTCGATCAAGGCGCTAATAAAAGAATTGATTTCATGACCGGCGGGAATACCATTGAACTTAACACCTTTATATTCTCCTAAATCATTCAACATGACAAAACTTGGGATTAAGCTGATGCCGTATTTTTTTGCTTGATCCGCATGTTGGTTCTTATCAAGGACTTCTAACTTAATTTTAGGATTTGTATCTTTAAATTCCGTTAAGAGTTGCTTGGTTTCTGGGCAACTTTGGCAGCCCTTTTCATCGACAAATAACTTAATGGTGATTGGACGAACCATTTGTTGAAGTATCTCTGTGATTTGTTTACGAATGTCGTCTGTAAAGAATTTTTCCATATGCATACCTCCTTTAGGAATGATGGAGTAAATATTGTTGAATTGCCAGGGCGGCTTTTGCACCGTCTCCAACGGCAATGACAATCTGTTTAAAAGGGTGATGCGTGACATCACCAGCGGCAAATAGGCCAGGTACATTCGTCATAAAATCTTGGTTAACAATCACTTCACCTTGCGGGGTTAAGGCAACCAGATCTTTGACAAGTGTTGAATTGGCAAGCAAACCAATTTGAATAAAGAGTCCATCGGCTTCGATAATCGATTGTTTGTTAGTTTTCTTATCAAGGACCACAACTCGCTTAAGGGTTTGATCGCCTTCAGCGCGTAATAACTGCGTTTCTAAGTGAATGGTCACTTGTTTCAGTTTGTTTAATTGTTTAAGAATAATCTGGTCAGCTCGCCATTGGCTTCGATGGACCACGGTGATTTTTTTTGCCCATACTGCAAGGTCAATGACTGCTTCTGCAGCGCTATTACCACCACCTGCAACGATGACATGTTTATCTTTGAAAAAAGGCGCATCGCACGTGGTGCAATAGGAAACCCCTTTGTTGGCGAATTCTAGTTCACCAGGAATCCCTAATTGACGGGGTTGGCCACCCGTTGCAAATAAGACAGTTTTGGAAGTTAAACCCACACCGTTATCGAGTTCAACACTAAAATGAGATTTTATTTTCTTTATAGACTGAACGCGAACGTCTAAATAAAGAGGGACTTGAAGGGTTTCTAAATGTTTTAAAAACGTTTCTGATAAGTGCTTACCTTCTGTCATGGGGATGCCTAAATAATTATCCACTGTGGAAGTGTTATGCAATTGCCCACCGATTTCTTTACTAATGATGGCAACTTTAAATCCTTTTCGTTGAGCATAGAGTGCAGCATTCAATCCAGCCGGACCACCACCAATGATTAAAATATCCCAAAGAGAAATCTCTTCAAAGATGCTTGGAATGGCTCGTTTTTGAATTTGCAAATCAAACATATTATCGGCTTTTGACAATTAAATTCATCGCTTGTTGAATCGCGTCTTTGTCCTTAGGATTATCCAACATGATTTGTTGTAAGTTTTCCGTCGTAATCAACGAAATGGTTTTATCTAAGTTCGCGCGTATTGCTTTTAACTGAACAACCAAATCCTGGCAATGTTCTTGGTTTTCCATCATCAATAAAACCCCCTTCATTTGACCATGAAGACGCTTCATTCGGTGGAGAAGATCTTGATTACATTTCATGAGGTTAATATACCCATATGGGTATTAAATGTCAATGAAGATACGTTATGGCTGAGACATCAGTGGTAAGAAATTGTTTAAATACATAAAGAAGGTCGCTAAGAGTTCAGATAGTTTATCAGGATCGCTACTTAAGCTATGGCCGCTATTGGGAAATAAGATGGCTTCTATGGGGGCGTTGATCGCTGTAGCAGCAATTAAAAATCCTTCCATGTTACTCAAAGGAATAAGTTCATCTAATCCCGCATAACCAATCAAGGTTGGGATGGCTGTGGATAAATGATGAATGGGTGAGGCGTCCATCCAAGCATCAGGATAACCGTTTGCGACAAGGTCTTCTGGACCCATTAACGATGTTGCCATTAATCCATTGGCAAGAAATAGTTGAAACGTCGGGTCACCAAAAGAAAGATAGCCTGGGTCAGTAAAATCAACTGGAGGCACTAAGGCCATGGCAAACTCAATGGGAATAGGACTGACGTTACGATAGGCATACAACATCGCCAAATGAGCTCCAGCACTTTCTCCAACTATCGCCATCCTCGAGGTATCCAAATTCAACAAATCAGCATTAGTCTTCAAGAGTTGAAGGGTTAACTGAATATCATCAAGCATATCTAGATAAGTAAAACCACTGTAGGTTAATCCAATTGTGACAAAGCGATAATTCATACTGACATAAGCATAACCGGCATCTACCACTTGGTCTTGATAACGCCGCATCATGCTTTTATCACCACTAATCCAACTACCGCCATGGATGAATAAAATGAGTGGTGTTGGTGATTCATCATTTGGTCGATAGGCTATTTCTAAGGATTGGCGTGGATCAAGACCGTAGGGAACTTGACTGTTGAATAGAAAATCCTCAGTTTCAGACGTGACAACAACCGTAGAAGACATCGAAGAAGACACAATCATTGAAGTAAAAGCGTTTGGTAGAGAGGATACAGATTGGACGCATGATGATAAAAGTATAATCACCATCGATGTTAAAATGATTTTTTTCTTCATACATTAATTATCGAGAATGGGACGAACATATTCAAGGTAGAAGCAATTTAAATTAATAAATATTAACGCTTTTTGGCTGTACCAAATCCACCTTGAACAGGTCGAACATCCAAGAATGTCACCACTGCTTTAGGAAAACGGGCTGCCATATGGGCAACCGTCTTTCTTCTCTTTCTTGGGATGTAAGAAATAATCATCGCATTATGATGGCCACTTTTACCAATTGAATCAAGAATGGTTGCCGCAAAACCTTCATTTCTTAATTCGTTTGCAAAAATGATTGCCTCTTCTTTTTCGGCGATGATTTCAACCTTGATGTTACCTAAACCAACCCGACCCTCTAACCACGATCCAAAGTATAAACCACATGCAAAACCACCTGCGTAAGCAAGCACACGAAGGGGATCTTCGGTGATACTGGTGACAACCAACGACACATTGACAACCCAAAAGATTTGTTCAAAGAAGACAATCAATGCAGCTTGTTTTCGAAATCCTTTTGTCATTAACAGCAAGCGGAAAACCCCAATACTCACTTCAGACATTTTTGCCGCAAAGATCGCGACGTATATCAATAGGTTGATCATATTATTTGATGAACAGTTCGAGAATCTGAACGGCGTTGGTTGCTGCCCCTTTGCGAATATTATCACCCACCACAAAGATATTTAAACCGTTTTTAATCGAATCATCGCGACGAATACGCCCAACATAGACGTCATCTTTGCCATCCACGAGCAATGGCATTGGATAAAGTTTTTTACTTGGATCATCATAGACCACCACCCCGGGGGCTTTCTTGAGAAGGGAGACCACCTCTTGAAGTTGAAATGGTTTTTCAAATTCTAGATTGATGACTTCACTGTGACCATTTTTAACAGGGACTCTGACGGCCGTGCTACTGATGGGAAGATTGGGAATCCCCATGATTTTTCTTGTTTCATGAATGATTTTTTCTTCTTCTTTGGTGTTGCCGTTATCAAGGAATATATCAATATGAGGAATGACATTTTCATAAATTTGATAAGGGAACTTGGTGGTTTTACCAGTGGGTAGTTTTTCTTTTAAGTCATGTAAACCTTTACTGCCAGCGCCACTGACAGCCTGATAGGTGGCAATCACCATCCGTTTTAATTGGTAGGCATCATGAAGAGGTTTAAGGGCGACCACGGCTTGAATCGTTGAACAATTAGGGTTTGCAATGATGTATTGATGCTGTTTGGCTGCGAATGCATTCACTTCCGGAACGACCAAAGGAACGTTTTTATCCATTCTCCATGCCGCAGAGTTATCGATGACCAAGGTTTTTTGTTTTGCAAAGATCGGCGCAAAGGCAATCGAGACATCGCTGCCAGCACTAAACAAAGCATAATTCACCTTATATAGCGCAATATTTTTTTCATTTAACGCCACCACAGGATACATCTTGCCTTGAAATGGTAATTGAATGCCGACACTTTTTTCCGAGGCAAACAACACAAGTTTCTCAATGGGAATTTTTCGTTCTTCAAGAACTTCTAAAAACTTTCTTCCAACCACACCGGTTGCGCCAACGATGGCTAATGAAATTGGTTTCATATTATTAATCCTCCAAGACAAACTCATTATAGAGTGCATTGATGGCAAACTTATAGTCAATGTCTTCCACCCCAATCACCAAATGAATCCCGTTGCTTCCGTAATCAATCATTTTTAAGTTTACATTCGCGTTGACGAGGGCAGAAAAGACCTTTAAGACGTTCATTTTGTTTTGTAGTAAGTTTCGTCCGACTAAATAAATTAAAGAAATACCTTCTGTAATTTCAATCGTGTCAGGATGCAAATCTTTTTTAATCTTTTGCACCAACAACTCTTTTTTTCCATTCTCTAAATATTTCGATTCAATCATCATGGAAAAAGTGTCTGTGCCTGAGGGGAAGTGCTCGACATTAATCTCTAGTTTTTCACAAATGCGAAGTATCTTTCGATCAAATCCTAGCAGGTCTGACATCATTTCTTTTTCCAGGACGATTAAGTTAAAGCCTTTGACACCGGTAATGCCGGTAATCGCACCATGATGCCGGTCTGGAGGTAGTTTGCTAAAGATCATCGTTCCTTCTCC
>JBILRP010000010.1:0-39159 GCA_044372565.1 Bacilli bacterium | reverse complement strand
CTGAAGGCGTGATAGACTTTTTATCCTTCCGTTTTGGCAGTTATATGTTTCCAACATTTAATGTAGCAGATAGTGCGTTAACGATTGGGGTCATCATCCTTTTCGTAACAAGTCTATTTGAGAAAAGAGCATCATGAAGCAATCCATCACCATCGAAGTCAGTGACAAAGGTCTCCGCCTAGACCAATTGTTGGTCAAACTCGATGCAACGCATTCCCGAGCAAGATGGCAACAACTCATCGATCAGGGGATTGTTTTGGTCAATCAAAAACAAGTGAAACCGAGTCATCGGGTGAATCCTCACGACGTGATTTCTTTTCTTCCGATTCCTTTGCTGGATGTTCCGATTGTCGCCGAAGCTTTACCACTGACGGTCATCTTCCAAGATAGTGATCTTGCCATCATTGATAAACCACAAGGCATGGTCGTTCATCCTGCGCCCGGTCATCCCGATGGAACCCTGGTGAATGCGTTGTTATTTCACCTCAAAGATCTAAGTGGCATCAATGGCGAAAAACGTCCAGGGATTGTTCACCGATTGGATAAAGATACGTCGGGGTTATTGGTGGTCGCCAAGCACGATCAAGCGCATCGTATCTTGGCCGATCAATTAAAAGACCATTCGATGAAACGCGATTATTATGCGTTGGTCCGAGGCGTGATTAAAGAAAACAAAGGAAAGATTATTGCCCCGATTGGCAGAGACCCCGATGACAGGATTGCCATGGATGTAGTTGAAACTGGCAAGCCTGCGGAAACCACGTTTGATGTGGTCGAACGATTTGCCCAACATACCTTGATTCAATGTCATTTATCTACTGGGAGAACCCATCAAATTCGTGTCCATATGAACTTTATTCATCACCCACTTGAAAGTGATCCTGTTTATATGCCGCAGAAGCATCCCCTTCATCCCCTTGGGCAAATGTTGCATGCCTTTCAATTAACCTTAACCCATCCAGGAACGAACAAAAAGATGACGTTTCATTCACCGTTACCAGCCTATTTTGAAGCGATTTTGAAGAAATTAAGAACCTAAGCGATCGGTAATTTTCTTTAAGGTTTTAAAATTTGTTTTACAAATGGATTTTAACGTTTCTAATCCGTGATGTTGGGCAAATTCATAGGCGAATTGTTCGACTTTATCGGAAGCACCAAATGGAAGTTTGACCGTGAATAAACGCCCCATGTCATTCATCGCGCGAATGAATTTGGCACGAGCGAGGATGCTACTGGCGGCCACTGCTAAAAATTGAGTTTCTGCTTTTTCTTTTAACACCAAATTTGGTATCGGCTTTTGACCTTTTAAATAACTATGAAATTTTTCTTCACTGGCAAATTGGTCAATGATCATCGGTGCATCGACATTCACCTTTTCTTTTAACGTTAATAACGCATGATGATGAAGTTTTGCTTTGATTTCGTTGAGGTTATACCCTTTGGCAACCATCGCTTGGTACTTTAATGGATTGACGATGGTGGTGACATGGGCAATTCGACCAGTCATTTGATCCGCCATTTTTAAAATGGTTGGATCGGCAATGAGTTTAGAATCCGTGATGCCAAGTCCTGTGAGAAATTCAACGTCTTTATCAAAGACTAGGCTCGCTGTGACCACGACGGGTCCAAAGAAATCACCGGTGCCAACTTCATCACTACCGTAATGGGTGGCAACTGGTTTGATGGGTTGATTGTTTTTTAACCATAAAGCAGCATCTTCATCAAATTCAAAACCTTGATAAAGCACTTTGCATTTTTCAGCTTTCGCTTCATAAACAGAGATGGTGAAGTGTTCTAATTTTGCAAAAAATACGATTGAAGGATGGGGTGATTTTTCTTTATGATCCAAATAAAAATCTTTTATCTTACCAAGAAGTGACTCAGGTACCAAAAGCGTTTTGGTGCTGGGTGTAATTTTTTTCACTAACTCTATTATATCATTTATCAACGAGTCCTTCGTTAATCAATGATATAGTTAACCTAAGATGAAATCGTTAGTCAACATCCTCGAAATCCCCTTAATTCTTACTCGCATCCAATCCGACGCCAAGACAGTTCTTGGGCAATCATGGATCATGGATGAAACCTTTATTCCAGAACATCTTTTATCCACAAAATTAATTGAAGTCGATGAAATGATGCGTTTAATGGTGAGGTTTTCGCCTTTACCGATTGGTCAAAGTCATGATTTAGAACCCATCTTATCCCTCATCGAAAAAGGAAGCGTCATTCAACTTGAAGGGCTGCTGGCGATTTACCTAGATCTATTAACCGTAGAGAAAGTGCTTCAGTTTACCGCGAGTATCAAACCAGATTTTCCTTCATTGGCCAATCAGTGGAAAGCGTTTGTATTGTTAAAAAGTTTAAAACAAGCGATCGATAAAATCCTTACCCCTCAAGGCACGATTCGTGATGATGCGTCCCCAGATTTGTTGAGAATACGAAAAAGGTTACAAGGCATCGATGCTCAAATGCTTTCGCTCATTCAAAGTTTTGTTCATCGATATGAAGCGCATTTAACCGAGCCTCTTTATACCATTAAAAATGGCCGGTATGTGCTTCCTGTTGCCTCATCAAGTAAAGGATCAGTCCCTGGGATTATTCATGATGTCTCTAGCACAGGGTTAACGACGTTTATTGAACCGAAAGGTCTAGTCGATTTATCTTTAGAAAAGCAACTTTTGCAGGGTGAAGAACAGGAAGCGATTTTTACCATTCTAAAAACCATCACTGAGGTGATTCGTGTTGATTGCAAACCACTTCGTGATAATAACGTTCGCTTAGCGTATCTTGATGTGATTCAAGCCAAGGCAAAATTTGGTATTCAGCATCAAGGTCACATCGGGGTGATGTCAACAACTCCGAAGATTGAATTGATGGGCGCTAGACATCCGTTGATCGACGCCAAACAAGTCATTGCCAATGACTTTTTACTCAATGAAAAGCAATCCATTATTATTATTTCTGGTCCGAATGCTGGTGGGAAAACCGTGGCGATGAAAACCGTGGGATTGTTTGTTTATTTACATCAACTCGCCATTCCATTACCGACCAAGCAACCTGCAGTGGTCTCTTACTTTAAACATATTTATGCCGATATTGGTGATCAACAAAGTGTCTTAGAAAATTTATCCACCTTTGCTGGTCATATCCAACAATTGGTTCCATTAACCGACCAAGTGAAACCTAATGATTTAGTCCTGATTGATGAACTAGGCACGGGTACCGATCCTAAAGAAGGTGAATCCTTAGCAAGATCACTGCTGATCCATCTGCAAGCAAAACGAGCCTTTGTCATTGTCTCAAGTCACTTTCCAGGTTTGAAAACCCTTGCCTTACAAGAACCAAGAATGATGAATGCCTCCTTACAATTTGACGAAGAAAAACTAGCACCAACCTATCGGTTTATTTTAGGCGTTCCTGGAAAAAGTTATGGCCTGATCATGGCAAAACGATATGGACTTGCCCCGCAAGTGGTTGCCCACGCAGAAAAATATTTACAAGATCAACAGTCAAGCCAAGACCAACAATCCTTTCTCAAACTACAAGATGCCTTACAAGAAGTAGAAAAAACCAAGTCGCAACTCATCATAGAAAAACAAACCATCCTTCAACAACAACAAGCCCTCCAACAACAAGCTTCCATTTTAGAAAAACGTCTCTCTCAATTCAAGGTAGAAACTGAAGAAAAACAACAACTATTGCTAGAAGAAACCCTTGAAAAAGTTGAATCCACGATCAAAGCTTTGGCCAACCCTAATCTAAAACTTCACGAAGCCATTGCCTTGAAACAAGGCTTAGTTCAAGCCTTGGATCAACCGACATTGTCAGATGAGGATAAACAAGAAGTTCTTCATGTGGATGATTATGTGGTTGAAAATTCAACGGGCATGAAAGGTCGAATCAGTGCGATTCAGAAGAATCAATTAACGATGGTGACTGCCGATGGGTTTACCATCAAAGTCAAAACCAACCAAGTCAGTATCATCCCCGCCCCTGTCAATCATGGACCAAGCAAACCGCTTCGATTGGTTCAGTCCCAAAAAGCGCCAACGAGTTTAACCATCATCGGCTTGCGATTTGAAGAAGCTAAACTTGCCGTGGAAAAGTATTATGATCAAGCCTTATTATCAAGTTTAAAAACGTTAAAAATCATTCATGGCTTTGGATCAGGAACCTTAAGAAAGATGGTGTTTGATTATTTTAAACCTTTGAAAACAGTGAAGTCGATTCAGCAAGGAGAGGGTGAACAAGCTGGCTACGGCGTCACCATCGTTCATTTAAAATGACCTTAACGTTAGACGCAAAAATCAAAAACTTACCGGATAAACCTGGGGTTTACCTCATGAAAAATGAGGAACAAAAAATTATTTATGTTGGCAAGGCTAAGGATTTATCCAAACGTGTCAGTCAGTATTTTACTCGTCCCCAAATCGGGAAGGTCCAAGCGATGGTCATGCACATCGTCGACTTTGAAACCATCATCACCCAATCAGAAAAAGAAGCGCTGATTTTAGAAATGAATTTAATTCATGAACACTATCCTCGTTACAACATCCTGTTAAAAGAAGGGTCTCATTACCCTTACATTGCCTTACGAAAAGGTAGCGATCCATTTTTAAAGATCATGCGGCAAAACACCGATAAGAAATATCACTATTTTGGGCCATTTCCAAACTCTCGATCCGCTTATCGAATCATTACCTTATTGAATAAAATCTTTCCTTTAAGAAAATGCAATATCCTTCCTAAGGTCGCATGTTTATACCATCATATTGGCCAATGTTTAGCTCCTTGTATTAATGACATACCTCAAGATGTATACGATGATTTAGCTCATCAAATCAGTGAATTTTTAAAAGGAAATGTGAAAAACCAAGTTGACCAATATCAACAAAAAATGTTAGCAGCATCAGAATCACTTAATTTTGAATTAGCCCAAGAATATAAGGTCATCATCGAAGACATTCAACATATCACTGATCAACAGTATGTTGAGATGGACGATAAAATGGATCGTGATATTTTTGCTTTTTCTGAACGAGAAGGTTATTTGTCACTTGCCGTGTTTGTGTTCCGCCAAGGAATCTTATTAGGAAAAGGTAGTTATGTGGTGGAAGCTTTTGATGACCGTGATGAACAATTACTCAATTTACTCGCCCAGTATTATCGCAGCAAACCTTTACCTCAAGAACTCGTATTAAACCATCGAGCTTTACTAGAAAAATTAAAAGAAACCATGGACCTTCGACTCGTCTTTGCGGAAAAAGGTCGGTTGTTTGAATTGATGAAAGGTGTTCAAGAAAACGCGATTCAAACCTTGGATGATCACTTCCTCACGGCGCGTCTAGATGATGATAAATTGACGTTACTGGCAACCTTGGGTAAAACCATTGGATTACCAACACCATTTCATATTGAAATGTTTGATAATTCTCATTTACAAGGCAGTGAACCGGTTGGGGCGATGGTCGCGTTTATCAATGGCGAACCAGTGAAAAAAATGTACCGGCAATTTCATTTACCAGAAACTTTAAAGCAAGATGACCCAGGGGCCATGGCGTATCTTATTCAACGTCGGTATGCTCGGTTAATGGAAGATAAGTCGCCATTACCGGATTTGATTGTGGTCGACGGTGGCCAAACCCAATTGCAAGCTGGGTTAAAATCACTCGCAAGTTTAGGTCTATCGATTCCCATGGTGGGCTTATTTAAAAATGATCGCCATCAAACCAAGGGATTGTTAACCAAAGATGGGGAAGTGTTTGATTTCACCCAACAGCCATCCTTGTTCTTTTTCTTGATTCGCTTACAAGATGAAGTCCATCGCTTTGCCTTACAATTTCATCAACGATTACGAAGCAAGAGTGCCACCCGTTCTATTTTTGATGATATTCCAGGGTTGGGACCAACCCGTGTCAATTTGTTACAAAAAAGATATCCTTCGCTAGACGCTTTAAAGCAAGCGTCCGTAGAAGAACTCTCACAAATCCTTCCCAAAATCGTCGCGATTACCCTCCGGGAAAAACTCTCAAAAATGACGACTTAGCATTGTTGATTATGCTATATTAATAATGTTGTCCCCATAGCTCAGCTGGATAGAGCAACAGCCTTCTAAGCTGTAGGTCAAACGTTCGAATCGTTTTGGGGACGCCAATGAAAGGATCTTTGACAAAAAGGATCTTTTCATGGGTTCAAAGATGGAAGAAATCACCTTACAAACGCTCTATGAGCAACAAGATTACGAAACCTTAGTGAAGCGTACAGCCTCATTAAAGGATTTAAATATGATTCGCTATCATGTCATTGGTCTGCTTGGCATCGGTGCCAATCAAATGGTGTTAAGGGTCATGCTTGCCAAGTTTTCTATCATTCAAAAAGCTTTGGTCATCTTCTTAAAGATTCATTATGAAATTCTAAAAAGTCACCGACAATTTCAAGAACATACCTTGCTGTTTGAACAATACGAACGGCTTCCATACCTTCATCAAGACGTTGAAGAATGGGTGAGTAAACTGAAAATTTTATTTCAAAAACCACCCCACACAACTTATAAAGACACCCTCGATATGTTCCTTGATGCCTACCAACAAGAAAACATCGATCTGTTAATGGATTTAATTCCGCAGTTAAAACCAATCCATTTATTTTCCGCGAAAACCCAAATTAAAATCTTACTGACTCGACCATTCCCCCAACGGATCAAAGGGATGTTGGTGCTTGCCTTAATCGATGCAAAATATGATGAAACCATCAACATCACCAAAGGTGAAAAGACCTTAGGTTTCAATCCTATTGATACCGTTAATCCATTTCAAGATGGGACCTTTGAAGATTACCAACAACAACTCGATGAGATGGTCAAAGATCCTTCGGTCCGCCAAATTGCTTACTCGGTCTTAACCACGTATATGTTAACGATGATTCCCTTTGAAATCGATCCAGAATATTATTTTTTTAAAGCGTTGGTTGAAATTGCGTATGGGTACTTGAAATTGAATCCACCACCTTTGGATGAAACGGAAGAAGAACGAACTTTAATTGATCAAAAGAAGCATCATCTTGAGACGATTTTAAAAATGTAATCATTGCCAACCCATAGGATGTTTATTGTATAATTGAAAAGTTAAAAGAAAGAGGCATGTATGCAACATCAAGTAAAGACATTGGAAAATTCGCGCGTAGAAATGACGATGACGTTTACCCCCGATGAATGGAAAGCTGCCCAAGCACAAGCCTTTAAAAAACTAGCTGCCGACGTTAAAGTCGATGGTTTCCGTCCTGGAAAAGCTCCGGAAGCGATGATTCGTTCCCGTTTGGCACCAGGAAAAATTTATGATACGGCCATCAACGCCTTGTTACCTAAAGCCTATGCTGACGTCTTAAAAGCAGAAAAGTTAACCCCTTTGAGCCGTCCAACCGTGGATGTTGTCAAAGTATCAGATACCGAATTGGTCTTAAAGGCAGTGGTGATTCTTGTTCCAGAAGTTAAATTAAAGAAATATAAAGATTTAGGGATTAAGAAAGAACCAGTGAAAGTTTCCGACAAAGATGTTGATGCCGAATTGAAAACAACCTTAGCCCAACAAGCAACCTTGATGTTAAAAGAAGGCGCAGCGGCGTTAGGTGATTCCGTTGTGTTTGATTTTGAAGGCTTTGTAAACAATATCGCTTTTGAAGGTGGCAAAGCAGAAAATTACACCCTTGAATTAGGAAGCGGTCAATTCATCCCTGGATTTGAAGAACAAATGGTTGGTCTTAAAGCCGGTGACCAAAAAGATCTTAAGATTAAATTCCCAGAAAATTACGCTGCGGAACTTGCTTCCAAAGATGCCGTTTTTAAAATTAAAGTTCATGAAGTGAAGAGCAAACAATTACCAGAGATGAACGAAGCGCTTTTCAACGAGATGAAGTTACCTAATGTAAAGAACGAAGCCCAATTCCGTGACTATCTCAAACAAAAAGTCACCACCAACAAGACCAAAGAGGTGGACGAAAAATTTTATTCTGACATCTTGATGAAAGTAACCAAGGATGCAGAGATTGATTTACCCCATGAAGCCATCCATGAACAAATGGACGCGATGAAAGCAGACCTGGTTGAAAAACTAAAACAACGTAATCAAACCATGGATGTGTATTTAAAGGCGAATGGTTTAACCGAGGCAACCCTTCATGATCGTATGCATCAACAAGCTGAAGATATTCTACGCGCAAGCTTGGTTGCCAATAAGATTGCCGACTTAGAAAGCATTGACGTCACCGATGAACTCGTCGACTTTGAAATCGCCAAAGTTGCAGAACAATACAAAATGGAATTTGCCAAAGTCAAAGAAATCCTTACCCCCAACTTATCTCGCTTCCGGGCAGAAATCCGCGATCGTTACATCAAAGAATTCTTAATCAAGGTCAATTCTTAATCCTTGGATTAAGGGTTGATAGACAATGATTAGCACTTATCACTTGCAAGTGCTAAAATCCTTGCTATAATATTTTTAGCACTCAAAGTCATTGTTTGCTAAACGGAGGATTCCATGAAAAAAGAATCATATGAATTGCCCTTATTAATCACAAGAGGCATGGTCTTATTTCCAAATCAATCTCAATCGATTGAAGCGGGTCGGCCATTTTCTGTTGCGGCCATCGAAGCCGCGAAGGTGGATGGCAATGATTTGATTTTAGTTACCTCACAAAAATCTCCAGAAATTGATGAACCTTCAACCAGTGATATTTTCATGGTTGGGACGATTTGCCGGATGTCGAACATCACCTCACTAAAAAGATATACCCGCTTAAAGGTTTTACCTATTGCTAGAATTTTAATTACGGAAGTCATCAAGAATGGTGACACCTGGTCAGCCAAAGCGGAAAAACTTGAAGATGTCATTGGTGATCACAAAACGGAAGTGGCGTTGGTGAGAAACATCATCACCTCCTTAGAAGGCATGCAGGCTGTGACCAATCGTTTACCTCGGGAAGTCGTTGGCCAACTCTCCAAAGGAGTTGCTGCTTCTGACATTGCCGATATCCTTGCTAATTTATTGCCAATGCCCGTCGATCAAAAACAAAAAGTCTTAGAAACTTTAGAGCTCAATGAACGTTTAAAGATGGTGTTGGACGCTGTCAATGAAGAAAAAGAAATCGCTGATATTGATAAGCATCTTCAAGAAGAAGTGAGAAAATCTGCTGAAAAGAACCAACGTGAGTACTTCTTAAGAGAAAAATTAAAAGCGATTAAAACTGAATTAGGGGAAAATCCTGAGTCCACCGATTCAGAAGAATCGTTATTAAAACGTTTAGAAGCTGGACAATATCCTGATCACGTCAAAACCAAAGTTCGTGCGGAATTAAAGCGTGGAGAAATGATGCCTTCTAGTAGTTTGGAAGCGTCCTTAATTAAGGCCTATGTTGAACTGATGCTTGATTTACCATGGTGGCAACGAACCTCAGATAACGATGATTTGATTAACGTTCAAAACATTTTAGACGACGATCACTATGGCTTAGAAAAAGTTAAAAAACGGATTATTGAATATTTAGCCGTCAAGAAAATGACCGGGAGTTTAAAAGCCCCTATCTTATGTTTCTACGGGCCACCTGGGGTTGGTAAAACTTCCCTTGCTCGCTCAATTGCCAGAGCCTTAGGTCGCAAGTTCTTTAAAGCATCGTTGGGTGGGATCAGTGATGAAGCGGAAATTCGTGGCCACCGAAGAACCTACGTGGGTTCAATGCCCGGAAGAATTTTAAATGGGATGAAAAAGAGTGGGGTTGTCAATCCTGTCTTTTTACTCGATGAAATTGATAAACTAGCATCCTCATATAAAGGCGATCCTGCCAGTGCTTTATTAGAGGTGTTAGATCCAGAACAAAACTTTGCATTTAATGATAATTACATCGAAGAAGTTTACGATTTAAGCAACGTCATGTTTATTGCGACCGCGAACTATTTAGAAGATATTCCTGCCCCTCTTCGTGATCGCTTAGAGTTGATTGAAGTTAACTCTTATACCGAAGTGGAAAAGATTGAAATTGCCAATCGGCATTTGATTGAAAAACAATTATTAGCGAATGGATTAAAACCAGAACAAATTTCCTTTAGTAAAGATGCATTAGCGGCGATCATTGAATTCTATACGCGTGAAGCGGGTGTTCGAGAACTTGAACGTCGGATTGCCTCGATTTGTCGCAAAGCGGTTGTTGAACTCATCAAGGATCCAAAAATAACTGACATTAAAGTCACACCTTCCGTGGTGAGAAGATATCTTGGTGTTGAAATCTTTGACAATTCGAAAAAAGAAAAAACTTCTCAAGTTGGGGTCGTTACAGGCTTGGCCTATACCCAATACGGTGGGGATATTCTTCCTATCGAAGTCAATCATTTCCCAGGATCAGGTCGATTGGTGCTCACCGGTAAACTCGGAGACGTGATGAAAGAATCGGCAACGATTGCTCTTGATTATATTCAAGCGAATGCCTCGAAGTATGGCATCGAATCAAAAATGTTTAAAGAACGTGATATTCATATCCATATTCCTGAAGGTGCGGTGCCAAAAGATGGACCTTCGGCTGGGGTCACCATGACCGTGGCGATTATCTCAGCATTAACGGGTCGCCATGCCTCTAGTGAAGTAGCGATGACAGGAGAAGTCACCTTACGAGGCAATGTCCTTGCGATTGGTGGCTTAAGAGAAAAAACCATCGCTGCCTTACGAAGCGGAATTAAAACCGTCTTGATTCCAGAAGAAAATAAAAAGAATGTTGAAGATCTAGCCAAAGAAGTTAAAGAAAATCTCAAGATTATTTATGTCAAAAATGTCGATGAAGCCATTGAAGTCACCTTGGCGCCATCCGTGAAAGCATAATGGATTTTAAAAAGACAACCTTTATTAAAACGGTGGTGCGATTGGAAGATCGCCCCCGTTTTTCTTTACCAGAACTTATCTTTATTGGTCGGTCCAATGTGGGAAAAAGTAGTCTGATTAATGCGCTCACCGGACAAAGAAAGCTTGCAAAAACCTCATCCACACCAGGGAAAACAAGGTATCTTAATTACTACATGGTCGACCATGCTTGTTACTTGGTGGATGCCCCTGGGTTTGGGTTTACCGCGTATGGTAAACAAGAAATGCAGCGCTTTTCCGAACTGATGCAACCTTATTTTGCTGAAGCAAAACCACGATTGGCACTTTATTTAATGGATAGTCGCCGTGAGGTTCTTGAGGCCGACATACAATTTATCCACGATCTCAATCGGTTGATGAACGTCTTGATTATCTTTACAAAAATAGATGTCCTTAATCAAAAAGAACAAGCAGCGTTAATCAAGCAGTTAAAAACCCTTGGTTTAGAAAGCAAAGATTTTGCTTTTGTCAGTCGTGACAATCCTCGACTATTAGACCAACTCCGTGAACAAATCAAAACGTATTTTCCAAAACCCACCGCAGAAAAAATCTAATTCGTGTATAATCAATGGTGATAAAAAGAGTACATCACTGCCTCTTTACAAAAGAAAGCCTGACATGATGCAAGCAGGTTAAAGAGTGTGATCGAAGTCGTTTATCGTTGACAACGTGTCCTCGCGTTAAGGGGCTTGAGTGCATGTGTTTCACACATGAATTAAGGTGGTACCACGCAACATAGCGTCCTTATACGGACGTTTTTTTATTTTCAAGGAGGCTATATGGAATTAGCAAAACGATATGACCATAAGGAAGTCGAAGAAGGCAAATATGAGCAATGGTTAAAACTGAAACTTTTCGGCCTTGATCCAAAACGAAAAGAAAAATACACCATCGTCATCCCACCTCCGAACGTCACTGGCAAATTACATTTAGGTCATGCCTGGGATAACACCTTGCAAGACATACTCATTCGTTTTCATCATAGTTTAGGTAAAGACGTGGTCTATCTTCCTGGCATGGACCATGCCGGGATTGCCACCCAAGCGGTCGTGGAAAAAAAATTAGCAGAAAAAGGCGTGTCTCGCTATGACTTGGGAAGAGAAAAATTCCTGAAAGAAATGTGGAAGTGGAAAGATGAATATGCGACCAACATCCGGCGACAATGGGCAAAATTAGGATTGTCTTTGAACTATGATCTTGAACGTTTCACCTTGGATGAAGGTCTTTCCCATGCAGTCAAAGAAGTGTTTATCAAACTCTATCGTGAAGGATTAATTTATCGTGGCGAACGCATCATCAATTGGGATCCTGAGCAACGCACCGCCTTAAGTAATGTTGAAGTCATTCATAAGGAGATCGAAGGTCATTTATATTATTTGAAATATCATCTCGTTGATCGTAGCCAAACCTTGATTGTCGCGACCACTCGTCCAGAAACGATGTTCGCTGATGTTTGTTTGGTGATTAATCCTAAGGATAAACGTTATACGCATTTACTAGGAAAAATGGTGATCAATCCTAGTAATGGGGAAGCCATTCCAATCATTGCCGATGATTATGTGGACACGAGTTTTGGCACCGGGGTGATGAAGTGCACGCCTGCCCATGACGTCAATGACTTTGCGATTTCTGAACGTCATCATCTTGCTCGGCCGATGTGCATTGAAAAAGATGGATCGATCAATGAACGTGGTCTTCAATTCAAAGGATTAGATCGATTTGAAGCTCGCCGCCAATTGATTGCCTACATGAAAGCCAAGGGTGATGTTGAAAAAATTGAACCGATTCAACACTCAGTCGGTCATAGTGAACGCAGTGATGCGATTGTTGAGCCATACTTATCTAAACAATGGTTTGTGAAGATGAAACCTCTGGCAGAAAAGGTTTTGCAACTTCAAAAAAGTGATGACAAAATTCGCTTTTTCCCTGACCGCTTTGAACAGACCTTACAACAATGGATGGAAAAAGTGGAAGACTGGTGTATCTCTCGGCAATTGTGGTGGGGTCATCAAATTCCTGCTTGGTATCATAAAACCACGGGTGAGGTCTACGTTGGGGTTGAAGCACCAAAAAATCATGCTGACTATGAGCAAGATCAAGATGTTTTAGACACTTGGTTTTCCTCTGCTTTATGGCCTTTTTCTACGTTAGGTTGGCCAGAAGACCATCATTTACTGAAAAATTATTTTCCCACTTCAACGTTAGTCACTGGCTATGACATCATCTTTTTTTGGGTGGCAAGAATGGCATTCCAATCCCTTCACTTTTTAGGTAAAAAACCATTTCATGATGTCTTAGTTCACGGAATTATTCGTGACGCTCAAGGGCGAAAAATGTCAAAATCATTAGGCAATGGGGTTGACCCGATCCAGGTGATTGACCAATATGGTACGGATGCTTTACGAATTTATTTGGCAACTAATTCAAGTCCCGGTCAAGACACACGTTATATTGAAGAAAAAGTTGAAGCGCAGGCAAATTATTTAAATAAAATTTGGAACTCCGCAAGATTTATTTTAAGTTATCTTCCCGATAACTTTAAACCACAACGATTATTAAGGGAACATCTTGATCCATTACAACTTGGCATTCTTCATCGCTTGAATGAGCTCCTGGCTCAAGTGAAGACGAATTTATTAAAGTATGAGATCGGTTTTGCCTCATCCCTTATTTATCAATTTGTTTATGATGAATTTTGTTCTTGGTATTTAGAGTTTTCAAAATTAACCTTAAACCAACCCGAAGAATCGAAAAAGACCACGACGATGAATGTTCTTTACCACGTCCTTAAATCGATTTTGATTGTCTTGCACCCCTTTGCTCCCTTCATCACTGAATCGATTTATCTTCAATTGCCCGGCCATCTTGAATCGATTTATCTTGAACTCTATCCAAGTCCATTGGTCTTAGGCCAGGTGGATGAAAGTTATGGATTACTCCAAGCAATGATTACCGATATTCGCAGTTTCAAGGTTAATCACCAATTAGCGCCGAACGCCAATTTAAAGATTGCCATCCATACCAATCATCCTGCGATCATGCAAGCCATCTTGCCCTATGTAGAACGCTTCAGTTTTTCAACGGTCATCGAAGCAAGCACCAAGGATAGCAACCTCACCTCGATGACGAGTTATCTTTATCCCCAAGGGAAAATGTATGTTGAACAAGTGATTGATCCAGTGAAATTAAAAACGCAATTAACGGAAACGCTTGCCCATCTCACCTCAGAAATTAAACGGGCCCAAAGTATGTTAGCCAATCCACGATTTATTGAAAAGGCGCCCCAAGAAAAAATCAAAGAAGAAAAAGATAAGTTAGCATTGTTTGAAAAACAATTCCTTGAAACCAAAGAAAAATTAAAGAAAGTCGGTTAAACATTGAATTTTCCTCCTATTCACAAATAAGGAGGATGGCGCTTTGGAAGAATTATCTCAACAAGACATGATGACCTTATCAGGCGGTGAACCCGTGTCATTAGCCGCTGTGATGGCAGTCATGATCGTGGCGATTTCCGCGGTCATTGTTTATCGATTGTTTATGTCATCAACAGGAAAGGCAACCATTCCTGGTGGATTCCAATTTGAATGGAAATAAGCGAATTGCCGATTTAGCCCCTTTCGAAAGGCCGCGAGAAAAAGCTTTTGCGTATGGGGTTAAAACGTTATCAAGCAAAGAACTTCTCGCGTTAATGATTGGTTCAGGCGTCCGGGGCCATTCGGCATTGGTGATTGCCGATATGTTATTAAATCGATACGGAAGTTTAATCGGATTGATGCGCGTTCCCTTGCATGAATGGTTGACAATCCCTGGGTTTAAAAAAACCAAAGCGATTCAACTCTTAGGGATGTTTGAATTGTTTCAAAGGATTGAAAAACACGAATTACCAACGGTGAAGCTCAATGACCCGGCGATGGTCTATCGTCACTATCGTTTACGGTTAGGAAGCTTGCTTCATGAGCAATTGATCATCATCAAATTAAACCATCAATATCATTACACGAGTGAAACCTTGTTTCGCTTAGGATCCCAATCTTCTTTGCAACTGGATTACCGAGATTTGTTTGTGGATTTGTTAAAAACCGACACCAAAAAGTTCTTACTTTTGCATAATCATCCTTCTGGGGATGTCACCCCTTCCCAAGAGGACATTCGAACAACGATTGATATCCAGCGGGAAGCGAGAAAATTAGGGTTTATGCTCATCGATCATTTGATTATTTCTTTTCAAGGGTATTTCTCGATGAGACAGGAAAAAATCATCTGATTAATCGTTGACGTTAAATAGTCTTTTATGCTATATTAATCACGTTGTCGCCTCACGAGCTACAACCGCCTCTCAAGGTATTGAACACATCCACGGATGGACCGCTAGAGCGAGTCTGAGTGAAAAGGAGGTTTTTATGTACGCAATCATCATCACTGGTGGTAAGCAACTTCGTGTCGAAGTTGGTCAAAAGATTTTCATTGAGAAACTTACTGCTGAACCAGGAGCCACGGTCACGTTTGATCAAGTGCTTTTGGTCGCCGATAAATCTGTTAAAGTTGGTACGCCAACGATTAAGGGTGCTTCGGTTACTGCCAAGGTTGAAAAGCAAGGATTAAGTAAAAAACTTACTGTCTTTACTTATAAATCCAAGCACAACGTGCGCCGAACACTTGGCCACCGTCAACCTTATACTAGTCTAGTCATTGAAGCGATTAACGGGTAAGTATGATTCAAGTCGCCATCATCCGAAAGCAACAACGTTATCAGATGATGAAAGTGACCGGTCATGCGAATAGTGCCCCGTATGGAGAAGACCTCGTGTGTGCTGCAGTCTCTGCGGTCATCACCGGTGGCATTAATGCCCTAGACTTAAAAACAGTCAAGGTCAAAAACACCGAGGGATTAAGTGATCTACAAATCCTTGATCTCAAACACGAAAGTAACCAATCCGTCTACAGGGTCATGCATATCCAGTTACAAACCATCGCCAATGATTATCCTAAATTTATTCGCATCAACTTAAAGGAGGAATAAACATGAACTTATTTAAATTAAATCTACAACAATTCGCTTCGAAAAAAGGGGTGGGTTCAACCACCAACGGCCGGGATTCAGCTGGTCGACGTTTAGGTTCGAAAGCATCAGATGGCGAAACGGTCACTGCTGGAAGTATTCTTTATCGGCAACGTGGCTCACGTATATTTCCAGGATTGAACACCAAAAAAGGTAGCGATGATACGATTTTCGCAACCAAGTCTGGCGTGGTCAAATACCAACGTTGGGGCAAAGATCGCACCAAGGTTGCCGTCCTCGAATCTGTCGCTAAGTAAACAGCGAATAGACCACGTGAAGTGGTCTTTTTTGTTATAATATTGTCAATGAAAAAAATCTCAATTGTTGTACCGATGTATAACGAGGAAAAAGTGATTCCTTTGTTTTTTGCTGAAATCAACCGGGTCTTATCCACTCTTCCCCAATATCAATTTGAATTGGTGGTTGTCAATGATGGATCTAAAGATCAAACGTTATCATTATTGAAAGCGCAACAAACCAAACAACCTCAATTAATCATCGTCAATCTTTCAAGAAATTTTGGTCATGAACCTGCCGTTGCCGCCGGCATCAAAACGGCCACAGGCGATGCCATTATCCCCATGGATGCTGATTTACAAGACCCACCGATGTTAATTTCGCAATTACTTAAACAATTTGAAAGTGGTTTTGAAGTGGTGAATGCCAAACGAAAAGGTCGGCATGAAGATACCTTTTTCAAGCGATTTTCCGCGATTAAGTTTTATCAATTTATCGCTAAGTTATCGGGAAAGATTAAGATTCCGCAAAACGTTGGCCATTTCCGCCTTATCTCTCGCCGTGTTGCCGATGAAGTGAATCGTTTAAGTGAACGTAATCGTGTCTTTAGAATTGAAGTACCTTTTGTTGGATTCAAAACGACGGAAGTCCTTTTTGATCGACCAAAGCGTGCTGCAGGCGAAACTCACTATAATTTACAAAGCATGATGAAATTAGCCGTGGATGCGATTGCCTCTACCACCAGCGTTCCGCTGGTTTGGCCAGTGCAAATCTTTCTCGCAGTCGGTTCCCTTTTTGCCATCAGTGTCATCGGTCAAATGTTAATAGCAATCTTTCTTCCCATTGAAGCAACCATCCAATTGATCTGGCTGGCAACCAACATCATCGTCTTGATGTTTGTGTTGTTATTTTTTATTCTTTCGATTCTTTCCTTATACCTATCCAAGGTGTTTATTGAAACTCAGAATCGACCATTCTATGTCATTGATCAAGTCATCTCAGGTCGACCCTAATTATGTTTATTGATCGTGCTCAGATTATCGTAAAAGCCGGAAAGGGTGGCGATGGTGCCATCTCGTTTTTACGTCTTAAATTTATGGAATATGGTGGCCCTGATGGTGGTGGTGGTGGCCGAGGTGGTTCGGTCTATTTCCAAGCATCTCATTCAGAGACCACCCTTTTTAAGTTTCGCTATCAACGTAAGATTATTGCTCAAGATGCAGATAATGGTCAGTCCACAGATCGCTATGGTCGATCAGGAGAAGACTTAATCATTTTGGTCCCATTAGGCACCATCATTTATGATGATGAAACCCAATCCATCATTGCCGATTTATCTGAAGAAGGTGAACGGGCGTTGATTGTCCAAGGTGGCCGCGGTGGACGTGGTAACGCCACGTATAAATCAAGTGTAAATCGCGCACCACGGATTGCAGAAAAAGGCACTCCTGGAGAAACTAAAAAAATTACCATTGAATTAAAACTCTTGGCAGATGTTGGCATTGTTGGTTTTCCTTCGGTGGGCAAAAGCTCGTTATTAAGTGTTGTCTCCAATGCAAAGCCAGACATTGCCGATTATGAATTCACCACCTTGGTTCCTCAACTTGGGGTCGTCTTAAGACCAGAAAAAGCACCATTCACCATTGCCGATTTACCAGGGTTGATTGAAGATGCTAGCAAAGGCAAAGGGTTGGGATTAAATTTTTTAAGACATATTGAACGCTGCCGGGTTTTATTACATGTCGTCGATATGGCTTCCCACCGTGGACCGGTGTACGCCTATGAAAGTATTCTCAAAGAATTAGAGGCTTATACGGCAGATCTATTGACAAAACCAACCTTAATTGTTGCTTCAAAAATGGATGAACCTCAAGCAGCAGAAAACCTAAAAACCTTACAAAAATATCTCAAGAAGAGAAAAGTATATCCAATCAGTGTTCTTTCTAATGAAGGTGTGCCAGAACTATTGGACGCGATTGAAGTGGCCTTGGCCAAAGCTCCAACCTATAAAAAGAAAATTATTGAAAATAACAACGAAAAGATCTACACCTATCAACCACCTTCCGCGTTTAAAATCACTCGGCGTAGTGAACATATTTTTGTCATTCAAGGTAAAGAAGTCGAAGAAACCTATGAAAAATTTAATTTATCAACCGATCAAGGAATCATGAGTTTATTGCAATACTTACGCAAGATTAAAGTTGAAGATACATTGGAGCAAATGGGTGTCAAAGAAGGTGACACCGTGATCATTGGTGAATTTGAGTTCACCTATCATGCTTAAAAGAAATTAGAAAAGATATAATATTGATATGCGTAAAGAAATATCCTCCTTGCTCGTGCTCGTCTCCACTGTCATCACCATCTTTGTTTTACTCATCTTATTTTTTTTAGGCGTGGTTCAATTGAATATATGATTTACTCATTAACTGGGCTGATCGTTAAATTACAACCTGACCACTTGGTGATTGAAGTCCAAGGGGTTGGCTATTACGTATTGATTGCCAAGGCTGATCATTTTCAACGCAATGAAATCAACCATGTTTACACTTACCATGTCATTCGGGAAGGCGATGAATTTTTGGTTGGATTCTCTAATTTATTAGATAAACGAATTTTTGAACAATTATTATCGGTCAAAGGCATTGGCCCAAAGACAGCACTAGGAGCCTTATCTGGTGCGAGCAGTGAGCAAATTATTCAGGGTATCAATGATGGCAATATTGCCTTCTTAAAATCCTTACCAAGCATTGGTCCCAAAGCTGCGAGTCAAATTATCCTCGATTTAAAAGGCAAGATTACATTTGACACCCCTAAGCTTGCATCAAAGCAAAATCCAAAACTCAATGACGTCAGTGATGCCTTAAAGTCTTTAGGATTTAAAGTCGTTGAAATTGATCGAGCACTCAAAGATTTAAGTAGTGATGATTACTCAGTTGAACAACTGATTAAACTCGCCTTAAAAAAATTAGGTAAATAACATGACGCGCATTGTCGATGCCAATAAAAATCAAGAAGAAGTGATTGAAGAACTATCTTTAAGACCGCAATTACTCAAAGAATATATTGGCCAAAAACAATTATTAGATAACCTCAAGGTATTCATTGGAGCTGCCCGTCATCGCCAAGAAACCTTGGACCATCTTTTACTTTATGGCCCACCTGGATTAGGTAAAACAACCCTTGCCCATATTGTTGCCCATGAAATGAAGAGTCAAATCAAAACCGTCACCGGTCCTAGCATTGAACGGACAGGAGATTTAGCGGCTATCCTTACCTCGTTAGAACCAGGGGATATTTTATTTATCGATGAAATTCATCGACTTCCAGCGATTGTGGAAGAAGTACTCTACGGGGCCATGGAAGATTTTCATGTGTCGGTCCTGGTCAATCGCGAAGGCAGTAGTCGCACCATCAATTTAGAACTTCCACCCTTTACCCTGATTGGTGCCACCACCAGGGCCGGAGATTTATCTTCCCCATTAAGAGGACGTTTTGGGATTACCGAAAAACTAAATTTTTATAGTCAGTCAGAAATTGAAGACATTATCCGCCGAACTGGAAAAGTGTTGCATACCCCCATTGAGGAGGGAGCGGTCACTGAATTAGGAAAACGGTCTCGTGGAACTCCCCGAATTGCCAATCGGTTATTTCGCCGGATTCGCGACTTTGCTCACTTTGAAAAACAAGATGCGATTACCCTGCCATTAACCGTCAAGGCCTTACAGGCACTGAAAGTCGATCCGTTAGGTCTTGATGATGTTGATTTAAGATATTTATTAGGAATCATGGATCGCTTTAAAGGTGGCCCGGTTGGCTTAGAAGCGCTTGCCAGTGCCATTGGTGAAGAAATCATGAATTTAGAAGATGTTTATGAACCTTATCTGTTACAAATTGGTCTTATCAACCGTACGCCTCGAGGGCGCGTCGCTACGGAAAAAGCATATCAACACTTAAAACGTCCATATCAAGGACTTTTGTTTTAAAATCATCTCCTTTCCTTAACTTTTTATCGTTGAATTAAGGGTAAAAACATAGTAAAGTGTTATAGCGACATTTTGTCGTTGAAACGACCTTTCGGAGGATCAATCATGCGAAGATTATTCACGTATCTCATTTTATCGATAACCACCTTTTTATTGGTGGGAATTAACTTCCTATCGGTCATCGGTGGAGTCAATACCAATTTAGAATTTACATCTGGTCGAGAAATGGTGTTCCGAATCACCGATAAAGAAAACGAAGATCTCGTGTTTGAAAACGCTGACGATGTCACTGATATCGCCAATACCATGATTGAACGTCTTGAAAATTCCTTGGTTACTAAATATGAAGTCAATGTTGAAGGCAATGACCAAATTCGTGTTACCGTCTCAGAAACCTCAGAAACCAAGTACGAACGAATCCAAGAATATCTTGGATTTGACGCTGAATTTACGTTATGCACCACCACGGAAGTTTGTGCGACCAATGAACAAATGTTTGAAGGTCAAACCGCTCGAGTTGAATACAAGGGCCAAAATCCATTTGTGGTTTTCCCAGTCAAAGATCTCACCTATCTCAAGGAAGTCATTGTCACCGAAGCAGGTGGCGCTGAAAGTACAGACGGAGAATTACTCTTGTGGGCGGGTAAACTTGAAGCTGATTCCTATTCAGAATCATTAAATAATCCAGACATGGCAGAAAAAATTCTCCTTCGTTTCCCTGTCGCGAATATGTGGTTCGACCAAGAAGACCAAACTGAATTGGCTTTTTTAGTTTCCCCATCGAAGTTTGGTAGTGCCAATGAAAACAATATTTTTGAAGCTACGGTCGTTGCTCAAGCAAACGAAGAAGCAATTTTTTATCGCAACCTTGTCAATGCCGGTGATTTACCTTACACCGTCGAATTTTTATATTCACAAAATATTCCTGCTGCCATTGAACCACTCTTATTACTTGAAAACATTCTAACGATTGCCAATAGTCAAACCCTTTGGGCATTAATCGCTTCGACATTGATGATGGTCATTGTCCTTGTCATCGTTTACCGATTAGGTTCGATTGGTATTCTTGCCACCACAACTTTATCGATTTTCCTGACGTTGTTTTCCTTTATTTGGTTGAACTTAGAATTCTCCAGTGCCGCCTTGCTTGGGATCATCACGGTTGGGGTCTTGGGGCTGTTAACTTCGGTGCTCTACCTGACTTATTTACGTCGAGAAATATATCAAGGAAGACCTTTTAAAAAATCGCATATTGAAGCCAATGGTAAATTAATCCCATTGATCTTAGACATCACCGTGGTGAGTCTCATCTTTGGTTTATTCATTTATATTTTTGGTGGTAACCTTGCCCAAAATTTTGCCGTCATGTTGATGATTGGCTCCCTGATTAACTTGGTGGTTGTCTTCTTAGGTAACCAAGTGCTTTATGGCCAACTCATGCAAACCACTGATTTGGTGAATCATCCATCATGGTTAAATTTACAATCGAAATTAATTCCTAACTTGCTCAAAGATGAAAAACCAGTTTATGCTGGTCGGTTTGCGACCCGTGACTTTACTTCACGAGGTCAATTTTTATCCCCAATCGCTGTCATTGGTGGCGTACTTTCCTTGGCCGCCGTGTTGGTGTTAACCACGGTGAATATCCCAGTGATTCAACCCCCTGTCTCGACGAATCCGTCTAGACTCTACTTAGAAGCAAAAGAGTTCTCCCAATTTGAAACCACCGTCGATGTTAACAACATGATTGACTTTATTACTGTCGATGGAGAAGCCTTAACCTTAAGCAATCCAACCATTCAAATTCATGAGTTTACCAGAAGAGAAAATGAGATTGATGTTTTATACCGAATTTTTGTAGCTCAACTTGCCCTTGACGTGACCGACGTGACCACGTTTGCCTTTGATAATGGCCAAGATCCAGTGATTAGTTTTACTAACTTCAACGAATTATTAGAAGAAGTGATTAATACCGTCTATGAAGATGATCAAGTCACCATCGTTGGGTTTTATCCTACCACCTCCATCACCAATCAACCTACCATTCTTGATATGGCCATTGGCGTGCTATTGGCGTTGGTCATGGTTGGGGTCTATTTCTCGATTCGTCAAGGCTTAGCCACTGCCTTGACCAGCATCCTGATCAGCGGATCGATTGCCTTACTGACCTTAGGGTTATTCATTGCTAGCCGAATTGCCTCCCCTGCCACCCTTGCGTTAAGTTTATTTACCCTTACCTTTGTTAGTTTGTTATTGATCATGGTGATTTTTGCTCGGGCCAAAGAAGATCTTGTCTTGATTAAAGACCGGCCAATCACCATCGATGATTCGACCTTGGCACTCAAGAAAGCATCCAGTCAATCTGCTGCGATAATCTTTTTAACCGGATTGGCCCTTGTCTATCCAGGGTTAACTTTCTTAGCCATTGGTCCAGGGGCTTTACAAGGTTTATTCTCTGCGCTTTTATTAGGAAGCGCCCTCGCTGCATTGTTCATCACTGCCATGATTCCTGCCACCTTCAAACCATTTCATCGTCTCTTTAAAGGGGTGAATACATGGTTATCCTTTGATTGGATTCCTTCAAAAACCAAGTCAGGAAAACCATCCGTTTCTGAACGTAGCAACGAACCTCAAGAAGCCACCTACATCGGCATTAACGATTAAGACGATTCAACAAAGAAAACCCTATTCTATATAGGGTTTTTTATTTTTTTGTTATAATTAGAAATGATGATTATCAAAGAAAAAACAAATGTTTTTCATACGTTTGGTGATGTTGAAGAAAAGTATTTTTCTTATATTAGCAAAGAAGATGATCGCGCCCTCATCAAACGTGCTTACCAATATGCCGATGATAAACATGCTGGTATCTTAAGAAAAAGTGGCGAACCTTACATTCACCATTTGATTGAAGTGGCATTTATTCTTGCTTCTTTACAAGGTGGACCCCATACCATCGCCGCAGGTTTTCTCCATGATGTGGTTGAGGATACTGATGTCACCGTTGACGATCTCAAGAAAGCATTCAATGAAGACATTGCCTCCTTGGTGGAATCGCTCACCAACATCCAACGATTAAAATTATCCCACCGAAAACCTGAAGATTTTGCCGCGGAAGATCACCGAAAAATATTTTTAGGGATGGCCAGAGATATTCGCGTAATCATTATTAAACTTGCTGACCGTCTTCATAACATGAGAACCTTACAGTCGTTATCGCCAACAAGACAAAAAGTATTATCCAAAGAATCCCTTGAAGTGTTTGCCCCGATTGCTCATCGCCTTGGGATGTTTGACATTAAAACCGAACTTGAAGATTTATCCATTCAATATCTTGAACCGGAAAAGTTTCAGATGGTCGTTGAACAACTCGACAAACGAACCCGTAACCGAGAAAAATCCTTGGATGAAGTCAAAAAGAAAATTGCCGATATGCTCTTGCAGTATAAACTACAATTTTCCATTGAAAGCCGCGTCAAAGGCATTTATTCTATTTATCGCAAAGTGTTTATTCAAGAACATAATTTCGATGAAATTTATGACATATTAGCCATCCGCCTTATCACCGATACCGTTGCCCATTGTTATGAAATCCTTGGTTATATCCATGCGATGTTTACCCCAATTTCCAATCGGTTTAAAGATTATATTGCTGCCCCTAAACCTAATTTATATCAATCCTTACACACGACCATCATTGCCAAAGATGGGCAAGTCTTTGAAGTTCAAATCAGAACCAAAGACATGAATCAATTAGCAGAAACTGGGGTTGCCGCTCACTGGCGATACAAAGAAGGCACGAATTATAATCCGCAAAAAGAACAAAAAGAAATCGAAGAAAAATTATTTTGGTTTCGTGATTTAATCACCCTCGCTGATCAAGAAGGTGACGCCAAAGAAGTGATGGAGAATCTTCAAAAAGATATTTTTGAAACCCAAGTGTATGTGTTTACACCCAAAGGTAAATTGGTTGAATTACCCAATGGATCGACGCCTTTAGATTTTGCTTACCGGGTTCACACGGGTGTCGGGCATAGTGCCGTAGGAGCAATTCTCAATGGTTCTTTGGTGCCATTAAATACTGTACTAAAAACTGGAGACGTGATTGAAATTCGCACCTCGAATGCGTCACCTGGTCCCAATGAAGGCTGGTTGAAAATCGCCCATACCGCGACGGCAAAGAATCATATTCGTAAATTTCTGCAAAAGAAAAATAACGATATGTTACGCGAAGAGAAGATCATCAAAGGCAAAGACAACTGTGTGGATGCATTCCGTGAGCATGGCGTGAACGAGAAAGACATGATGGCATTGGTCAATCAACCTAAAGTCCTGCAAAAATTTGAGATGGCAACGTTGGATGATTTGTTTATTGCCATGAATAATCGCAACCCCGCTCCCGCTGCGGTGATTGATTATTTAAACATTAAAAAGAAAAGTGTCTTTACCTTGGGTAAGAAACCTGTTCAGACGAATAAGTCTGCTGTCTTGGTTCCTTCTGCAGGTAAAGTCGCCATCACCCTTGGTAGCTGCTGTACCCCAATTCCTGGGGATGACATTGTTGGCTTTATCACCAAAGGCAAAGGCATTACGGTTCATCGCATTCATTGTCCTAACATCTCCAGTCAAAAAAATCGTCTGACAGATGTGTTATGGAACGACCAGTTGGAAACCAATCCATACCCGGTGGATATTCGCTTAGAAAGTAATGACCGGCATAATTTAATCGTCGATATCATGGGTGTATTTTCTCAACTCAAAGTATCGGTGACCAACCTCAACGCAAGTTTACATCCGACGACCTTAACCACCACGGTGAATTTAACGATCATGGTCAGCGATGCCAAGCGACTTAACGATATTTTTAATGTATTATTGAATGTGGCTGGTGTGTATCAAATTCACCGCGTCATTCATTAGAAAGAGGGATTATGGATATTAAATTACCCAAAGGAACCAAGGATATTTTCCTAGCAGAAGCGGAAGCTTTTGAGCAAGTAGAAACCGCATTGATCAATGTGGCCAAAATGTTTAGTTACGCCTCCATTCGCACGCCTATTTTTGAACACACTGAATTGTTCACACGTTCTGTTGGGGATAGCTCCGATATTGTGAGAAAAGAAATGTATACCTTCACCGATAAAGGGGATCGTTCTTTATCCTTAAGACCAGAAATGACCGCTGGGGTCATTCGTTCTGTGGTTGAAAATAAGTTAGATGTGACATCTGATTTACCTCTTAAGCTTTACTATGTTGGTCCAGCGTTTCGTTATGAACGTCCTCAACTTGGACGGTATCGTCAATTCCATCAATTTGGCGTGGAAAATATTGGGATTACTTCACCCTTTTCTGTGGCGGAAACCATCGCCTTAGGCGTCACTGCCTTCACCGTGATGGGCTTTAAAAAGGTGACGGTCAACATCAATTCGTTGGGCGATCAACCAACCAGAGATGCTTACAAACAAGCATTAAAAACTTATTTTCAACCTCACTTAGCTTCCGTGTGTCCGGATTGCCAACAACGGTTTGAAACCAATCCATTACGGATGTTAGATTGCAAGGTCCCAAGCGATCAAGCCTTAGGAAAAAAAGCACCTCGCATTAGTGATTTCTTATCCCCAGCTTCGGCTGCGTATTACGCACAAGTCAAAGAAGGATTGAAAAGTTTAAGCATTGATATTGTTGAATCTCCTCAACTGGTCAGAGGTCTTGATTATTACTCGGATTGTGTCTTTGAATACCATATGGTGTCGGATAAAGGTTTGGATTATGGTGCATTAGGTGCAGGTGGCCAATACAATAATTTAGTCAGTGAACTCGGTGGTCAACCGTTAAAATCTGTAGGATTTGCCTTTGGATTAGAACGTTTAATTGCCGTGCTTTCGGATTCTGGTCGCTTAGAAAACGTCAAACCTTTTACGGATATTTATTTAATTTCAATGATGCCAGAAACCGACATGTACACCTTTAAACTTGCCCATAATTTCCGGCACACAAACTTTAAAACTGAACTCAACCTTGAACATAAATCGATGAAAGCATCCATCAAAGCTGCGGTCAAAAAGGAAGCACTGTATGCTGTCATCATCGGTGACCAAGAAATGAAGGCTAACCAAGTCACGATCAAAAATTTACAAACCCAAGAACAACAACTCGTGCCAGTGAATGAAGTCGTCCACCTCATGCAACACCTCACCAATCAAGCGGGTCATCATCACCATGACGAATCTGAAGGTGAAGAGGCTCACCACGATGAGGAGAAAAAATAACCATGCAATATCGTAGTCACGTCAATGGTGAAATTAGACTTAAGCATGTTGGTTTGTCTGTCACCTTGGTCGGTTGGGTCCAACGCAAGCGAAATTTAGGATCGTTATTGTTTATCGACTTAAGAGATCGTTCCGGCATCGTTCAACTCTTTGTTAAAGATCCTTCCCTTGTTCCTGATCTCAAGCAAGAATATTTAATTCAAGTCAAAGGCATCGTGACGAAAAAAGATGTTGCAAACAAAGCCTTAGTCACAGGAGAAGTTGAAATAGAAGTCAGTTCTTTAACCATCATCAACACCGCAGAAACCCTTCCCTTGATTGTCGATGATGTCACCGATGCGGGTGAAGATATTCGACTGCAATACCGCTATTTGGATTTAAGACGGTTCCCGATGCAAGAAAAATTGGTGGTACGTAGCAAGATCATGAATGCCTTTCATGCATTTTTTGCCAAGCATGATTTTACCAACATCGAAACCCCTTTATTAACCCTATCAACCCCTGGTGGTGCTCGTGACTTTTTAGTACCTTCACGCATCAACAGCGGAACGTTTTATGCCTTACCCCAATCCCCTCAAATCTATAAGCAGCTATTAATGATTGGTGGCTTTGAACGTTATTACCAAATCGCTCGCTGTTTCCGAGATGAAGATTTACGTGCTGACCGTCAACCCGACTTTACCCAAATCGATGTTGAAACCTCATTCTTATCCCAAGATGAATTTTTATCGCTGATGGAATTGGCATTGAAAGAAGTGTTTTTATCGGTGAAAGGCATTCAATTACCAACGCCATTTCCCCGTTTAAGTTATGAAAAAGCGATGGCGTTATACGGTAGTGATAAACCCGATTTACGTTTTGATTTACCTTTGTCGCCTGTCCCGAGTATCCTCCGTGATGCTTACGTTCAAGCCGGATTTGAAGCGACCCATATCAAAGCCTTAAAATTACCTAACGCCGTGGCAACCCTCACACGGAAAGTCCTCGATGAATGGGTCACGTTTGTTAAACCATTTGGTATCAAAGGCTTGGTGATGTTCAAGCATGATCAAGGGCAACTTCAAAGTTCCTTTTTAAAGTTTGTTTCTCCTGAAAAAGTATCAACCCTTACCAATGAATTAGGGTTACAACCGGGTGATGTTTACTTAGTAGGATCCCATCAGGAGTTAAGTATCTTGAATACAGCGATGGGTAGTTTAAGAATCAAAGGTGCCAAGTTATTGAACCTCATCGATGAGAAGAAGTTCGCCATTGCTTGGGTGACCGACTTCCCCTTGTTTGATACCAATGAAGAAGGACAACTTGTTGCCGCTCATCATCCCTTCACTCGCCCGCAAGATGCCGATGTTGCCATGCTGACAAGCAATCCCAAAAAGGTGCTTGCCCAAGCGTATGATTTGGTCATCAATGGATACGAAGCCGGTGGCGGATCGATGCGGATTTTTAACAAAGCCATTCAAAAACAAATCTTTTCCTTATTGGGGATGAGCGATGAATCCATCCAAAAGAAATTTGGTTGGTTCATTGACGCGTTTAATTATGGCACCCCACCACATGGTGGGATTGCCTTTGGCCTCGATCGCTTGACGATGATTTTAACGGGCACCGATAACATCAAAGATGTGATTGCTTTCCCAAAGAATCTAAAAATGATCGGGTTACTCGAAGGGACACCAAACACTGTTGAAACCAAACAATTGGATGAGTTATCCATCCAAATCAAGGAGAAAAAATAACCATGGAACAACTTACCATTACGGCCTTAAGAGCGCTCGCGATTGATGCGACCAATGCGGCAAAAAGTGGTCACCCAGGGATGCCAATCGGCTCTGCTCCTGCGGTCTACACCTTATTTGCCAAGCACCTCATCAGTGATCCAAAAAATCCAAATTGGATCAACCGTGATCGTTTTGTCTTGTCTGCAGGTCATGCGAGCATGCTCCTTTATGGCATCCTGCATTTAGCCGGTTATGATCTTCCTTTAGACCAACTTAAAAAATTTCGTCAATTAGGCAGCATCACCCCAGGTCACCCCGAAGTTCATCTCACCCCAGGGGTGGATGCAACCACGGGTCCATTAGGACAAGGTCTTGCTCAAGGCGTTGGCTTTGCCCTTGCAGAAAGAACCTTGCGGGCGATGTACGCCAAGCAAGGATTGATTGACCATTATACGTATGTGTTGAGTGGGGACGGTTGCTTACAAGAAGGAATTTCTCAAGAAGCAATTTCCTTTGCCGGTCACCAACAACTCAACAAACTCATTTTATTTTATGACGCCAATGAGGTGACCTTGGATGGTCCATTAGCAATGTCGTTTTCTGAAGATGTGAAAAAACGTTTTCAAGCCTCAGGTTGGCAAGTCATCATCGTCGAAGACGGCAATGATGGGGTCGCCTTAGACAAAGCGATTCGAAAGGCCAAACGTAGCCAACAAAAACCAACGATGATCATGATGAAAACCATCATTGGTCAAGGGTCAAAAAACCAAGGAACGTATAAGGTTCATGGTAATCCCTTAGGTCAAGAAGATGGCGTAACCGCCAAACTAAGTTATCAATGGAATCATCCAGAATTTTTTGTCCCTCAAGAAGTTTATGATCATCTCCAAGACACTTTTGGCAAACGTGGTAAAAATAAATTTAGAAAATGGCGTCGTCTGCTTGAATCGGTTCAAGCAAATGATCCAAGCACCTATCAAATGTTTACTCGTGGGGATCAACTTGCTTTTGTCGATGCTTTACCTTCACCTTTATTATCCTTTCAAGAAGGACTTAAGGACGCAACTCGAAACACATCCTTACAAGTCCTCAACGCGATGGCTCCTCACTTACCGATGTTGGTGGGTGGCAGTGCTGACGTGGCGAAGTCCGTGATGACCACGATGGCCCAAGCGGTGGATATGTCTTCGACCCAACCTGCGGGAAGAAATATCAATTTTGGTATTCGTGAATTCGCCATGGCATCCATTCAAAATGGGATGATGCTCCACCGCGGATTGCGCGTCTATACAGGAACCTTTTTGGCCTTTGCCGATTATATGAAACCAGCCATTCGCCTTGCGGCTTTAAGTCATATTCCTTCCATCTTTGTTTTCTCCCATGACTCCGTTGCCCTTGGTGAAGATGGGCCAACCCATCAACCCATCGACCAATTGGCCATGTTACGCGCCATCCCGAATCTGAATGTGATTCGCCCTGCGGATGCTCGGGAAACTTTATCAGCTTGGGTTCAAGCAATCGGAGAAGCTAGTCGTCCTACAGCGATTATTTTAACCAGACAATCGGTGCCATTACTCAAAGGATCTTTAGTGGATAAAGCGATGAGTGGGGCGTATGAAATTTCTCCTTCTTCGATGCCTACAGAATGGACCTTGGTGGCCACTGGCTCCGAAGTCTCGCTCGCCGTTGACGTTCAAACCGTCCTTGCCAAAATGAATCTTGGTTTACGGGTGGTGTCGATGCCATCGATGAATCAATTTTTAACGTTACCTCAAGCGACACAACTTGCCTTAATTCCCAACCGATTGAAGACCATGACCTTAGAAGCATTGACGACGTTTGGTTGGAGTCAAATTGGTGCATTTAATTTTGGGATTGATACCTTTGGGCAATCAGCCCCAGGTCCTGCCGTCATGGCCTACTTTGGCATGACCGCCGATGCGCTTGCAAAAAAAGTGATGACAATCATTCAAGCCAAGAATTAACGTGGTAAAATTAAATCATGGCACAGTACGTACGCATTAATAATTATTCTAAATTAGGTGGGATGAATTTATCCTACCAAGTGTTTTATCAAATTGCCGAACACGCCACCAACAAGGTTCGTGGGGCGAAGGTGTCGAACCCTACCTCACGCTTTAATATTTTTAAACCAATTTCTGTGAAAATCAACAAAGGGTTAGTCACCGTCTTTGTGACCGTGTCCTTGAATAAGTCGGCGAACATCAATGCCGTTTGTTTAGCAATCCAAGAAGAAATTGCTTCTTCCCTGACTGCCTTTACAGAAATGGTTCCCTTTCGAATTGATATCAAAGTTGCGAATTTGGCGCAATTAAATTAACCTTGCTCACCATTTAAAAGGTCGCTATGCTACAATATTTTCCGTATGAATAAACCATTAACCCGTAATCAAACTCACGAGGTCGCGATGACCTTAATTTATAATGCGTTAACGTTGGCAAAAATTGATATTCCCGTCGATTTTGAAAAGCTAATGGTGGATTATTTAGAAGAACCTTACGATAACATCGATCTCTATATTAAGGCTGTGGTCATGAAGGCCATCAAGCACCAACAAACCATTATTGATTTGGTCAATCCTCACTTGGTGAAATGGACCTTTGATCGGCTTAACATGTTAACCCAAGCGATCTTCTTGCTTGCCGTTGCCCATTATCAGTACGTCAAAGAAGTGGATAAGAAAGTCGTCATTGATAACGCGGTCAAGCTAGCGAAAAAATTTGTCGATGAAAAAGATTATGCCTTCATCAATGCCATCCTCGATAAGGTATTATGATGGTATGGATTCGCGTTCGTATTTAACGATTAAAGAAATTAACACTGCGATTAAGGCTCACATCGAAGGTGAGTTATCTTTTCGTTCGGTGGTCTTAAAAGGCGAAGTGAGTAATTTTCGTCAGTATCCCAAAGCTTTATATTTTTCCCTTAAGGACCAAGAAGCCAAAATCAGCGCCGTGTTTTTCTTATATGGTGCCTATCCTAAATACTTGCCTAAAGATGGAGATGAAGTGCTGGTGACCGGAACCATTTCAGTCTATGTCAAAGATGGAAGTTATCAAATTAACGCCAAACAAATTGAGATGTTTGGCCTTGGTGATCAATTGCTTGCCTTACAAAAACTCAAAGAAAAATTACTGAAAGAGGGTTTGTTTGACGCGAGTAAGAAAAAACCATTACCTCGTTATCCTCGTGTGGTTGGCATGATTGCAGGAAGAGACTCTGCCGCCTTGAAAGACTTAACCACGAATTTATTCAGACGGTATCCTCTTGCCCAACAAGTCTTTTTTCCTTCCTTGGTCCAAGGGCCTCTTGCCCCGAAGGATTTAATGCGGGCCCTTGAGTTAGCGTATCAATATCCGATGGATGTCTTGATCATCGCCCGAGGTGGAGGGGCAGAAGAAGACTTGTCAGCCTTTAACGATGAAGCGTTGGTAAGGAAAGTTGCGACCTCTCCCATCCCAACCATTGCCGCGATTGGTCATGAAATTAATTTATCGCTTGTGGACTTGGTTGCTGATCAACGCGTCTCAACCCCAACCGGTGCGGCAGAATTGGCAGTGCCTAATAAGGATGATCTTTACCAAGACCTCATCGTCAGTGCAGAACGAGCCCATCAGGCGATCAAAACCATGCTCACCTTGAAGTTGAAACAATGGACGGCGTTATCGCAGCGACCGGTCTTGATGTCCCCCCTTGGGATGTATCAATTGCAAAAGGATACCAATGAAACCTATCGGGTCCGATTGAACCAAGCCATCAAGCTATTGTTTCAAAAAACCCTTGGTCGGCATCAGCAATCCAAAGCAAGCCTTGAAGCGCTCTCACCCTTTGCGGTGATCAAGCGAGGGTATGCCTTAACCACGACCGCTTCAGGCAAGGTCGTTCACTCGTTAAGTGAAGTGACCATAGGCGACTTAATTACCACCCAACTCAATGACGGCACCTTCACCAGTGAAGTGAAGAAGAAAGGATAAGTTTATGGCAACAGAAAAAGTCTTGGATGTTGAAGCAAGTTTAGCGAGGATTGAAGTGATTGTAAAAACCTTAGAAAGTGGCAAACTTTCTTTGCAAGAAAATCTTGCCCTTTTTGAAGAGGCGACCACCTTGATGAAAGCGGTGGAAAAAGCCTTGCAAGACGCTGAAAAGAAAATCAATCAGTTGATGACAAAAGATAAATAACTAGAACTAGTATTATATAATTAGTAATTAAATAGTAGTAATTTAGTATAAAATGAATTTACAAACGATCATCGATCAATACTTAAATACCTTGATTGTTGAAAAGGGTTTGTCGAAGAAAACCTTGGAAAGTTATCGGCATGATTTGACGGTGTTTACCCTGAGTTTTTCTCCCCCTAAAAAAGTGATCGCCGACCTCCAAGGATTTGACCTCAAAGATTTCATCACCATGCAGTCGAAATTGGGCTACCATAGTCGGACACTCCATCGCCGATTATCCACGGTAAAAAACTTCTTTCTGTATCTACAACGCGAGTTACTGTTTACCGATAAATTGTTACCAGTCAAGCCACCCAAGATGATGCATCAATTACCGACGGTGATTAGACCTGAGGACATGGAAGCATTGCTTAATGCCCCTAACCTAGAAGACCTTCACGGGCTGAGAGACCAAGCGATGATGGAAGTCATGTATGCCAGCGGATTACGGGTTTCCGAACTCATTCAACTTAAAAAAGTCGATCTTAATGTTCATAAGGCTACCATGCGTGTGCTTGGTAAAGGTCAAAAGACAAGAATTGTCCCGGTGGGTGAATACGCGATTGCTCAAATTGATAACTATTTAACCAAACGAGCGTTTATCGATCCAAAGGAAAAGAGTCCGTTTTTATTCATCAATCGCTATGGAAAACCCTTATCGAGGCAATTTTTCTTTAAACGGGTTAAGACTTACGCCAAACAAGTAGGTATTCAAGTTTCGATTAGTCCTCACACCCTTCGCCATTCCTTTGCCACCCATTTGCTAGAACAGGGTGCTTCCCTACGCGCCGTTCAAGAAATGTTAGGGCATACTCATTTATCCACCACCCAAATTTATACACACGTGTCTGAAAAAAGAATTCTCTCAGCCTTTGATTTGTACTCCAAAAGAAAGTAAACTAAAGGAGGATAAAAAATGTCATTCAAACGAATTTTTGTCATTATCATGGATTCCGTTGGCATTGGTGCTTTACCAGATGCCAAGTTATTCGGCGATGAAGGAACCAATACCTTTTTACATACCGCTCAACGTTGTGGCGGGTTGAAGTTGCCAGTCCTTGGCTCTCTTGGGTTAGCAGATTTAGCGCCCATTCAAGGGGTGAGCAAACAACGTCATCCCAATAGTTTTGTCACGACGATGCGTGAAGTGTCTGCGGGCAAAGATACGATGACTGGCCACTGGGAATTGATGGGGTTAGAAACCAAGAAACCTTTTAAAACGTTTACGGATAAGGGGTTTCCTTCATCCTTGATTGAAGAATTAAAAGCAAAATCTGGTCATGATTTTATTGGTAATGTCGCCGCGAGTGGAACAGAAATCATCGCCCAAATGGGTGAAGAACATATGCGGACCAAAAAGCTGATCCTTTATACCTCCGCGGATAGCGTCCTTCAATTGGCATCCCATGAAGCCATCATTCCAGTTAAAGAACTTTATCGGGTATGTGAGATTGCTCGGGCGATTTGCATGAAACCTGAATATTTACTTGGCCGAATCATCGCCCGTCCGTTTGTAGGGACCTCGGCGAAAACCTTTAAACGGACCACGAACCGCCATGATTACGCTTTGTCTCCTGGGGTGGATACGACCTTGGATGTGTTGAATAAAGCTGGATTGACCACCAGTTGCATTGGCAAAATTAACGATATCTTTAATAGCCAAGGCGTCAATCGAACCCAAAAAACCATCTCGAATCTTGATGGCATGAATCTCACCAACCTAGAAACCAAACGTTCCTTTGAAGGGTTGGTCTTTGTGAACCTTGTCGAATTTGATTCGGAATTCGGCCATCGCCGTGACCCCTTAGGGTATGGTAAAGCCTTGGAACAATTTGATGTTGAATTAGGAAAACTTTTACCAAAGATAACCAAGGATGATTTACTGATGATTACCGCCGACCATGGTAACGATCCAACCCATACCGGAACGGATCATACCCGTGAACGCGTTCCTTTATTCATGGTGAGCCCTCGGTTTACCCAAGGACGAGCGTTGCCTGAACGGTCAACGTTTGCTGATTTATCCTCAACGATTTTAAAGAATTTTAAGTTAAAACAACCTTCCCACCATCTTGGATCACCCATCCTCGAGGTGTTAAGTTAGTAGATAATTAGTAGATAATGACTGTGGAAAACCCACCATGAAGGTGGGTTTTTATATTCACTCCAAATGTAGATTATGAATCTAAAATAAAGACAGCAATGATATTTAAATTACTTTGGTTAACATAATAGACATTATGCGAAGTACGTCTTGCTACAAAATGACTAAGCTTTGACTTGGTTTTGGAGAATGGTGTCGAGGTTCATCTTCTCCCTGGTAGGTGCATCCATGAGATGAATGACCACATCATAAAGGTCAACGACCATCCAGCCAGATTCTGACTTCCCTTCAATGTGGTGTAAGCGGTGGGTTGGATGATGGACAAAATCTTTACGGAGTTGGTTGACGATCGCATCCATTTTTCTTGAGTTATTGATCGTCGCCACAATCATGATATCGGTGATTGGGGATTGCCCTTTGACATTGTAAACGGTAATCGTTTCAGCTTGTTTATCTTCCAAGACTTTGACAACGATTGTTTTCAGTGATTTATTTGCCATCGGTTTCTCCTAAATAATATCCCATGCATTCTTTGACCAAGGGATTGGTGATTTTATGTTTCTTCTTCTTCAAATGGAGGAGGTTGTCTTTGAGGACGGCGATGAACCCTTCATGATAGTTCTTTTTACAACTTGCAATCAGGGCACTTGAATCATAGCCACGGGTTGGTTCTATTTTATCTGAGGCATAGACAATTTGCGCAATCGGTCCCATGTTTGCTTTCCCGGTGGTGTGATAGCGAATCGCTTCCAAAACCCCGTCATGATGAATTTGAAACTCTTGCCGGGCAAGAATCGCCCCAACAAATTGGTGAAGGGCATAAGGTTCGATCGGTTGAGTAACTGTTTCGTATTCATTGAGTAAATCTCTTGCCTCTTCTTCATCCATGTCTTTGGCAATGTCATGAAGGATGGCGGCAAGGAACGCATCACTGGCTCCCAATTGATTAGATTCAGCAATCGCATAAGCTAAACAGGCCGTAGAATACACATGGGCGAAACGTTCTTCCTTATAAAAGGCTTTGAGTTTAGGTACAAAATACAACTGATGTTCAAAAATATATTGAATCACAGGTAATGGGGTCCCTAAACTTTCAAGGTTACGGATGCTCGTGGAGGACACTGCATATAGCGATCCTGATAAAGGATGGATTCGATAACGAGCCCAGTTAGGATGATCAAGCCGAGCCCCGGGACGAGGATAGGCGACCAATTGAATCATGTGGGCGAGTTTGTCTGCGTCCTTCCACTTATGGAATTGTTCAACTTGATCACCACCGATGAGGTAATAGAGTTGGTCGTTTGGATAGAGTTGTTTAAAATGTTGAACCGTATGGATCGTGAAGTTAATCACCGCATCCCTTTCGACTTCGTATAACGATAACTGAAAGGTTGGTTCATGGGCAATGGCGAGTTTAACCATGTTAATCCGATCAAGGATATTGGTCGTGGTATTTTTCCACCGAGGGTTTTTGGTGATGATCAGGGTGACTTCATCGGCGCGAAGGTGTTGTTGACCAGCCTTGAGCATCGCCAAGTGGCCATCGTGAATCGGATCAAAAGGGGAACCGTATAATAATCGAATCATGTGGGAAGGACAATCTTTGGTTCGGTGGGATGCGCGCGATAAATCACCACACGATGACCAATGGTTTGAACCAGATCTGCCTTTAACGATTTCACCATCTTAGGGATTAACGTTTCCGCATCCTCTTGCGTCGATTTCAACACATGAAGTTTAATCAATTCTAGTTTCCCCAAGGCCAAATCCACCATCTTCAACCAATCCGGATGAAGGGCTTCTTTACCGAGTTGAAATTTCGTGGGTAACGTTTGGGCAAGCTTCCGTAAGTATAAACGTTGACGGGTATTGATCATGATTGCACCTTACTTGGTAATAGTTTTGCCAAGACGCCTTTCGGTAAGAGTAGACGAATGGTTTGCCCTGCGGCTAAAAAGTTGATCCAACCATAACCAGAAATGGCTAGGTCGATTCGACCTTTGGTTGGCAAGGTAAATTCATAGCTCGTGAAATCATCGATGGTCTTGAATGATTTTGAGGTCGGTTTTAATTGGTTCTTTTCAATGAGTTTAAAAAAACTTTCATCGGCTTTTTGCATTTGCATGCGTTGATAAGTGACGGGATTGGCAAAATAAGTGTAGACAAATTCTTTTTTTCCTGTGAGGATTTCCAAGCGAGCCAGACCGCCAATCGCCAAGGCATCTTCGGCACCTAAACGGTAGGCAATCGGTTTGATTTCAACTTTGGGCATCATGATTTTGATCACTTCTTTTTCGACTTTGGCCAGCATCGAGTGGTTGGCGATATACCCTGGGGTGTCATAAATGGTTTGCACATCGCTAATCGGAATTTCAATGACCCTTAAGGTCGTTCCAGGAAATGGCGAGGTGGTGATTAATTTCTTGGTTTGATTGGAGAAATGCTTCAAATAGGTATTGATCAAGGTAGATTTTCCTGAACTCGTCGCCCCAATCACATACAAGTCTTTACCTTGATTGTCTTCGGCAATCATCGCTTTGATATCATCCAAGGCTTCATTGGTTTTGCTCGAGGCAATGATGATCTTTTCAAAAGGCATCTTCATGTTGTCAAAAAATTGTTTGATGTAAAGTTCTAATTTTTTATGATTCATGACTTTGGGCAACAAATCTCGTTTCGTGGCAATGAAGTAAACTTTAAGTCCCTTGACTGCATTCAATAACTCAACCGATAAGGTTGTTTCAAAGTTTAAAATATCCAAGACCCAGATAATCGAAGCTTGATCTTTTTTTGCCTTGGTGAGGATTTTATAAAAATCATCAAAAAGAAAACTTTCTTTCGGGGCAATATCTTCCCCATAATGTTGAATTTTAAAGCAACGTTGACATAACACCACTTCATGACGGTCCACATGTTTATGGGGAACAAAGCCTGGTAAAGCTTCATCAATCGATTGTAAAATAATCCCACAACCAGGGCATCGACGAATGGTTTTCATGTCGGTCATTCTTGATTCCTCCAGTGGTTAAATTGTTTTAAACGGTGATAACGCTTCTTTAAGAAAGCTTCAATGAATCGGTTGGGTTTGGTTGGCCAATGATCGTAAGCAACTAATTTTTCTGTGAATAAACTTTTCATCCCTAATCGATTCGCTAACCAGACATCGGTGAGCAGTTGATCACCAATCACCATGACCTTATCTTTAGGATACCCTTTTTCCTTTAAAAAGATAAGGAGTTTGTCCTTAAAAGGTTTACCAGTTTTCGCTAAGTAATCAACCCCAAGCGAAGCGGCGAAGGGTTTGACTCGTTGTTCATCATTATTCGAAATAATCAAAAAGGTCAATCCAGCATCCTTCAAGGTTTTAACCCACTTTTTTACGTTTGGTCTTGGCGTCAATTCATCAAAAGGGGCTAACGTATTATCCAAGTCACAACAGAGATATTGAATGTGTTGCTTCTTAAAAAAATCAGGGGTGACGTTGAACAACCGAGGCGCGTAAAAAGTAGGAAGCCAACGTGAAGACTGCTTACGCTTCATGGTTATTTCTTATCATCGAACAGGGAAACTTTTTCAATCTTTTCCCCAGTTTCTAAATCCATTTTTGGTTGAGCGACGGTTTTAAAACTTTGATCGATGCGATAAATGTGGTCATGGTAAACGCCAATGACATCCGTTTCTTTTGGCATCGATAAGTTCTTCTTCGCATATTTATCAATTGGGGTTGGGGCATAATCGTTGGTTTCTAAATTCACGAGTTCTTTGTTGGATAAGAGAACAGTAATCTTTAAAAACTCTTCTTGTTTATTCAGTTTACGCCAGTACACCAATTGGTGGGGTTCTGACTTAAAGCTTTGGAAAACATATTGAACCTTCCCTAGTCGATTGGTTAAATCGACATAGCTAATATCAAAAATTCTAAAGTTACCTTGGCGAGTGAACATGACAATTTTCCCGCGTTCTTCTGGTTGATACACGAGTAATTTGGCAAGACGATCTTTGCCTAACAAGGAAGCAATCGCTTTGACCCCACCGGCTTTCACACCAACAGGATTGACTTCTTTTTCCGAGAAATACGTGACATTGCCTTCTAGGGTTGCAATCAACAGTTGACCTTGACCATTGCTGATATCCACATCCACGACCGTGTCATCGCCAAGCAATCTCATGCACGTTAACGGTTTACTATAGCGTTGAACAATAAATTCAGATAAAGGTGTCTTCTTCAATTGACCGTTACGGGTAATCATCACCACAAAGGCATCAGGCTTAAATTCGGAAACGATTAATGCTTTGATGAGTCTTTCTTCAGGACCTAGGTTAACGAGGTAATTGATGTGCTTACCTTCTTCTTTCCATTTGGTTTCTTGAAGTTCATGAATCGGGATGAATAAATAATTGCCAAGTTGGGTGAACACAAGCAAGTAATCTAAGGTGGTTGCCTGACCAGTCCCAATCAAGAGATCAGCTTCCTTGATGCCAGGCCACAACCCTTCAGAACTCTTGTACGATTTGAGAGGGGAACGTTTGATATAACCATCACGAGTGACAGCAATATAAAGATCTTCTTTGGCAATCAAATCACGCTTATCAATTTGAATGGTTTCTTTAGGTTCGGTGACAATTTTGGTTAAGCGGTTTTGCCC
>JBILRP010000018.1:0-12419 GCA_044372565.1 Bacilli bacterium | reverse complement strand
CGAATGTCAATGGCCACCCTCATCCCATGATGATCAGATTCATCGCGGACTTCGATAATCCCATCGATGATTTTCTTAAAACGAATTTCATCCATTTGTTTGACCAGGGATGATTTGATGACGCCATAAGGAATTTCCTTGATGACAATTTGATAGTAACCTTTGAGTTTGGTGATTTCTGTTTTTGATAAAATTTCCACTCGACCATGTCCAGATAAATAAATTTGCTTTAAGGAATCGGTGCGATAAATGGTGCCCCCGGTGGGGAAATCAGGTCCCTTGATGATCTCGATTAAATCGTCGATCGTTGTCTTCTTGTGACTTAATCGATAAATGACTGCATCGATGACATCTCGAAGGTTGTGAGGAGGAATATTGGTGGCCATCGCCACGGCAATCCCTTGGGTCCCATTGACCATCAGATTAGGAAAACGTGCCGGTAAGACAATCGGTTCATCTTGGGAATCATCAAACGTGAGTTGGGTATCGACTGTATTTTTATCAATATCTCGAATCAATTCGTCGCTGATTTCCGCTAAGCGGACTTCCGTATAACGGTGGGCGGCAGCATTGTCACCATCAATGGATCCGTTGTTGCCTTGGAAGTCGATTAAAGGCACCCGGTACTTCCATGGTTGCGACATATGCACGAGGGCATCATAAATGGACGCATCCCCGTGAGGGTGATATTTCCCCATGACTTCGCCAACACTGGTTGCACTCTTTCGATAGGGTTTACGGAAAACGTTACCACTATGATACATCGCATAAATAATCCGACGTTGGACTGGTTTCAACCCATCTCTTAAATCAGGAATGGCCCGGTCTTGAATCACGTATTTTGCATACGTTGCATACCGTTCCCCCATGATGTCTTCTAAGGGAGCAACGTTAATTTTTTCAACAATAGGTTTAGCAACTGGTTTAGATTTTTTTGCCATCTGCCGTTACCTTTCCTGCGACTTCACGAATGGTAAAATCAATATTTTCTTCAACCCATTTTCTTCTCACGGAAGGATCTTTACCCATGAGGATACCGACCCGTCGTTCCACGATGAGAGGATCTTCAATGTTGACACGAATCAAGGTTCTTGATTTTGGGTCCATGGTTGTTTCTTTAAGCTGCGAGGCATTCATTTCCCCTAACCCTTTATAACGGGATATCCGATAAGGTGAACCAACCACTTTTTTAGCTATCTCTAATTCTTCTTCGGTCCAAGCATAGGCAAATTGATTTTGCTTTTGTTCATTCATGATCCGATAAAGAGGAGGAATGGCAATATAGATTTTCCCCGCATTGATTAACGGCCGCATGTGATGATAAAAAAACGTGAGTAATAAGGTTTGAATATGAGCACCATCCGTATCTGCGTCGGTCATGATGATGATCTTGCCATATTTTGCATCTTGAAGATCAAAGCTTGGCCCAACCCCAGCGCTAATCGTGGCAATCAGGGTGGCAAATTCTGTATTCTTTAACATTTGTTCCATGGTTAAACTATCGGTATTTAAAGGTTTACCACGAAGCGGTAAGATGGCTTGATGTAAACGATCACGACCGTTTTTAGCGGTACCGCCAGCAGAGTCACCTTCAACAATAAACAATTCATTTAAAGCGTATTCTTTACTTTGTGCTGGGGTTAATTTGTCTGAAAGTAAGGTATCCGATCGAAACTTTTTATTGCCACGCGCTTCTTCTTTCGCCTTACGGGCAGCCATTCTTGCCGCTTGGGAATCCACACACTTTTTAATGAGGTTGGTGGCAAAGTCTTTATTCTCCACGAGGTGATACGTGAGTTTGGAATAAATCATATTTTGAACAGCAGCCAAGGCATCGGGTGTACCAAGTTTACCTTTGGTTTGACCTTCGAATTCCAATTTACCTTCAGGAATTTTTAAGGAAACAATCGCCGTTAATCCTTCACGAATATCGGTGCCTTCTAGTTTTACTTTGTTACGTAGCAAGGCGTTGGTTTCTGCGTATTCATTGACGGCCCTTGTTAATCCTGCCCGAAAACCATTTTCATGAGTTCCCCCATCTTTGGTGCGGATGTTATTCACATAGGAATAAATACTTTCGTTGTAATCTTGTAAGCAATATTGCATGGAAATTTCTATTTTGATGTCACTACCTAAATCTTCAAACACTAAAACTTGATGCATCTTTTCTTTGGTTTCATTCAAACTGGCGATGTATTCTTTCAGACCTTCTTCATAGTAGTATTCCGCTTCCATGTTGGTGCGTTCATCTTTGGCGATAAAGCGAACTTTTTTCATTAAAAATGCAGACTCTTGTAAGTGAGCAATGATGGTTTCCCATTTGAATTCCGTGGTTGTAAAAACCTTAGGATCTGGTTTAAAGCGAACGGTTGTCCCAGTTTTATTGGTTTTTGCGCCTTTTTCTAATTTACCTACTTTTTTCCCACCATTTTCAAAGCGAATATGATAGGTATAGCCTTCACGACTGACGGTGACATCGACATATTCAGATAAAGCGTTGGTCACAGAAGCACCGACCCCGTGTAAACCGGCACTAGAAACATAGTTTTTATCAGAGAATTTCCCACCACTATGCAAGGTCATAAAGATAATTTCAATCGCGGGTTTACCCGTTTGCTTTTGAATCCCAACCGGTATGCCTCGACCGGAGTCTTTGATGGTCAAAGATCCATCGGCGTGAATGGTCAAATAAATCGTATCGCCGAAGCCAGAAAGAGCTTCATCGATGGCGTTATCAAGGATTTCCCAAACCAGGTGATGTAAACCGGTGCTATTGGTGGACCCAATATACATTGCCGGACGCTTTCTAACGCCTTCTAGCCCCTCAAGAACATCAATGCTATCTTCGTTATATGTATTTAAGTTTTGATTTTTCGCCATTTTTAGTTATGATTTACCTAATGCATTATAGCAAATATCAACAGAAAGCGTAAATTTTATGACCTCAAATATCTTGATTACCATCGTGCCTATGCTGATTGGATACTTGTTAGCATCCATCCCTTCCGGGGTATGGGTCGGCCAAATTATGTTTAAAAAAGATGTTCGAACGCTTGGTTCGGGGGCCACTGGGATGACCAATGTCTTTAGAAATTTTGGTAAAACAGCCGGAACCATTGTCTTTTTTATGGATTTAATCAAAAGTGTGACACCAGTTTGGATTGCCTCTGCCATTGCCTATCAATGGACTTCTCTTGGGTTAGAGCAACCCTTTCTTGGTCAATTAAGCATCATGCTGACTGGCTTTGGCACGAGCCTTGGCCATTGTTATCCGATCTTTGCTTCGTTTAAAGGTGGCAAAGCCGTCTCTTCCGGGGGGTCGTTTGTGTTGATGAGCAACTGGATCATCGCCCTAATTGGGATCACCGTTCAAATCATGATTATCAAAGTGTTTAAGGTCGTCTCGATTGCGGCGATGACGGGTTTCTTGGTTGCGGTCCTCTTGACGTTGGTCCTCTGGGTTCCAGGTTTACAAGACATCGGGATGTGGAACCGGGTTGAATCAGGCTGGTTATTCACCCTGACCACCTTCATCATTTGGTTATTCATCGTTTATCGCCACAAAGAAAATATCCAGCGATTGCTCGCTGGAAGAGAACTTGATTTTAAAAAGAAATCAGGGAAATAAAAACTATTTTTGAGCGTTCATGCTGTTGATGACAGCCCGAACTTGCGCTTCGTTTGGTTTTCTTCCCATTTGCATAAACATGGCGCGAATCATTTTTTCGTTAATGGGTGGGTTCTTGGTTAATTCGCGTTTAAAATACCAACGTGATAAGAAAAATCCACCAACCAAACCACCAATTAAACCAATGACGAGATAAAGTAATGTTTGCCAAATATCCATAAATGTTGCTCCTTTTAAGCTCGGCCGTCGTAACTACCATCTTCGGTGCGAATACTAATGGTTTCGCCTTCAGAGATAAATAATGGGACGCGTAACTTATAGCCAGTTTCTAACGTGGCTTCTTTCATCGCTTTATTAATGGTATCACCTTTGACTGCCGGTTCGCATTCTTTAACCTTTAAAGCGACTTTTGCGGGTAAGGAAACCCCTAAAATTTCTGCTTCATAAAGTAGAATTTCAATGTCTTGTTCCGTGACTAAAAAGTTAACTTCCCAAGCAAGTTTTTCTCGAGTAATTTCCAGTTGATCAAAACTAGTTTTATCCATAAAAACCAAATTGCCATTGGCTTCATAAAGGAACGTCATCTTTTTCTTATCAAGTTGAATTTTTTCTACATCCGTTCCACCTAAAAAAGACATTTCGGTGATCGATCCTGTTCGCAAGTTTTTAACCTTGGCTTTGACGACCATTTTGCGCATGGCAGTCTTATTTAAACTGACGTCAATGACAGTATAAATATTCTTTTCAAATTCAAAGTGGTTGCCCGGTCTTAATTCGGTTGCATTGACCATGTCTTATCCTCCTTAGCGTAAGATACGAAAACTTTATTTTCGTTCTTTATGAGACGTATTCTTGTTGCAGCGACTGCAAAACTTCTTGATTTCCATCTTTTCAGGTTTGGTTCTGCGATTTTTACTCGCTAAATAGTTTTCTTCACCGCAAACGGTGCACTTTAACATAAAACTTTCTCTCATGTTGATATCCTCCGAGGCACGTTGTATAGCATAGCATAACTATTGGCATTAATCTATGGCATTTACTTAAGGTGGTCACGCCATCCTTCTTGGAATTTCTTTGCTTTTAACATGGCAATTTCTTGAGCGTAAGGGGTTAATTCTCCAACCCAAGGGGTTTCTAATATTTTTGGTAAATGGGCAAGTTTGGGATGATGAACATAACGAGATAAGGTCTCAAAACCGATGGTGCCATAACCTAGATTTTCATGGCGATCTTTTTTCGCTCCTCTAGGATTCTTGGAGTCATTGATATGGAGAACGAGTAATTTATCAAGACCGATGATTTTGTCAAAGGTTTCCAGGATGCCTTCAACGTCTTCCACTTGATATCCTGCATCCGAGATATGGCACGTATCTAAACAAACGCCTAAACGTTCGGGATGGGTGGAATGTTCGATGAGGTATTTAATTTCTTCAAAGGTAATCCCAACTTCTGAGCCTTTGCCTGCCATGGTTTCTAAAGCGATTTTCACAGGAGACATCTCTTCGGCGAAGACTTGATTGAGCCGTTCGCTAATGCCAGCTAGCGCAGCTTGACTACCAGCCCCGACGTGGGCACCAGGGTGTAAGACAAGTGTTGAGAAGCCTAGGGCGTGAACCCGAGTAAGCTCACGAATTAAAAAGGTCACCCCCATGGTGGCGGTTTCTGGATTCAAGGTATTGCCTAAATTAATAATGTATGGGGCATGAACAATGACTTTATCTAAAGCGATGCCATGAGCCTTCATCAATTGATGGGCTTCTTGAATTTTCATTAACTCGGTTGGTTTACGGATGGCGTTTTGTGGAGCACCTGTGTAAATCATCATCGTGTTCGCACCATTGGCAATCGTGGTTTTCACCGCATTGACAAGGTAATCAGGGGCGATAAGATCAACATGACTTCCAATGAATAAGGCCATGAAATGACTAACCTCCAAACAGACGTTCACGAATTTTTTTCTTGATCGCTTTTCGTTTGTACTGACTTCTAACTTTTTCCACTGCGAGTTTGACTTTTTTCTTATACCCTGGCTTGACTTCATGGGAACTATATTTTTGAATGGCAATTTTAATGTCGCGACTTAACGCTTCATCTTCTTTTTTGAAAATCTTACCCCGAGTCAAATGTTTCACAGGTAGCAATTGTTTGTTTTTTAAGGCGAGCAATTGGAAATGAACACCCCGTTGTTTTAATCTCGCAAGGCTATCTTCTTCATGACTGTTATACAGAACATAAGATTGTCCGTCATTTTTAAAACGTCCAGCTCGGCCTGCTCGATGAAAATAATAATCAAGGTCTTGGGGAAGGTCGACACTCAAGACATCAGAGACATTCGGTAAGTCCATGCCGCGAGAGGCGATGTCAGAGGCAATCACAATTTGAAATTCACCGTCTTGAATTCGTTTTAATAAGTGACGACGTTCACGAGCTTGCAACTCCCCATGTAAACTGGCGACTTTTAAATTCCTCGATAATAAACTTGTCGCCAAGGAAACGACCCTTTGGACTCGGGAAGCAAACACCAATAAAAAATAAGGTTTGGTGATGTCGATGAAATCAATGATCGCTTGAATCGGGTCTTGGTGTTTGATATCGATCAAGGCGTGACGGACGCCGGTTGGGTTGATGGTTTTTTCTTTGGGTTCAATGATGCTATCGGGACGAAAATACTTTGCTAACCGATTCAATAAAGGTGCTGCCATCGAGGCAGAAAAAACAAGAATTTGTGGTTGGGAAAGCAACGACAAAACGGTCAATGTGCTTTCAATAAAACTTGGGTCCATCAGCATGTCAGCTTCATCAAGAACAATTTTTTTGATCTTGGCTAAACTATCTTTTTTGATAAACCGATCAATGTCCATCATCCGCCCAGGAGTGATAAACAAAAGATCAGGTTCAGCATTTAGTTTTTCCCCATCGCGTTGTTTGTCAAAGCCACCTTGTAAGACAACAATCTTAAACGGATTGCCCAAGGCATCATTCAATGTTTTTGCAAAAAGAAAACTCTGCATGGCAAGTTCTCTGGTTGGGGATACGACGATGGTTTGTAATCCACCATGAGGTTTTAATGCGGAAAAAATCGGAATTAAAAAGGCGTGAGTTTTTCCACTGCCTGTTTGATATCGAACAATCAATGATTCCCCTTGCATCGCTCGAGGTAACGTTGCTGCTTGGACGGGGGTGGTATGGGTATACCCAAGGGTGGTCAAAGCTGCCAATAAAGGTCCACTTAACGCATAACTTGTAAACGGTAATCCTGTTTGCATAGGGTTAGTGTATCAAACTAAAACTGGAAATGCTTGAACAAAGCGGGTCACCAGTTGTAAGGTTGGATCTAATTGTTTTAAGTAATTGGCCATCGTCGGAATAAAAATGGTTTCCACTTCGTGGGCGATTTCTAAATAGTTAAAGTTGGCATTGACGATGCCGCGGCGAACATGATGGGCACTGTCTCCTGACAAGAAAATATCAAATCCCTCGGCTTGAGCGGTTGGATAATATTTCGCCCCGCCGCCGCCAATGAGGGCAACTTTACGAATCATAGGATTGCCCGAGGGAATCATATGCACATAAGGTAATGCTAATTTTTCTTTGACCATCTGAGCAAAGGCCAAACGCTTCATCGGTTTAACTAGACGCCCACCGCGGGCCAGTGGATCGCCTTGTAAAGGCGCGATATCCAGTAAGCCAATCGCAGAAGCTAACGCATCATTCATGCCGCCTTGTCCTGCATCAAAATTGGTGTGTAGGGAATAGACGGGAATGTGATGGCGATCAAGTTCATGGACAAGGTTTCGTTTGGCTTCATCATGTTTCAAGACCGAGTATCTGCTTCCATAAATCAAGGGATGATGGGTAATGATTAAATCAGGTTTTTCCTTTAACATGTCATCCAATAGCATCGGTTCCATGTCTAAAACAATCGCTATTTTATTCAACGTTGTCGGTAACTTGCCAGTCATTAATCCAACAAAATCCCCATACGGTTTTGCCAATCGTTGAGGGAAATCTCGACCAAAGGCTTGCAAGAGTTTAGCGGTCTTTAACATACGTGTTAATCCATTCCAAGCGGGTTTGCTTTTCTTTATTGTCGTGGAGGGCTAGGGCTTTGGAAAGCGTTAATTTCTCTACCATTAACCATTGTAAAAAAACTGGATCGCGTTGTTTGATTAAGATAGGTCCATAAGTTGCTTCGATGTCGGTTAACTTCATCTGCCCACGTTGAGCGATGAGCAATGGATACCCTTGATCCGCTTCCAAGACAAATTTTTCTTGCGTGATCGCCCACCCATGATCTGCAAGCCAATGGCGAAGTTTGTGGACGTCACGTTGAGGTCCTAACACCAGGTTTTGAATCTTGGTTAATGAAGCGAGTCCCTTGCTTAACATTTCGATGATCAATAACCCACCCATCCCAGCGATAACGATGGTGGTTACCCCAACGGGTAAATGGTTTAACCCATCGGCTTGATAAACACGAAACGGATAATCCTCAGTCGATTTTTTTAACGATTGAAAACTGGAACTTGAGAGTTCACTGCCATAAAGCGGAAAGTTAAATCCTTGACGAAAAAGGATGGCTAGCAATTGACCATGATCAGAACCAATATCCACCAACGGTCCATTGGTAGGACATAACGATGCTAACGTTTGAAGTCGTTGGGAAGCCATGATTAAGAGTCGCGGTAATCACCTAAACGTTTGGCACGGGTAGGATGTCTTAATTTACGAATGGCTTTCGCTTCGATTTGCCGAATCCGTTCACGGGTGACGCCAAATTCATGACCCACTTCTTCCAGGGTGCGAGGGCGATTATCATCGAGGCCATAACGTAAGCGTAAGACGCGTTCTTCACGGTCGGTTAAGTCTTGCATGATCTTGTACAATTCTTCTTTTAACAACACTTGGGTGGTGTGATCAGAAGGACTGGTGGCTTCTTTATCTTCAATGAAATCACCTAAGTGAGAATCATCTTCTTCACCGATGGGGGTTTCTAAGGAGACAGGTTCAAGGGCAATACGTTGAATTTCTCGAATCCGTTCTGGAGACATCAGACCTTCGAGTTTTTTACTGATTTCTTCGGCGGTAGGTTCTCTGCCTAACTCTTGAACGAGTTGGCGTTGAACGCGCGTCATCTTATTGATGGTTTCAACCATGTGAACCGGAATACGAATGGTTCTCGCTTGGTCGGCAATCGCCCGGGTAATCGCTTGACGAATCCACCAGGTTGCATACGTAGAAAATTTAAATCCTTTGGTGTAATCAAACTTTTCAACGGCCTTGATTAACCCCATGTTGCCTTCTTGAATAAGATCTAAAAATAACATCCCACGACCGACGTAATGTTTGGCAAGATTTACCACAAGCCTTAAGTTAGCGTTGATCAGTTTGTTCTTAGCTTCCATATCCCCGGCAATAATCGCCTTGGCAATCGCAACTTCTTCATCTGGTTTTAATAGATCGGTTTTTCCAATTTCTTTTAAGTACATCTTCACGGAGTCATTGACTTTGACTTCGGAGTTGGCAAACACATCGACTTTATTGACGTCGACTTCGTCTTCAGAAACATCAGGTTCATATTCCGTTTCAAAAGGTTCATCGGCAACCACTGCACCTTTTTTTAATTCTTCTTCATCGACATCGCGATCTTCAACATCTTCATCTTCAATTTTAATTTCAACTTTCTTGTTCTTAAAATAAACCAATAAGTTTTCTGAGTCCTCATCGGTTAAATCAAGATGTTCAATGGCATCGAAAAGTTCATCTTGGATGATAAATCCTTCTTGTTGAGCTTTCTTTTCAAACCTTTTTTTGATTTGATCCAAGGTTTCAATATCATCATCTTCATCATAACTTGCCTTTTTTGAAAGCTTAGAAATGAGTTTTTGTTCGCCGGTGTTCAACGACGCTTTTTTGCCTTTTCCAACGGGTTTGACAGGTTCAACAACTTTGGCGGAAGGTTTCATCGTTGCTTTGACTGCTTTGATGACTTCTTTTTTAATTGGCGTTGGTTTAAGGAATGCTTTTTTAACGTTGACTTTCTTCTCAACTTTTTTTGCAGCAACTTTCTTGGCGACCACCTTCTTGGCCTTGGGTTTAGACAAGGCTACTTTGGACGATTTGGTCTTCACAACCTTACTTGGTTTAGCCTTTGGTTTTATCGTCGACTTCTTCGGTTTCTTCATCGGTGGTTTCTCCTTTTTGTTCAGGTTTTACCTGTTTGTGCAATTCCTTAATGATTCTCGCTTGTTCATTATCAGGCTTTCCGGCAATGCTTGTTTTGATGTGGTGAGCTTTGACAAGCTTATCGCGTTCTTCCTTTAAGGTGTTGAGATAGTCATGAAGCTGGTGATGGTCTGCTTTCGGTAAGTTCTTCTCACTCATGAGCTCGGCGATGGTGTTGATGATGGTTTGTTGGTCTTTGGTATCGCTCATCGAAATGTGATTGATCAGCGCTTGGTGATCAGGGGGATCACTTTGATAAATTTCTAATAAGTACGTGGCAATTTGCCGGTATATATCATCATGGAAGAATTTGACGTCGCGTTGGAATAAGTCAATCGCTTCGCCGCTGAGAAACATATTGTACAGGATTGCTTTTTCTGCACGTTTCAATCGATTTAATACTTTGGCTTCTGGGCGATACGTTTGAAAAAAATCAGTGTCTTTCTTGGTTAACTTATCTAAGGATGTTTGTAAATCTTTGGTGGCATATTGGGTCAGTTGTCCTAATCGTCTAAGGTAATCGATTTGTTCTAATGGTGGTGTCGCAGCGATCAATGGAAGCATCCGATTGATGAATGCCACCCGTTGTTCAGTTGAGGTGAGCGGCATGACTTGTTGATAGAAATGGAAACTAAAGTCCATTTTTGCCACCAATTGATTGAGGTATTGTGTTAACCCCTTTTCACCGTCTGCCAATAAGATTTCATCGGCATCTCTGGTTTCTTTTTCACTGACGACATATCGGAAGGGGACATTGGTTTGGGTCAATGGTGTCATCATTTTCATCATCGCGGTTTGACCGGCAGCATCTTGGTCTAAACAAATGCGAATTTCCACCCCAAGGTTTTGTAATAGTTTGATATGGTTAGGGGTAACAGCCGTTCCCATCAAGGCGATTGCTTGAGGGATGTTGGCCCGGTGAAGGGCAATCACATCCATAAAGCCTTCCATCACATACACGTAACCCACCCGCTTGCTTGCGAGTTTGACTTGGTGGTAATTATAAAGAATTTGTCCCTTATTGAAGATGGGAGAATCGGTAGAATTGACATATTTCGCTTGCCCGGGATCATCTTGAAGCAGTCGTCCAGAAAATCCAATCACGCGTCCATCACGGTTATGAATGGGGAAGATGACTCGACCTGCTAAACGATCGACTTGTTGGTTACTGCTTGCAGTAATCCCTAAGGTTTCAATGATCGTACGAAGATGCCCTCGTTTGATTAAGTACTGGATCGTCGTGGCCCCATCTTTGAGGGCGTAGCCAACTTGGAAGGTTTCTAGGATGGTGGCATCAAGACCGCGGCGACTCAAATAATCTCTGGCAACCTTGCCTTCATCACTCGCCAATCCAAAATGGTAATAACCCAATAAATCTTCAAGACATTTATAGAAAGGTTCAAGTTTTTCATCACGTTGAATTGCCTGATCGGTTTGCTTTAAACGGGGGTCATCAATGCCAGACCAATCAGCAACTTTTCGAACCGCTTGAGGGAAGGAAATTTTTTCATAACTTTGAACGAATTGGATGGCGGTTCCACCAGTCCCACAAACAAAGCATTTAAAGATCTGTTTTTCTGGGCTAATACTCAGGGAAGGATTCTTATCATCATGAAAGGGGCAAAGGGCGACAAAATTTCTGCCTTTTTTGGTGATAGGAATGTAGCGGGAAATGATGTTAGCGATGTCGGCTTTTTTAATGATATCATCTAAAAACTGGCGATCAAAATTCATGTCGTTGCCTCCTTTCAAATAATTATTTATCTACTATATAACTACTAATTATCAACTAATAAAATAACTTAACATTGAAATACCTTATTAAGTCGTCAATTGGCATTCTCAGTTGTTTCATGGAATCCCGTTCACGAATGGTGACACTTTGATCGGTTTGCGTTTCAAAGTCAACAGTCACACAAAAGGGGGTACCAATCATGTCTTGTCTTCGGTAGCGTTTTCCGATGCTTCCTGCTTCATCATACGTGACCATAAAATGCTTCGATAAAATCGTCATCACTTCTTGGGCTTTTTCGTTCAATTGTTTGCTCAGCGGTAGGATGGCAATTTTATAAGGGGCAATCGCGGGGTGAAGTCGCAAAACAACCCGAGTATCTTTTTCTAAGACTTCTTCTTGATAAGCATCACTTAAGACCATGAGCGCAAGTCGGTCCAACCCTAAGGATGGTTCGATGACATAAGGAAGATATTTTTCATTGGTTTCTGGGTCGAGGTAAGTCAAATCTTCCTTGCTGAATTGCATATGTTGTTTGAGGTCGTAATCCGTCCGTGAGGCGATGCCCCATACTTCACCCCAACCAAAGGGGAAAGCATATTCTATATCCGAGGTTCCTTTGGAATAAAAGGCGAGTTCTTCTTTGCTGTGTTCACGTAGTCTAAGGTTGTTGTTTTGAATCCCTAAGGATTTTAGGAATTGAAAGGCAGCATCTTGCCAATACTTATACCAATGGGCTTCGGTGCCTGGCTTACAGAAAAACTCAAGCTCCATTTGCGAGAACTCTCTGGTTCTAAAGGTAAAGTTTCCTGGGGTGATTTCATTACGGAACGC
>JBILRP010000005.1:0-63987 GCA_044372565.1 Bacilli bacterium | reverse complement strand
CAGCATCTTGCCAATACTTATACCAATGGGCTTCGGTGCCTGGCTTACAGAAAAACTCAAGCTCCATTTGCGAGAACTCTCTGGTTCTAAAGGTAAAGTTTCCTGGGGTGATTTCATTACGGAACGCCTTACCCACACTGGCGACGCCAAAGGGGACTTTTTTTCTTGTGGTTCGTTGGATACTTTTAAAGTTAACAAATACTCCTTGCGCGGTTTCTGGTCTTAAATAAACGACATTTTTGCTATCTTCGATGACGCCAATGTGGGTTTTAAACATCATGTTAAATTGACGAATATCGGTGAAATCATGACTACCGCATTTAGGGCAAGCAATCTTTTCTTCTTTTAAAACTTTGCCTAATTCAAGGCTTGGGATCTTACTAATATCCATGTTAGGTTTAGCTTGGGCAATCAATTGATCCGCGCGATGACGGGTTTTACAATTTTTGCAATCCACCAACGGATCATTGAAGGTTGCGACGTGGCCCGTTGCTTCCCAAACTTTAGGGTTCATGAAGATGGCAGAATCCACCCCAACGTTCATTGGATTTTCTTGAACAAATTTCTTCCACCATGCTTTGCGAAGATTTTGGATAAGTTCAACGCCTAAAGGACCGTAATCCCACGTGTTGGATAATCCACCATAGATTTCAGAACCTTGAAAAACAAAACCAGTACTTGTTAAATGGGTCACGAGCTGCTCAAAAGTTAATGAATTCATGATGATTTCCTTTCATGCACGATCGATATTGTCTCAAGATTAGATAAACGTGTCAACCTACTATAAGTGTATTTTCTGCATCATCAATCGTAAGGTTTTTAATCCTTCGATGTCACAATCAAGGTGATACTCAAGATGGTCGTGAATGATCGGAACTAAAGGTAAATAATCCTTATCTACTCCCGCGATTGTCGTTAATTTATGCAACTGGCGAAGTCGAGTTAAGGTGAGGGCTGGATAGGGTTTTGCATCGTTTTTTGCCAAACAAGACTGACACATTAATCCACCCAATTGAGTAGAAACGCCAACAATTTTCTCTTTGCGTTGGCATACCACACAATAATCAATGACGATGGGAACGCCTTGTAAAGAGGCATATGAGGTCAATAATCTCAACCAATGCCATATCGGAGATTGTTCTTGGTTTCTAAAATTTACGAGTAAGGGATAAAGCATAGGGCTTTCAAGTTTGGCATCATTGAATAATAGGATTTGCATGGCCACTTGCATCATCATGCTCGCCAGTAAACCTTCTTTTTCAGGCAAAGGGGCAAATTTGATTAAGGATGCTTTTTCTAAGTAATGCTTTTGTTTGGTCACCGATAAGGTTAATTCCGCCCATGCCCCTAGGCTGGTGACAGCCTGAAAAGGCGAGGTCATTTTCATCATCCCACGTGCCTGAACAGTTAAAAAACCCTCTGGGGTTAACACTTCAAGGATGCCATCCGCGTTACGATAGGGGGTTTGTCGGAGAATAAAAGCTGGTAACGTTTTTAAAATAAACCATACTCCTTGAGGCGATTCGGCGAGTCACGCCAATTGGGTTCGACTTTCACGAACAACTCTAAAGACAAGGTAAGCCCCATGTTTTTTTCCACTTGTTGAACCACGCGTTGGCGAATCTTTCTCAACATGCTACCGCCTTTGCCAATCAAGATTCCTTTTTGTGAATCTTTTTCGACAATGATTGAGGCATATAATTGCCGTTTGTTTTCTTCAGTTTTTAATTGGTCAATGACAATCGCCACACTATGAGGAATTTCTTCATAAGTTAAATGAAGGATTTGTTCACGAATCGCTTCGATCAGTTGAAAACTTTCGGGAAAATTGGTCAAGACATCTTTTGGGAAAAAAGCTGGACCCGTCTTCAATAATGGTTTGATGTTTTCAATAAGATCTTCAACAAAAGTTCCTTTTAATGCAGAAATTTCCATTTGTTTTCCTTGAGGTAATAGGGTTAGATACGTTGACTTTAGTTGCTCTATGAGTTGAACATTGGTTTGATCAATCTTGTTAAAGACCACCATTAATTGAGGAATGACTGTTAAACGCTGAACAAGGAATTGATCCCCGGCCCCAAAACCTTTTGAGGCATCGACCAATAAGATGACCGCATCGATATCTTGAAGGGCAGCATAAGCTTGCGCATTCATGATTTCACCCAATCGGGCTTTTGGTTTATGAATGCCTGGGGTGTCGACAAAAACAATTTGTAAGCCACGACCATGGTAAACCCCTTGAATCGCTAAGCGTGTGGTTTGTGGTTTATTGGAAACAATCGATACTTTTTTTCCAATCAGCGCATTGAGTAACGTTGACTTGCCAACATTAGGACGACCGATGATGGCGACAAATCCAGATTTCATTATTTGGTTAAATCCTTGCTAGTAAAGGCAAATGGCAACAGTCCTTTAGGGGAAGTTTCTTGGGTGATGCGATTTAAGTTCGATAGAAAAATCGGGGTTGTTTCATTCATTAATTCCACCATCACTTGCCGGCAAGCACCACAAGGAGAAATGGGTCCAGTCGTTGGGCCGATGACTGCCATGGCAACGATGTCATCTTTTCGATAGCCTTGTAAATAAGTATGATAAAGCGCTGTTCTTTCCGCACACATGGATAAACCATAAGAAGAATTTTCAATGTTAGCGCCTTGAATGATTTTTCCGTCTTTGGTTAAGATGGCTGCCCCTACTTTAAATTTTGAATAAGGGACATGACAATGCTTGGTTGCATCAATGGCTTGGGAAATTAACATATCTGGTTTCATGAAATCACTCTCTTTCCTAAGATCTTGTCTTGTAGATCAAGCATCTTTTGCTCATCAGAGGCGGTCTCATGATTATAGCCCAATATATGTAAAAGACCATGGACAAAGAGAAAAGAAAATTCTCTTTCTCGTGAATGACCATAAGCTTTTGCCTGAGTAAAAGCTTTTTGATAACTAATGATCAGTTGACCTAAGTGAATGGGTTGACCTTTTATCATTTCGGCATTTTCTAAAAAAGAAAAACTTAAGACGTCGGTTGCCATATTCTTTTGTCGATACAACGCATTGAACTTGCGAATGGTTTGGTTATTGGTGATGGTGACATCCACCAAGACGTTTAAAGAATGTTTGGTTGCCATTAATGTTTTTTTTAATAATGGTAAATAAAGTTTTTCTAAATGATAAGTTTGTAAAGAGGACGGGGCAATTAAATCGATATTCACGACTTAATCTTATCATAATCTTGGTTATTCAAAAAGAGATATCCTTGTTGTCTCCATGATGATTTTTCATAGGGATGACGCAACCAACGTTGATGTTGTTGCAAGGTGATCACCATCACCGTCACCATCGTGATCCAACTTAAAAAATCTTGAAAAGGAAAGAAATAACCATAAACCAGGATGATAAAAACCATCGATAATCCAAAGATAATCCAGCGTTGAAGATGGTGGTGTAACAGTTGAAAGACTTGCTTGCCTAATTGGTTCATCTCACTGAGGGTTACGCGAGGATACTTTAATGCATCTTCCTTTTTTTGCAATTGAGCAATTTGATCTTGGTGCCCACGCTCCGCATAAGGTAACCATATTTGGGTGATGGTGTGCAACACAAGCAACGGGATTAAGAAAGTCATGGAGGCATAACTCACATAAGTGATGACGAACGTCACCACCATCCAGCGATAAAATGATTGTAATGGAAAGAGTAACCATCCTTGTTTCCATTGATGAAATCTGACAAATTGGACCCGATGTTGAATTAAATGTAGGTAATGTTTCACCATCAACGAATCCAAAAACCTCATTCGCCCATACACGTAAACTAGCCAGGCCGAGCCGGCAATCCCTCCCAAGGTTGGCACAATCCATCTTGGGATCGTAGAAGCATAAAACCAAACGAGAAATAAGCTTAAAAAAACCACCAAGCTGAGGATAAAAAAGCCCTCAAAAAATATTTTGATCATGGGAATGGATGCTTTGGTTTCTGCTTTGATATGTTTGACAAGTAAGATATATCCAGTGAAGGTTTTATCAAAGTATTGATCGGTGATGATGGTTTGTTTTCCATGTGGATCGATGAGTTCAAAACCTTGATGTTGTTTGGGAATCACTAAAACATAATGGGCGTTTGGATTTCTCATCAACGCTAAAAAAGGTTGGGTGAGTCCTCTGACTGAACTAGGATGATGGAGTTTATATCCTTTTAAAGTCACCCCAAAATGACTTGCATACTCGAGCATTTGTTTAAAGGTCGTTGGCCGGGTCCAATTTTCTTGCAAAAAAAGAAAATTCTCATTGTGATAAAGATAAGCAAGCAATGATTTCAATGCGGTTGGTCCGCAATCTTGATCACTGACTTGTTGAATGGCGTAAAATCGGTTCACGTTTATCAATAGGAAAGAAAAAAGGACCTTGACAGGTCCTTCACTTCATTAATATTTTTTACGAAGAGCTTCTTTTGACTTCAATTTACGTTTAAGTCCTGGTTTGAGATAGAACTCACGTTTTCTAGCTTCTTGTAAGACGCCAGATTTATTGACTTGTCTTTTAAAACGACGAAGTGCTTCGTCTAATGCTTCATTTTCACGAACGGGTGTTTTTGCCATAATGTTCCACCTCCTTACCCTAAATCTTCTATATTATACGCATGCATCTTTGCTAAGGCAATCATTTAATATGCTTGATGACTCGTTTGTCCTTGGAGAATTTTGATGCCACTGCTCGTGCCAATTCTGGTTGCCCCAGCTTCAATCATCGCTTGCATTTCGCCTAAGGAGCGAACCCCGCCACTGGCTTTGACTTGAACTTTATCGCCGACGGTTTTTTTCATCAATCGAACATGCTCAACGGTCGCACCACCTGTAGAAAAACCAGTCGAAGTCTTCACAAAATCCGCCTTGGCTTCTTTGGCAATTTCACAGGCTTTGATGATTTCTTCATTCGTGAGTAAGCACGTTTCTAAAATGACTTTGAGGATGCGTCCTTGGCAAGCATATTTGATATCAGCGATTTCAAGATAGAGTTCATGAAACTTCGCGGCTTTTAACAAACTAATGTTAAGCACCATGTCAATTTCATCGGCCCCTTCTCCAATCGCTTTTTTCGTTTCAAAGACTTTGGTTTCTCTGGTATTTTGCCCTAAAGGAAAACCAATGACCGTGCAAACTTTAACCGAGGATTCAACGAGTTTTTGTTTGGCAAAACTCACAAAATGAGGTTGAATACAAACCGACATAAAGTCATATTGCTTTGCTTCTTGGCACAGCGTGTCAATCTGAGCAAAGGTTGCATCTTGTTTTAATAAAGTGTGATCAATATATTTTGCTAAATGTTGCATCATTGAAAAATGCCCGTGAGGGCATTTATTCTTTCTTTTCGCCAGCGTCAGCTTGGACTTTTGCTTTCTTAGCTTTCTTGACTGGTTTTGCTTTTGCTTCTTTGATTGGAGCTGCTGCTACTTTTTCGCCAACTTGGATAATTTGTTTCTTTGCATAAAATCCACAAGATGGGCAAACGGTATGAGACCGGATGAGTTTACCGCAATTACTGCAGGTGACTAAGCCAGTGACCTTCAATTTAAAATGCGTGCGTCGTTTTAGTTTTCTTGTTTTCGACGTGCGATGAAACGGTACTGCCATAAAACCACCTCCTTATTTCCTCATGTATTATATGGGGATTTCTGACCTGAGTCAATGAAAAACACTATTCTTTTTCACGACGAATAAAGGATGCATTCTTGGTGCTAAGCATGGCGTTGCCGTACTTCGAGGATAAGAAGCCTGCTTTGACCAACGCTTGAATAAAACTGAGACGATCATGGTGAAAGTAGGCGGTTAAAGCTGGGAGTAATCGTTTGGATATGTCTTGAAGATTTGGTCGTTTGATCCCTCGATCAAACAAAGATATCGTCACATCTAAACGGCCTTGTTTATTGATGACGAGAACCACCCGTGCGTCAGGTTGATAAAAAGCTTGTGCCGACTTGTCACCCACGTGAAGAGGAATTAAATGAACAAATCCAGAAGAAAACAACCCCCAGGAATAATGTTCAAATGCATCGACAATCGACGTTGAGAAGTCTTCATTCAATCGACTATATGGATAATCAAATAATTTATCTGGTTCACGGCGATAAATGAAATTCATCGCCCGATTAAAAAATGGAAGAATGATGGTTTGTTGTTCATCAAGAAAATGATAGGTGAATTGAAGGTCTTGTAAGAACCGTTCGCGAATTAAATGGTGCTTGATTCTGCCATGGGTTTGCATGGAGACCATTCCTTGAATGTTGAGATAATCGTCAATCTGTTTTTTTTGTTGTAAACCTTTTAAGATAATCACAGCTTGTAACATTGAAAAAATCGTGGTAGAAAAAAATAAATCGGTAAAGGCGGGGTAAAGCAACAAACGTCTTCTTTGATTTAAAAAATATTGCCCATCCTTTGATTTAAGGAATCGTCTTTTTTCTAACCAACGTTGCCAGAGGTTATTTGCCAATGTGGATACCTCGATCCCTAATCATCGACAGCGCTACTGTCACTGCAGTTTCCGTTCTTAAGATGGTTGGTCCTAAGGATAAGGGTTGAAATTTTTGAGAGATGGCAAACTGAATTTCTTTTTCGCTAAAACCACCTTCAGGGCCAACCACCATCGCCACACGTTGACCATGAGCAATGGGAGGGATACTTTGTTTAGTTGACGCATGTTGTAAGTGATATTCAGAAGCAATCCATCGATGATCAAAGGTTAACCTTAATGCTTCTGAAAGAGGTAAATAACGATCCATCTTCATTTTTTTTTCACGTTTGGATTGTAAGGTTGCGTCATCAATCATGCGTTGATATCGGAGAAATTTTTTCAGTAAATCATCAGGTTGCCAAACAACCACCGTGCGCTCACTAGAGCAAGGAATCAATTCAAATACCCCAAGTTCAGTTGCTTTTTGCACAACCCAATCAAAGCGCTCCCCTTTGCTGACCGGATAAATGAGGGTCAATAAAAATGGCAATTCGTGATTGCTGTCTATCTTTTCTAAGCGATCAATGATCAATGGTTTTAACTGACGAACTTTACCGAGATAGACCAAAGAATCGATGACCAATTCAATCATTTCCTGAGGTTGAACTCTTAAAACATTCACCAGGTGATGGTGACTGTCTTCACTAAGGATGACACGGTCTTGCCATTGGGCGAAGATCCGAATCATATTACTTCAACAATTCTCCCCGTGCATCTTTTGCATCAGGATTAAATAAATAAAAAAGTGACAAGACAGTTTGCGTCATCGCTAAGAGCAATCCGATGGTGAATAATGATGTTGGATCAATGAACCAAGATAAGGTTAACGAAAGAACTGAAATCAATCCATGAATCAGGCCCATGCGGCGAAAACCAAGATAAAACCAGCCAATCCCTAGAAACCCGACCAAAAAAAACAATAGACTTGAGGCATATCGAGATTTTAAAGAGACAAGTTCCAATTGGTCTCGAAGGGCTGCATAACTTGCAGTCACATTGGAATTTGCTGAGGGTTGGTCAACAATAATGGCAGTCTTACAAACGGGACACGTTTTTAAATCATCACTAAATGCAGTCCCACATTTCCGGCATGTTTTTGTCATAATTTTATTATAAGTTAATTTCGAAAAAACTTTTTAAATTTTTTAAAAGAAGTTTCTTGTTGTTCATCGCTTCGAAAGGATTCAAGTAAGTCTTTTTGTTTTTTACTTAAGTTCGTTGGGGTCTCAATTTTTAAATGAATGTATTGATCTCCAGGCGCTTGCCCGCGTAAATCTTTCACGCCTTTGCCTTTAACCTTTAAGACTTTATCAGGTTGAGTTCCCGCAGGAATCATTAACGAGACATCGCCATACACCGTCGGAATATCTAAGGTAACGCCTAAGGTTGCATCGACAAAAGAAATTGGAATTTCTAAATGGATATCATTGCCTTCTCGATTAAAGTGGGGGTGCTTATTGATGGATATTTCTAAATACAAATCTCCATTAGGACCACCTAAATCACCACGTTCGCCTTTACCACTGATGCGAATTTGTTGACCGGTGTTGATGCCTGCAGGGATGTTCACTTCAATATCCGTTTTAGTTCTGTTGTAGCCTTTGCCTTGGCAAGTGGCACACGTTGCTTTAATCTTTTTGCCACGACCTTGACAATTATCACAAACGGCTTCGGTTTCCATCATCCCTAAAATCGTCCGTTGACGAACACGTTGCCGACCTGATCCATTACATTGACGGCAAGTTTCTAAATCACTGCTTGATCTTGCGCCTGATCCGGCACACGTCAGACAGCTTTCATCGTATTGAATAGGGATGGTTAATTTCTTTCCATTGATGGCGTCCATAAAATCGATGCGTAAACGCATTTGCGTATCCGCGCCACGTTGGGGTCCACTTGGTTGTCGGCTACGACGTTGGCCCCCACCAAAGAAAGAACCAAAGACATCACCTAAATCGACATCTTGGAAACCGGAAAACCCACCAAATCCTCCGCCTTGGAAAGGATTGCCGCCACCACCTTGTTGATCAAACGCTGCATGACCAAACTGGTCATAAGCCGCACGCTTTTGCTCATCAAAAAGAATATCGTAAGCTTCTTGCACTTCTTTAAATTTCTTTTCAGCATCCGGAGCTTTGTTCAGATCAGGATGGTATTGCTTTGCAAGTTTGCGATAAGCAGCTTTGATGTCATCCTTACTGGCGCTTTTACTGATGCCAAGGACGTCGTAAAAATCTCTTTTGGTAGCCATGGACTACCTATTTCTTCTTTTCAGTAAAGTCAGCATCGATCACATCATCATCTTTTTTATCGCTGTTGGTGTTTCCGCTTTGATTAGGATTTGGACCGGCTTGGCCTGCTTGGGCTTTGGCCATGAATTCAGCAGCCTTTTCTAATTCAGACAATTTGGCCTTTAACTTTTCGTAGTCGTTATCTTTAATCGCTTTTTCTAATTCTTCTTTAAGTTTAATGGTTTCTTCTTTTTGCTTGGCATCAATCTTGTCACCTTTTTCTTCTAAGGATTGATTAATACTATTGATGTATTGTTCCGCTTTATTTTTGAGCTCAACTTCTTCTTTGCGTTTTTCATCAGCGTCTTTATTGGCTTCTGCTTCACGCATCATTCGGTCGATTTCTTCTTTGCTTAACCCTGTGGTTCCCGAAATGGTGATTTGTTGTTCTTTTTGTGAATCTAAATCTTTTGCAGCAACTTTAACAATACCGTTGACGTCAATTGAGAAAGTAACTTCAATCCGAGGTTGACCGCGACGAGCAGGTTTAATCCCATCCAGTTTAAAGTGACCAAGTAATTTATTGTCGCGCGCCATTGGTCTTTCACCTTGGTATACGACGATATCAACCGCTGGTTGATTATCCGCAGCAGTCGAGAAAATTTGGCTCTTGGTGGTTGGAATGGTGGTATTTCTTTGAATCAAGGCGGTCATCACTTCACCCATGGTTTCAATCCCTAGGGTTAATGGGGTGACGTCTAACAAGACCACGTCTTTGACATCTCCAGAAATCACCGCGCCTTGAATGGCAGCACCAACCGAGACCGCTTCATCTGGGTTCACCGAGAAGTTTAAGGCTTTGCCTAGAACTTTTTTGACTAGCTCTTGAACGGCTGGCATGCGAATGGAACCACCGACCATCAAGATTTCATCAATCTCATTGGCAGTTAATTTTGCATCCGATAACGCTTTACGAATTGGATCTTCAGTTCTCTTTAATAATGCTTTCGTCAAGTCTTGGAATTTAGCCCGAGAAATTTTTGCCTCAAAGTTGATTGGCCCATTGGCATTTTGGCCAACGAAAGGTAAGGAAATCGTGGTTTCCATGCTGGAAGATAATTCAATTTTTGCTTTTTCAGCGGCGTCTTTAAAACGTTGTAAAGCCATCTTGTCATTAAGGGTGACATTAAATTGTGTTTTGATCTGTTCTTGAATCCACTTCACAAGTTCTAAATCCCAGTCATCGCCACCTAAACGGTTATCACCAGCCGTGGAAATAACTTCAAACGTTCCATCCCCAATTTCTAGAATGGATACATCGAAGGTTCCGCCTCCAAGGTCATAGACCAAGATCTTTCCAGCTTTTTTACTTTCTAATCCGTAGGCTAAGGCAGAGGCAGTTGGTTCATTAATGATCCGAACAACTTCTAAACCAGCAATTTGGCCTGCATCTTTGGTTGCTTGACGTTGGGCGTCATTGAAATAAGCAGGCACCGTAATGACCGCTTTTTTAATGGTTTGACCAAGAGAATCTTCCGCATACTTTTTCATGTAAGCTAAAATCTTGGCTGAGATTTCTTGAGGGGTGAACGATTTATTTAAAACCTTAATGGTGGTCTTTTGATCTGTCCCCATTAAACGCTTAATGGATAACACGGTGTCTGGATTAATCACGGCTTGGCGTTTGGCAGCATCACCAATAATTTCTTCTCCGCTTGGTTTAAAGGCAACCGCCGAAGGGGTGGTGTTTTTGCCTTCAGGGTTAGGAATGACTTTTACCTTTCCGTCTGCTTGAACATAAGAGACAACAGAGTTTGTCGTTCCTAAATCGATCCCGATGATGATTTCTTTTTTAGCCATATATTTTCTCCTTTTTTAAGAGGCTTGATTGCCGTCTTTTTCCTTTTTTTCTTCTCCAGTATTTGTCTTGGAGGTATCTTTGTTAGGCGCATCGGCTAGTTTCGAGACAATCACCAGTACTTGTTTAACAACCCGATCATGCAATTTAAATCCTGGTGACAGGATCTTCAAGATGCGATTGGGTTTGCCTTCACTGACTTGAGATTCAAGGGCGTGCATGGTCATCACATCAAACGCATCGTTGACTTTGACAGGAATTTCTTTCACACCTTCATCGTCTAATGCTTGTTGGATTTGGTTATAGATGTATTGAAAGCCAACCAAGTAGTTTTTCACCTTAGGATCATCGACTGGATTCTTTAAGGCAATGTGTAACGATTCTAGAGCGGGAATTAACTTATCAACAAATCCTTCAGAACGATATTTTAACGCCTCAGAAAATGATTTATCTCGGTTTTTTTGAAGGTTATCCATGTCCGCGAACATCATCGCGTACTTGTTTTTCCATTGATAGATTTCTGCTTCTAAGGCGAGTATTTTTTCTTCCAGTGTCAATTCTTTTTTTATTTCTTCTTTTTTTTCAGTTGCAGGTTGAGCTTCTTTATTTACATCCATCTCTTGTTCGTTGTCATTCTTTTTCATGTTTCTTCTCCTTTTTTTTATCCGTTGGTTTTTCAGCATTCTTTTCAAAGTATTTTTCTAGCATGTCCGTGACATACTCGAGTGCTGACAAGGCTCGATCATAATCCATTCGTGTAGGTCCAACCAAGGCAATCCGACCTTCTTTTTCCCCAGGCATTTTCAATTTACTTGAGACAATCGATAAGTCTTGATGGGATTCAGCGTTACCAATGTTGACGGTTAAACTGTTTTTATTAAGATGAATTTCATCCAAGAGTTTGGGTGATTCTAACATCGTGAGAATCTTTCTTAACTTATCGCCATCATGGGCAAATTCTGGTTGATTGAATAAGGAATCTTTGCCATATAACTTGAGTCGTTCACTGGCAAAATTAATAAACGCTTGAGCGAAGGCTTGATAAACCGCGTCGTGTTCGACAATATAATCTTCAAGAATGGGTCTGATCGCATCCATCTTTTCCGATAGGTTTGCAACTGGGGTTCCTTTTAAGCGCTTGTTAATTAAGTTCATGCAATCGGCTAAAGCTTCTTTATCAATGTTGGTGGGAAGGACAAAAGTTTTGTTTTCAACATAACCTGAGTCGGTAATAAACACCGCGGTTGCTGAATTGTTTTCTAATGGCGTCACTTGGATACTCATTAACTTTTCTTGTTGGGCATTAGGACCTAAGACGACCGAGGCAAGTTTAGTCATATTGGAAAGAATCTCGGAACTCTTTTGGATAATATCCGTGACGGATTGAGTTTTTTGTGACAGCATCACTTGAAGTTGTTGTTTGATACGTTCATCCACACTTTTGCTACGAAGATGATCGACATAATATTGATACCCTTGACTCGAAGGGATACGACCTGACGACGTATGGGTTTTTTCTAGCAAACCATCTTGTTCTAACGAAAGCATTTCGTTGCGAATGGTCGCTGAAGAAAATGGAAGTTGATAGGTTTCAATTAAGGTGTGAGAACCAACAGGTGAAGCGGTTTTAATGAAATGCTCGACAATATGTTTAAGAATTAAATCTCGGCGATTGCGTTCCATACAAACCTCCTTTAGCATTCAAATAGATTGAGTGCTAAAATTATTATAACAAGGTTTTTGGCACTGTCAAATATAAAGTGCTAAATTGTGTCTTTGGTTAATTTTAGCAAGACATAGTCGAGCAATAACATGCCTTCAAAAGTTAAACGAACACGGTTTTCTTCGATGGTTAATAATTTTTTTTCAATCAATGCTGGCAAGTTTTTTTCATAGGTTACTTCAAACGTTTGTTGAAATTCCTCTTGAAAGGTGCTTAATGAAAAGCCTTCGTTTAATCTTAGGTTTAACATTAAAAACTCAAAACGTTTCATGGTCAGGTCAATGACTTCTTCTTGATCGCGACGAACCCCTTGAAGATATTTGGTCATGTTCTTGGTGTTGGTGTAACGTACACCATGAAGATAACCACTGGCCCCTAAACCGCAGCCAATGTATTCTTGATTCCGCCAATACGTTAAATTATGACGGGCGTAATCTTTGTTCCTTGCAAAATTACTTACTTCATAACGTTCGTAACCTTCATCAAGCAAGGTATGATAAATGGTTTCATAATGCCGACGAGAGACGTCGTCGCTTACAGGTTTAAGTTTTTGAATCCCAAATACCGTGTTGGGGTGAATGGTTAAGGCATAGGTGGCAATATGATCAACATCCAAGGTTAAAAACTTTTTTAAATCATCGTTTAAATCTTCATCACTGACTTTCGGCAAATCATAAATCAGATCAACATTGATGCGTTGATATCCTTGTCGCTTTGCTTCTTGAATCGTGGTGACAATATCATGGTGATCGTGATGGCGATTCAAGGCCTTTAAGGCATCAACTTTAAAGGTTTGCACCCCAAAGGATAAACGATTCACGCCTGCTTGTTTCATCAATGCTAATTTTTCAGGGGTGGTGGACTCAACGTTACATTCCACAGACCATTCTGCATCAGGTGAAGCAAATTTGGCGACCCCTTGGCAGAGAATGTTGAGCTCTTCATCGTTTAAAGCGGTTGGCGTGCCTCCACCAAAAAAAATGGTTTGATAAAGATGCTGACCATAAGAAGCAATTTCTTTTAAGACTTCATTCACATACGTCAGCGTTTGCTGCCGGTTTGTTAGCATCTTGGTGAAATCGCAGTAATGGCAAATATGATCACAATAAGGAATGTGAACGTATAAGGACTTAGGAAACTTTGCTTCGACGTTTGGTTGCATTCTTGGTTGATTGTTTTTTAGTCTTCGATGGGGATGATTTTTTTGCCTTCACTAATTCAATTGTACCCGTTTTTGTTTTTGGGGTTAATGGGTTTTCTAATGGCACTAACACGCGATCAAGTTCTTCTTTCACAGCTTTTTTTGGATCGACCTTGAGGGTATCTTTGGTTTCTGGTAAAAGGATTTTTCTGATCCAACTTGCCAACAACGCAATCGAAGCGAAAATAATTAAAAGCAAGAGGATGGTGACAATGCCATTATTGAAGAAGCCTGTATAGAAGTTAGTCATGGGTTGCTCCTTTTAAATCTACGGGTGTGTAGACAAATTTATTTTTATATTTCTCTTTACGATAATACCCTAGTTTCACCAAATGTTCCATTGAAGTTCTTGCCGTTTCATACGCGCACTCCAATTGTTGTTTGTATTGTGATAATGTGTAGTATTTTCCCAAGGTGTGATGTCGAGCGTAGAAAATAGCTTCACCCTTTTTCATGCTCGGGTGGGTTTCCAATAAATGTTGTTGTAAACGATTGGCTTCAACCTCGCCAACGGTATATTCACTGCTAGAAAAAGGTTTGGTTTCTTTGGGTAAAGGCGAAGGCAATGGGTAAGATGATGGTTTGGGTGATGATTGTTTGGCTTCTTCAATCACAGCGTTTTTCTGCATCGAGACAAGCCGATCCAGCAATTGATCAACACTTGTCATCATCGGTTGTAATAAAAAATCCAATAAGTAGGTGATGTCTCTGGTTCGTTGAACTTCAAGCAAGCGTTTTTCATACGCTTCATTTTCCATCAATTGTTCAAGGTTTAAAAAACATGCAGCGGATTCATAATCACTATGAACAAGAATATTTTTAAACAATAAGAAACTCATCTCATCATTAAACGCTTCAAAGGGTTTGATGTAATCAAGGTAGTAAAGGGCAATGGTGGCAACCACAATGGGTGACAAGGTTAAAGTCTTGATCGTGGTTAATAAGGTTTGCATCATCGGTTCGATCAATTTGTAAGGTGCTGCTTCATAGACTCTTGCCACCAAACTTTTCGGTCGATTCGTTAATTCTTTTTCCCGGTAAAACATGCTCAATTCTTGGGTGGTGTTTAATAACATGAGCAATTCACCCATCAGGTCTTCATCGAGTTTAGTTTGCCGACGTTTGGCGATAAGTTTTAACCCGCGATAATACTGATTCACGGATGCCAATTCTGCTTTACGTTCAACGTCTTTTTCTTCAAGAATATACATCACATTTCGTTCCGCGGTCGATGCACCGTACTGTTTGCCAACCGCGGTGAGGATTGGCACGAGCAAAGGGTGAAAGACTGAAGGTAATTCTGTTTGTATTTGATGATAATTTAGTAAGCTGACTACCTTAGACATTTTTCGGTCAAAGGCCATGACTTTTTCTAAAATACTTGGGGTCAAAACAATCTGTAAAGGTTGCTTATCCATCGCTTGCAAAGGTAAAATTCTAGCAAACGTTGCCCGGTAATCCACGATCGTGCCCCATAAGGCATCGACGACGGCAGTCCCAAGGGTTTTCGCCACATCTTGTTTGGTCGCGTAATGCTCATCCGTGAAACGGATGGCTAAATCATTGACTGGCATAAATTACTCTCAAAAATATACCATAAAGTAACTAAAAATAGTAGAAATTTAGTAGCAATGAAATTTTGTTTAATCGTCGATGGATAAGACGGTCATGAATGCTTCTTGAGGGACTTCAACAGAACCAATGTTCTTCATTCGCTTTTTGCCTTCTTTTTGCTTATCTAAGAGTTTACGTTTACGGGAAATATCCCCACCATAACATTTGGCCAAAACATCTTTTCTCACTGCGCGGATATCGGTCCGGGCAATAACTTTGCCATTGATCGCTGCTTGGATAGGTATTTCAAATTGTTGCCGAGGAATAATGTTCTTCAGTTTTTCAACGATAAAGTTGCCTCGTTGGTAGGCGGATGGCTTATGGACAATCGTCGATAAGGCATCAATGACTTCGCTATTTAACATGATGTCCATTTTTGCTAAGTTGCCAATCTTATAGTCGGATAAGACATAATCAAACGATGCGTAACCTTTGGATAAGCTTTTTAATTTATCAAAAAAGTTATAAACAATTTCTGCTAGAGGCAACTCATAACGAAGTGTCATTCTCGTTTCATCAACGTATTCCAACTCGGTATAGATGCCACGACGAGTTTGGCAAAGTTCCATTAATGGACCGACATATTCTTTTGGGGTTGTCATCGTCGCTTTCACATAAGGTTCACTGATTTCTTTGATTAACGAAAGATTAGGTAATTTATTTGGATTGTCTAACTTGATCATCTCTCCATTATGTAAAAGGACATGGTAGATGACACTTGGTGCAGTTAAGATCAAGTTGAGATTATATTCTCTTTCCAAGCGTTCTTGGATGACGTCCATATGGAGCAAGCCTAAAAAGCCACAACGATAACCAAACCCTAAGGCTTGGGAGGTTTCTGGTTCAAACTTTAAACTGGCATCACTCAACGCGAGTTTACCTAAGGCATCCTTTAAATCACTATATTCTTTGCCATCCACAGGAAATAATCCACAGAAAACCATTGGGTTTAAATCGCGATATCCAGGTAAAGGTTCCTTGGCCGCATGATCTCGTAAAGTGATGGTTTCTCCAGATCGGACATCTTTAATTTCGCGAATTTGCGCAGCAAGATAACCAACTTCTCCAGCAGCAAGTTCATTTTTCTTTTCTTGCTGAGGCCGAAAAATCCCGAGTTCAGTGACTTGATACACGTGACCCGATGCCATCAATTGAATATAATCGCCAACTTTAACGTGACCTTCTTTGATTCGAAGCAAGGCAACCACCCCACGATAGGCATCATAAAACGAGTCAAAAATTAATGCTTTTAATGGCGCATCATATTCCCCTTCAGGATGAGGAATTTCTTGAATGATTTTTTCGAGGACTTCGGCAACATTCTTCCCAGTTTTCCCAGAAATCTCTAAGGCATCATGGGCATCAAGACCAATACGTTTCTTAATTTCTAGTTTGACTTTGGCGGGGTCGGACTGAGGCAAATCGACTTTATTGATTAAGGGAATGATCCATAAGTTATTATCGACGGCTAAATACACATTGGCTAACGTTTGTGCTTCCACACCTTGAGAAGCGTCCACCACTAAAAGTGCGCCTTCACATGCTGCCAAGGAGCGAGAGACTTCATAGGTAAAGTCAACATGCCCAGGGGTGTCGATTAAATTAAAGGTATACTCTTGACCATCTCTAGCTTTATATTGCAACGTCACCGTGGTTAACTTAATCGTAATGCCACGTTCACGTTCTAAATCCATCGAGTCGAGCATTTGCTCTTTCATTTCCCGTTTGCTGACTGCACCTGTGATTTCCAAAATCCGATCGGCCAGTGTCGACTTGCCATGGTCGATATGGGCGATGATGGAGAAGTTCCTAATTTTTTTAATGTCGTATGCCATAAATTACGCTTTAATCATACCGATTATTCGCCCTATTTGCTACTAATCTTTGCGAAAGAAAGTTGCTAGCGCTTCTTCAACTTCATCCGGAGAGTGAACAACTTCGTATTGCGAGTAGCGTTGTTGGATGGCGCTATATTCTTCTCGTAAATAACGTTCATCAATCAACAAGGCAACGCCTTTATCTTTTTCTGAACGTATCACGCGACCCATGGCTTGAAGAACTTTGTTGATGGCAGGATAGACATAGGCAAAGGAAAATCCTTCATGGCCTAAACTTGATTGATATTTGGCCATCAAATCACGAGAAAATGACAGTTGAGGTAAGCCAACACTGACAATCCCCACACCAATGAGGCGATCACCCACCAAATCAATTCCTTCAGAAAAGATGCCACCTAACACGGCTAAGCCAACCGTGGTTTGTTTGGGGGCATGCGTGAATTGATTCAGAAACAATTCTCGATCGGACAACGTCATTTCTTTGGTTTGGGTGAGAATCAACGTCTCTTTGCCAAACGTAAGGTGTTTTTTAACCGAATCCAAATATTGATACGATGGGAAAAAGATTAAATAATTGCCTAAGCGGTTTTCTACTAACTTTTCTAAATAAAGCGCAACTTCTAGATACGTCTTGTCTCTGGTCTTTAAGGTGGTCGATACTTTACTGGCCATGAGGACTTTAAAGTTGGACCGGGGAAATGGAGATGGAAGTAAAAACCGAGCATCATGAGCTTCCGCTCCAAGCATTGGCAAATAATAATCGAGGGGTGCCAACGTTGCAGAAAAGAACACAACACTATGAAGTCGTTGGGTTAGAGTTTTAATATATTGCGAGGCATCAAGACATTCAAAGTGGACTTGATGCTCTCCCTGATCGATGGTCGCCCAATCCCGATAATGTTCACCAACCAATTCACGTAAACGAAAAAAACGTTGGATTTTAAAATAACTATCCATCGCTTCATCGGATAATGATTTTCGTTTGGTTCGCATTTCCAATTGCGCTTCGGTGATGAATTTTTCAAGTTGATTAATAAAACTCGCTTCAATGGTGACTAATTGAGGTTCGCTAATCGCATCCACGAGGGTTCGCCAATGTTTGATTAACCGTGAAATTCGCGTTCGAAAAGGTTTTGAACTTCCTTTTTTGGTTGCCTTGTCCAATTGAAAAAAGATGGTATCTGATAAGATTGCTGAATACATATCGCGACTACGTTCAACCAAATTATGGGCTTCATCTATGAGCACCGCATAAGGATGCTGAATGTCTTCAAAGAAACGCCGTAAATAAGCATTAGGGTCAAATAGATAGTTATAATCGGCAATCACCACATCCACATATAATGAAAGATCCAAACTTAATTCAAAGGGTTCAACTTGATGCTTTTCCGCGAGCGATTCAATCGTGGCTTGGTCGAAGGATTCGTGATTGGTTAATCCTTCCAACAACACATCCTTGATCTTGTCATAATACCCACGAGCATACAGACAATCATCTGGATTGATCTTTCCTTTTGGACAAAAACTAATTTTATCTTTGGCGGTGATGACCACATATCGAATAGGAATCCCTTGTGCCCTTAATTTTTCTAATGCTTCCACGGCTGCTAATTTACCCGAATTCTTCGCGGTAAAATAAAATACTTTTTCATGGTGTGTAAACAAACCTTTAACCATGGGAAATAATGTCGAGATCGTTTTACCAATGCCTGTGGGCGCTTCGACAAATAACCGGCCACCCTTTTGAGAAATCCCATAAACATATTTTGCAAGATCACGTTGCCCCTGACGAAAGGTTTTAAAAGGAAATTGTAATTTAGGTAACGCTTCTTTTAATGCGTCTTGTCGCTTCAAGACAATCGAATAAAAACTGCCATACTCATCGACCACCGCTTGTAAGTCTCGCTTGGCTTCCTCGAGAGTAAAGGTGTAGGTGCTATCAAGTCGATCGTTATCGACTTGATGGAGATAAATCAATTTCACCTCAATGGTTTTTTTGCCATAAAGTAACGCATACATATAGCCATAAAATAGACCTTGCATCATGTGCCACGTTTCGTGTTGTTGATGAAAGACTTTTAAATCGGCAATCGTGGTTTTGATTTCTTCAATCACAACCGTCTCACCGGACTCATACAAACCATCGGCTTTGCCGGTGACATGAAAGGTTAAGGCTTCAAAACTAAACTCGCCTTGGAGTAACATTTCTCGATGGTATCCAGGAATTTGTACTTGTTGTTGGTATTGCCTGTGCATATCGGTTCCGGTTTGCATCGTAGAACGATTAAAAATACGCCCGTCTAAATCTCCGGTGCGTAACACAAAATCAACCAGATCATGAACCGATAAATGAATTTGCATAAACCCTTAGGTGATTCGTGTGGATAACAAATGGCGATGACCATTGCCAAACACTTGGCCACTCATCTTTCCTTTGCCTTCAATTTGAACCATATCAAGCGAGATGATTCCGCCCAAGACTTGGAGATGAACGCCTTGATGATCGACTTTGATCAACGTACCGATGGGATGATTTTCAGTGTTAGCCACGACGTTAGCTTGAAGAATTTTAAGTTTTTTTTCTTCACTAATCACATAGCCCCCAGGGGTTTCTGCAAGCCCACGGATCCATCCTAAGAAATGAGGTAAGGGTAAGGTTAACTTTAAATGCTCATCGTCTTTGGTAATCATCGGAGCAAACGTCACATCCTTTTCCACTTGAGCCACTGGAGAAAGTTCTCCGCCAAACAAACGAGGAAGCGTTTGTAAAGCAAACGCAATGGTGAAGGGAGAAAAGCGTTGGAGTAAAGATGTGTAATTATCATCGGGTAAAATCGTCATTCGTTTCATCGCGTACACCGGTCCTGCGTCCATGGCTAAGACCATCTTCATCAAACTCATGCCCGTGACTTCTTCTTGATGAATCAAAGCAAATCGTAATGGGGATGCCCCACGATATTTTGGTAATAAGCTTCCATGAAAATTAAAAGCACCAAAATGAGGTTTATCTAAGACTGCCTGCGGGACAATTTGTCCGTAGGCTAACGTTAAAATAAAATCAACATCAAGTTGATCTAAAAAATGATGATCAAGGCGAATTTTTTCAGGTTGAAAGACGGGAATGCCGTTAGCCTCTGCCCAAAGTTTCGTCGGCGGTTTGGTGAGGATTCGCTGACGACCAACCTCTGTATCTGGCTGGCAAACTAAGCCAATAACGTTATAACCCGCTTGATGGATGGCTTGAAAGACATCCCGAGCGAGCTCGGGAGTTCCCATCAATAGAAGGTTCATCTTCTTTGGATCTTTCATGACTTTGTTCTTAAGATCGCTCGTACGGGCAAGGCGTCCATTCCTGGAATGGAGATAGGCAAGGCAATCATTTGGTAAATCCCTTCCGGAACAGATTGAAGGCGTAAACCTTCTAAGATGATGATGTGATGATTCATGAGTTCATGATGGGTTTGATGATCAGACTGATCTCGTTCAATGCCCAAGGCATCAATGCCAACCCCTTGAAGTTTTTGTCGACTACAATACTGTGCACCACTTTCATTCAGGTAAGGGAAATCAAACAAAAAGCTCTTGGAAAAACTACTTTTGGTTTTCAATAAAATAAAGGATCCGATGGCAATCTTTTGTTTCGCTAAAAATGCTTCATCAATGACGATCACGTCGCCACAATCAATGACACGTACGTCGGTGATTAATCGCGTGGGGTTAAACCCAGTGGATGTTTTCCCATTGGCTTGCATATGCAAAGGAAAGTCGATATGGGTTCCCGTATGGATATTCATCGAAAGCGTGGTCTCATAACTTCCACCAAGATGGAGGTTATTTTGAACCTTAAATTGAGGGATTTTTTCTGGTTTTTGTTTATACACCATCATCGATGATTCGATGGGTAAAGAAATATCATAGTCCATACATGATCCTACTTTCTGGTTAAATCTTTCAGAGATTGATAACGTCTTGGCATCAGAGGTTTTTGCTTGATTTGATCAATCAATGCCCAGGTGACTTCAATTTCTTTGTTCGATGGAAATAAGGTTTGATTGCCTTGAAAGAAATCTGAAAAAATGGTCACATAAGCATCTTCGGTGGCAAAGGGATGATGACTTAATGTTGTTAAATGATGAGCGATGTTCGTGGGTAAGGAAGCTAACCAATCTTGATCAAGGATCACTTTCACGGATGGAGCGATTTGAAATTGAAGGCGATGGCCATTGCGGAAATAAACATCAATTGACGTTCTTTTTTCATCTAGTTTCTTTCCAGTTTCAAGCGTCATCATCGTGTCTTTCCACCGAATGAGATTGCTTGTTAAAGGAACATATGCATACGTTTCCGTGATTGAGGATGGGTTGACATGCAGTTCTTGTGGATAACCAACATATTGGCCGACCACCACTTGGTCTATCCTCGGTTTGAGTGAACGTAAGAAAGCAATTTTATTGGTTTGAATCGCGGCCACATCATCAATACGTTTTGGTAAATCCATCATCACCAATGCCAAGGTTTCAAGCAGATGACTTTGAATCATATCTTTTAATGCGCCTGTGGCATCATAAAATTTACCACGGGAAAGAATGCTTACGGTTTCATGGGCAACGAGTTGAATCCGTTCAATATGTGGGCTTTGCCAAAAAGACTCCATCCCCACGGTAGCCCATTGCATACGAATTTTAATCAATTGTTGAATCAAGGGCTTTGCTAAATAATGGTCAACCCGATATAGTTGCTTTTCTTCAATCACTTCATGCAATAAGTCATTAAGGACGTTGGCGGTACTACCATTTTCTCCAAATGGTTTTTCATACGCACAGCGATGGTGTGTATTACCTTGTTCAAGCAAACCTAGATCAGATAACGAAGCGGTAATGAAGTGAAACATGGAAGGCGGGGTTGCCAAATAAATATAACGACCTGAAAAAGGTTTGAGTAACGGCACCAAGGTCGCGTAACTATCTTTTTCTGTTGCCTGCATGAAGACGTAATGGAGTTTATCCATCAATGGCAAAATCACCTTCGCGTCTAAGCCATGGTCGATTCCATAGGTGATGTATTCAGCTAACGTTTTTCCTTGCCGTCCGATAAGAAAAATCTTTTGAATCAGATGAGGAGAAAGTTGGTTGAGACGAGCAAGGGCGGGCAAGAGTTTCTGAAATGTTAAATCACCAGTTGATCCAAAAATAACGAGGGCGTTATTTTCGGACATGATGTCCCCCGAACATAAAGCGCATTCCGTTTAAAATTCGATTGGCAAAATCAGCTTGGTCACGACTTTCAAATCGGGCAAATAAGGCACTTGATAAGACCGTGGCAGGAACCCCTAAATCCACAGCAGTGTTGACGGTCCAACGACCTTCACCAGAATCAGACACACCGCCTTTGAAGGCGTTCAGTTGTGCATCGTTTTTTAGTACTTCTGCAGTTAAGTCGAGTAACCATGATCCAATGACAGATCCTCGACGCCATAATTCTGCCACTTCCGGAACATTGATTGGGTATTGATAATTTTCCGGGTCGCTCATGGGGGCAACTTCGGCATCGCCTTTATTGATAAAGCTACTTCCTAAATTGGCTTGTTTTAAAATATTAAATCCTTCCGCATAGGCTTGCATGATGCCATATTCAATCCCGTTATGAACCATCTTCACAAAATGACCAGCACCTGCTGGGCCACAATGTAACCAACCATGTTCGGCTGGAGTTTCTGGCGTCTTAGGTAATAAACGTGGTGCACCTTCGATATGAGGAGATAAGGTTTCAAAAATTGGCGAACAAAATTGAACAGCACTGGTATCGCCGCCAACCATTAAGCAGTAACCTCGTTCTAAACCATAGACACCGCCAGAGGTTCCACAATCTAAATAATCAATGCCTTTTTGTTTGAGCATCAAGGCGCGTCGACGAGAATCTTTAAAATTGGAATTGCCATGATCGATGATGATATCACCTTGAGAAAGTAAAGGAAGCAAAGTCCGAATCGTTTCTTCAACAGATTGGGCAGGGACAACCATTTGAAAAATCCCTCGCTTTTGTTTCGCCTTGACCGCTTTCACCAGCGTGGGTAAATCAGCACAAGCTAGGGAAATGTATCCTAACTTTTCTTGTTCCTTGAGTTTATCTAACGACGTGCGATACCCGAACGTTTTAAATCCTTTTTGCAGTAATCGTCGAGACATATTTTCACCCATTCGACCTAAACCGATAATGCCTACATGTAACATTGTTATTGCTCCTTTAACTCTATTATTTTAGCATGTTTATAACTATTTTAAGGGCGAACATACCTCAATGAAATGTTCAAAAAGGGCATCAATGGGATACGTTTTCTTGGTTAAAATCGCCAGTGATGTCGCCGATGGTAAATTAACAAATGAAGTTTGATTGATATTTAAACCTACGCCCAAAATGACATGCTGAAGGGTATTTTCTTGTTGTTTGGTTTCAATCAACATCCCAGCAATTTTTTTGCCGTTGACCATTAAATCATTGGGTAGTTTATGATCAACATGAATCCCATAGTGAGTAAAAAAAGATTGACACAATTGGATAAAAGCGGACTCAATGGCTTTGACATTGGCATACTGTTGAAAAGATTTCATCAACAAAGAAACAAGAATATTTTCGTTAGGATTACTTTGCCATTGTCTAACCAACTGGCCCCGACCTGCATGTTGAAAACGTGCACGCACAATCGTGAAGTGAGGTAATGAATCGGCATGTAGTTTTAAGTAATTATTGGTTGAATCAATCGTATCAAAGGTTAGAATCGCCATGGCTAGCCAACCGCAACAGAGAACTTGGCTAAGCAAGCAAGTTGATCGCCGACATAGGCTTGGCCTTCAAAAAAGAAGAAACCAACCTTGCGATGAAGAAGGGTCACATGCAATCGTAATGTATCGCCGGGAACCACAAGACGTTTAAATTTCACTTCTTGAATGGATGAGAAATACCCAATCTTGCCAATATAAGTAGGCGCAGTGAGCACACATACAGCTCCGGTTTGTGCAAACGCTTCCACGATTAAAACTCCAGGAAATACTGGGTTTTTCGGAAAATGCCCAGGGACCCAAAAAGCACTAGATAAAATATCTTTTTCACTAACAGCAGAGACCAGTGGTTGGTTTTCTAAAATCCGGTCAATCATGATGAACGGTTCGCGGTGAGGAATAATGGTTTTAATTTTATCGAGATTGAACATGGTTACCTCTTAAAAATTAACGCGGCATTTTGTCCGCCGAATCCAAGATTGATATTCAAGGCGTAATTGACTTGTCGTTGCACCGGTTTTCCTAAGGTGTAATTTAAATCACATTCAGCAGCTGTTTCCGTGGTGGTGATGGTGGGTGGGACAACCTGATTCACAAGGGCAAGGATACAGGCAATCGATTCCACAGCACCAGTCGCTCCTAGCATATGTCCGGTCATGCCTTTGGTACTCGATACGTTTAATTGATAAGCGTGAGGACCAAAAACTTTTTTAATCCCTAAGGTTTCAATCCGATCATTCAACGGAGTGGAGGTTCCATGAGCATTGATGTAATCGATATGATGAGGCTGAATACCAGCATCCGTTATTGCTAATTCCATGCACTTGCTAATGCCTTCAGCGGTTTCATCTGGTGCCGTCACGTGGAATGCATCCGAGGTTGATCCATAGCCAACAAGCTCTGCATAAATTTTCGCCTTACGGGCAATCGCGTGGTCATAGGATTCTAGAATTAAAACCCCCGCCCCTTCACCCATGACGAATCCAGAACGCTTTTTATCAAATGGCATACTCGCTAAGTTAGGATTATCTCCCATGTGTAAAGCCCGCATCACCGCGAATCCGCTAATCCCTAAAGGATTGATGGAAGATTCTGATCCACCGGCAAAGGCCACATCCAAATAGCCATCACGAATATAGCGAAAAGCTTCACCAATTGAATTGGTGCTTGCCGAACAAGCAGTGACCACAGGTAAGTTTGGACCTTTGGCTTTGAAGCGCATGGAAATATTGCCACCGATAAGATTAATGATTGAATTGGTAATAAAATGTGGAGAAATTCTTTCTAACCCACGACCATGAGCAACTTGAGATTCTGTCCAAATTGAATTCAATCCGCCGATTCCAGAGCTTACAAAGGTGCCAAAGCGATAAGGATCCACCGATTCAGGTTTTAATTTCGCATCTTCATACGCTTCACTTGCGGCCAGGATGCCTAAGACAATGACTCGATCAAGTTTACTTGCACTTCGTTCATCCATATATTTGGATGGGTCTAAATGTTTAACTTCCGCGGCAATTTTTACTTTACTGATGTTTGGATCAAACAGTGTGATGGTAGCAATACCATTCACACCTTTAAGCATGTTGGTCCACATGGTGGACACATCATTCCCAATTGGAGTGACGGCACCAAGTCCAGTCACAACGACTCTTTTTTTCATGATGATTGGCTCCTTATTAATACATGGTCATCCCACCATCGACGACAATGGTTTGTCCTGTAATATATTGTGCCTTATTTGACGCTAAAAAACTAACCATAAAAGCAATATCTTCCGGTTGACCAAACTTTTTCAAAGGAATCATGCCAAGGGCAGATTCTTTGATGGCAGGGGATAATCCCGCCGTCATTCTTGTTTCAATGAATCCAGGGGCTACAACATTCACGGTGATATTTCGACTTGCCATTTCGCGAGCAAGGGTCTTGGATAAACCAATGACACCGGCTTTGGCAGCCGCGTAATTCGCTTGTCCAGCATTGCCCATCATGCCAGAAACAGAGGCAATATTAATGATTCGACCTTGACCTGCCTGCATTAGTGGTTTTAAGGCATACTTACAAGTTGCCCAAACGCCTTTTAAGTTTGTTTCAATGACGCGATCAAATTGATCTTCGCTCATTCTTAACATCAAGGTATCATCGGTGATTCCAGCGTTGTTGACTAAAACATCCAAGCGTTGAAAGGTTTGAATCGTTGTTTGAATTAATTTTTCTGCTTCGCTGACTTGGCTTAAATTGGCTTGAACCGCCAAGGCTTGACCACCCAGGGACTGAATCGTGGAAACAAGCTTATCGGCAGCATCCTTCGAAGCATGGTAATTCACCACGACAATAAAGCCATCTTTGGCCAATTGTAAACTGATGGCAAGGCCGATGCCTGTCGCCCCACCGGTGACAATGGCAACTCGTTTTGTTTCACTCATAACATCAACTCCTTTATTGTTTGTAAATCATCAACACCATTAAAAGAAACCACGCGAGCATCTGGATTTATTTTTTTAACTAGATTCGTTAACACATTGCCTGGGCCAATTTCTAGAAAATGGTTAATCCCTTGCTGGGTTAAATATTGGATTGAAGCTTCAAATTGAACGGAGGCTTTCACTTGGTTTGTTAGGTAGATAGGTAAATCTTTTAATGTTGGTAAAGGTTTTCCTGTCCAATTGAATATCATCGGGGTGTGTGAGGGTTTGAAGGTGATGGTTCGGCAAAAAGATGCAATAGCAGTACTTGCGGATTGCATTAACGGCGAATGAAATGCCCCCGAAACATTAAGTGCAATGGTTCTTTTTGCTCCTTGTTTGGTCGCTTCGAGCATCGCTTCTTTAACGGCCAAAGCGTGGCCAGAGATCACCAATTGCCCAGGACTATTGATGTTGGCAATCACCACCACATGCCCTTCGCGACTGATGACTTGGCAAATGGATTGTAAGGTTACAAAAGATAAACCAAGAATCGCTGCCATCATTCCCGGATTGGCTTCACTTGATGAAGCCATGGCTTTGGCCCGATGTTGAATCAATTGGAGGGTGGTTGCTAAGTCCGTATGACCGCTGGCAAATAACGCGGTATATTCACCTAAAGAAAAACCTAAAAAATAACTTGGTTTTATCGGTAATAAAGATTGTAATTGCTGATAATAAAGAATCGAGGTAGCCACCAACGATGGTTGCGTGTAACGCGTTTGATCAAGACCAGGAAGTTGCCCTGATAGTATGCCTTTTAAATCAAAATCAAGTTGCTTTTGGATGGTAGAGAATAGCGATTCAAGTTGCGGGGTTTGGGTTAAGGCGGATAAACCCATCCCTAAGGATTGTGCCCCTTGTCCAGCGAATAAAATCGCTAATGGTTTCATAGATTAATCAATGCTCCACCCCAGGTTAAACCAGCACCAAAGCCAACAAGCATCAGCTTGTCACCTGGTCGAAGGGGTTGTTCTTGGACATATTCATCCAAAGCGATGGGAATCGATGCCGCCGAAGTATTGCCATAATGTTCAAGGTTCAAGAAGAATTTATTTAAAGGAATGTTCTTCAAATCAGCAACGCCTTCAACGATGCGATAATTGGCTTGATGAGGAATGATTTTGGAAATCATGTCTAAACGACTTCCATCCATTTCCAATAATCGATTGATCGATTTTTCAATGGCATTAATCGCAAATTTAAAGACGCGTCTACCTTGCATTTTTAGAGTGTCCTTTACCGACAACACATCTTCCATATCACCTTCGGATGCTGTATAGAAAGAGACGGTTTGATGGGGTTGACCTCGACCTATTAATAGAGCTCCTGCCCCATCGCCAAATAGAATGCATGTATTACGATCGGTATAATCCATAATCTTGGTGAGACTTTCTGCCCCAATGATGAGAATATGGCGATACTTTGGACTGTTCAATAATGCTGCTGCAATTTGTAAAGCATACACAAAACCTGTACACGCGGCGTTGACATCAAAGCATGTGATGTCGCGGTGATTGAGGCCTAACCTCGCTTGCACCACCGCTGCCATGCTTGGAGAAGCAAAGTCCGGGGTAATCGTGGCAACAATGATGGCATCAATGATTTCTTTATCAAATTTAGCTTTTTCAATCGCATTCAATGCTGCAAAGTAAGCTAAATCAGCGGTGGTTTCGTTGACCACTTTATGGCGAGTTTTAATCCCTGTGTGAGACACAATCCATTCATCGGTTGTATCGACCATTTTTTCTAAATCAGCATTGGTAATCAGGGCAGGAGGAACAAATTTACCGGTGCCAATTAATTTGATTGTTAGTTTATTTTCCATCTTTTTTAACGTCCTTTTTTTCTTCAAACACACCAAAATTTCTAAACTTTTGTTCGCGTTTTTTAAGCAGATTCACGGTGGATAGTTTCATCAGTTGCTTGAATGATTTTTGTAATAAGATTTTTAACTGAGCAAGGGTGAAAGGGACGTCGTCTTGGAAACCGGTTTTTACTTCTGGAACAATCGCATCAATGATGCCAAATGAAAGTAAGTCTTCTGCAGTTAGTTTCATTAAGGACGCTGCATGTTTTGCCTTGCTTGAATCCTTGAATAAAATTGATGCGAACCCTTCAGGGGAAATAATTGAATAGATACTATTTTCTAACATCAGTAACGTATCGGTAACACCGATGGCAAGCGCCCCACCCGATCCGCCTTCAGATAAGACAATGCCAATCATCGGGGTTTGGATGGCAATCATTTCAAACAAATTAAAGGCAATGGCTTGGGCTTGTCCACGTTCTTCTGCACCGATGCCAGGATATGCTCCTGGGGTGTCGATGATGAATACAATCGGACGATGAAACTTTTCGGCTTGCTTCATTAAACGTAAGGCCTTGCGATAACCTTCCGGGTGGGGCATGCCAAAATTACGGGCGATTTTTTCGTCAGTGGTTGAACCTTTTTCTTGGGCAATGACGGTAATCGGTTGACCCATGAAGGAGGCTAACCCACCAATTAAGGAACTATCATCCCCAAATTGACGATCACCATGCAGTTCAATAAAATCAGGAAATAATTGTTTGATCACCAAACTTGCAGTTGGTCGTTTTGGATGTCGCGCTAAGCGAACTTTTTCCCAAACTTTTTCTTCAATATTACTCATTGCGCTTGTTCCTTTTGTTTAGCGTGAAATCTTAAAAGTTGAATTAAGGTTGTCTTTAAGATTTTTCGTTCGACGACCAAATCGACTTGACCATGTTTCAATTGAAACCCAGCGGTTTGAAAACCTTCTGGTAAGTCCTGTTGAATGGTTTGTTTGATCACGCGGGCCCCAGCAAAACCGATTAATGCCCCATGTTCAGCAACGATGATGTCGCCTAAGGACGCGTAACTCGCGGCAACGCCTCCGGTGGTTGGGTGCGTCAACACGGAGATGAATAACCCTTTGACTTGATCTAATTTTTTAAGTGCGGCAGACGTCTTCACCATTTGCATTAAGGAAAGAATCCCTTCTTGCATTCTGGCACCACCACTGGCAGAGAAGATAACCACTGGTAAGGAGGATTGAATTGCATATTCAATCAACCGGGTAATTTTTTCTCCCACGACTGAGCCCATCGATCCCATCATAAAGAAGGAGTCAAGGACGCCTAACGCCACTTGATTGCCTTGAATGGTTGCTTGACCACAGACAAATGCTTCTTGATGGCCTGTACTCTTTTTAGAAATGCTAAGCTTTTGGTCATATTCAGGCATGGATAATGGGTTTTTCGAGGTGACTGTGTCATCCATTTCAACAAAACTACCTTCATCGGTGACCAAACGAATCCGGTCATTGGCATTCAATCGAAAATGAAATTGGCAATGTGGGCAAACTGATAGATTTTCTTGCAATGCCTTTTGATAGAGCGCGGAGTGACATTGTTCACATTCAATAAACAAACCATCCGGAAGATCAATTTGGTTTTTAGGAACAGGTTTCTCGGTAACTTTGAGAAAGGTTCTTAATTTTGGTTTTTGTTTAGAAAAGATATCACTCATTAAGGTTTTTAATCCGTTCTAAAAATCTCCCCACAAATCCAGTATCGACATTACCCGAGACAAATTCCTGAGTATGTAACAAGGAGTAATGAAATTCAATGTTGGTGGTGATGCCATCGACCATAAACTGCTCGAGGGCGACAATCATTTTTCGAATGGCTTCTTTTCTTGTTGGCGCATGGACAATTAGTTTTGCAATCATCGAATCATAAAAGGGTGGAACCTCATACCCAGGATAAATATGGGTATCAATACGAACCCCGATGCCACCGGGCATGATCAGCTGTGTAATCTTCCCTGGAGCAGGCCGAAAGTTTGCCTTGACGTCTTCAGCATTAATTCGGCATTCAATCGCATGACCAGTAAGTTTAATGTCTCGTTGGGTAAAGGGTAGTTTCTTGCCTAAGGCAATTTTGATTTGTTCTTTGACAAGATCAATGCCCGTAATGAATTCGGTGACAGGGTGTTCAACTTGAATTCTTGTGTTCATTTCAATGAAATAAAAATTTAAGTTCTTATCAACAAGAAATTCAATGGTTCCGGCATTGACATAGCCGACTGCTTTGGCTAATTTAACCGCAGCATCACCCATTTTTTTGCGTAGTTTACTGTCCACCACGGGTGAAGGTCCTTCTTCAACCATCTTTTGATTACGACGTTGAAGCGAACAATCACGTTCACCTAAATAGACGCAAGATCCAAAACTGTCGCAGAGAATTTGAATTTCAATATGGCGTGGATTTTCGATATATTTTTCAACATAGAGGTTCTTATCACCAAAACTTGCTTCTGCTTCCATGGATGTGCGATCAAAAACATCACGAAATTCTTTTTCCGAGCGGATGATGGAAATCCCGCGACCACCGCCACCTGAAGTCGCTTTGATCATCACAGGAAAACCGATTGTCTTCGCAATCGCTAGTCCTTCTTCAAGGTTTTCAACGATACCTTCTGATCCTTGAATAATGGGAACCCCAGCTTTTTTGGCAATGACTTTCGCTGAAGCCTTGTCGCCGATTTGACGAATCGCGTTTGCGGAAGGCCCAACAAATTTTAAGCCACAGCTTGCGACAATTTCTGCAAATTGTTCGTTTTCAGATAAAAAACCATAGCCTGGGTGAATTAACGTTGCCCCAGAGGCTAATGCGGCACTAATGACATTATTAATATTAAGATAACTTTTATTAGAACGAGCCTCACCAATGCAAATCGCTTCATCAGCAAGTTTCACTGCCATGGTGTCAAAGTCTGCTGTTGAATAAACTGCAACCGTAGGAATAGATAATTCTTTGCAGGCACGTATGACCCGCACAGCGATCTCACCGCGGTTGGCGACGAGAAGTTTTTCTGCCATGATTACTCCTGTGGTCTTAATTGAATGATGACTTGGTTAAAGCCGACAACATCACCATTTTTACAATTAATTTTTTCAACCAAGCCAGCATAAGGCGAAGCAATTTCGTTCATGATTTTCATTGCTTCAACAATACAAATGGTTTGGCCCTTGTTCACGCGTTGACCAATTTTAACAAATGGTTCAGACGTCGGTGAACTCGCCGAATAATACGTCCCGACAAGGGGACAGGTAACGTCCTTTAATAAAACATCTTCCGTGGGTTTATTTGCAGAGTTTGTTTGGGCTTTAGGATTGACGTTAGGCGGTAATATTTTAGTGTCTGGAACTGGTATTGCCTTGACTTCAGGGGGTTGTGATTCCTTAAGTTTTGATAAGGAAATCTTAAAAGTACCATCCTCAAGTGCCATGGTGGTCAGTTTGGACGATTCAAAATACTTAATTAGGTCTTGGACCTTTTTAAAATCCATATATGTGACTACTTAACTTTAGGTTGAACTTTAGGTTGAATAAAGTTAACAATGTCCCCGATGGTTTTTAGTTTTTGAGCTTCATCGTCGGATATTTTTACGTTAAACGTATCTTCAAGTTCCATGATTAATTCAACAGCATCTAAGGAATCCACATTAAGATCTTCTCTTAAGCGGGTGCCGACATTGACATTTTGTGGTTGAACTTTAAATTTTTTGACAACAACATCACGAATTTTATTTAAAACCATAGCAAGTCTCCTTTTAATGTATGACCCTATGTTATCACTCTGCTTGATTCTGTCAAGTATTCGATTCTTTTCAGGGCATTGATCATCAACCTATTGATTAAAACCATCGATTTCATTGCAAGAATTTATAGATATGGTAAAATATCAAAGAAAAGAGGTCTATATGGCAAATATTCAATCACAAACGAAACGTATCCTTACCAATCAGAAAGCGGAAGACCATAACTTTACATTTAAAGCCAGCATGCGCACAGCGATGAAAAAGGTCAAGACGATGCTTGCCAAGAAAGATCTTCCTGGCGCAACCACTTCATTGGCGATGGCAAACAAACTTATTGATAAATCTGTCAGTCATGGCATTCAAAAATCTCAAACAGCAGCAAGACAAAAGTCACGCTTGATGAAATTTTTTTCTCAACAAAGTAAATTGATTGGTAAGTAGATAATTCTTACTTTTCTCCCTCATTTGTTGTAAAATTATAAATAATGAACACCAAACTTCAAACCCCAATTAAAGATGGTTATTTTATGCCAGCAGAGTTTTCTGCTCATGATGCAACCTTGATGTTGATGCCTTATCGGGGAGATGTTTGGCGTAACAAAGCGAAAGAAGCCCAAGACGTCTTTTTAAAGATTGCTAAAGAAATTGCTAAGTTTGAGCCTGTTATGATTGGGGTTCATCCTCAAATTTGGTCCCAATTCCAAAAACTTAAAATTAAAAACATTGAATTTTTTCAGGTTCCTTATGATGATGCCTGGGTCCGAGACACTGGACCAACCTTTGTAAGAGACAAAGATGGTTCCTTTCGGACCATTGACTGGGAATTTAATGCGTATGGGGGCAAAGACTTTGGGTTATATCAGCCTTGGAACCAAGATGATGCCCTTGCCGGCCTGATTAGCCAACAATTTAAATTACCAAGTTACCGAACCGATGGCTTTGTCATGGAAGGCGGCGCTTTTCATGTCGATGGTGAAGGTTTGGTCATGGCAACGGAATACAATTTGTTGCACAAAGGGCGAAACCCTAAATTAACCAAAAAACAAATCGAAAATCGACTTTTAGAACAACTCGGCGGGAAGAAAATGATTTGGTTACCCCGTGGTATCTATAATGATGAAACCAAAGAACACGTGGATAATGTTGCTACCTTTATTGGTCCTGGTCATATCTTGCTTGCAGAAGGGGTCGATCCTCGTGATGCCCAACAACCTTTATCTCAATTGACCATGGAAGCGTTGAAGCAACAAACCGATCTTCAAGGTCAACCTTTGAAAATATCCACCATCGTCATGCCTAAAGCTATCCACCGTACTTATTTTGAGTCGGCAGGATTAACCCCCTTGCCACAAAGTAAAAATCGTCCGATGAATGAACGGTTGGCTGCATCATACTTAAACCTTTATTTTGTCAATGGCGGCTTAATTGTCCCAAAATTCAATCAAAAGACCGACGAGATTGCCCTCCAACAGTTAACGGCATTGTTCCCCAAACGTAAAATCGTGATGATCGATAGTAAGGAAGTCTTGCTTGGTGGGGGCAATATCCACTGCATCACCCAGCAAATCCCAAAAGGAGTTCGCTAGCATGAAGTTGGTCACCGTCAGTGCCATTCAAATGTCGATGTCAGAAGACCGCAACAAGAATATCGACCTTGCCACCTCCCTTGTCAAAAAAGCCGCTGCTGCTGGTTCAAACATTATTCTACTTCCAGAACTTTTCATGGGGAAATATTTTTGCCAAGTCGAAAATTACGACCATTTTGACCTTGCCCGTCCTTTTGAAAAGAATCAAGATTTAATGTATTTTCAAGGCTTGGCCAAATCCCTTCATGTGGTGTTACCCATTTCCTATTTTGAACGCGCCAAGAATGTCTTTTATAATTCCATTGCCATCATCGATGCCGATGGAACAATCTTAGGTCAATACCGGAAAATGCATATTCCCACCGGGGAATCGTATCAAGAAAAATTCTACTTTACCCCTGGAGATACGCCCCTCCAAGTCTTTCAAACTCAATTTGGCAAGATTGGGGTTGCAATATGCTGGGACCAATGGTTCCCAGAAGTTGCTCGTATTTTAGCCTTAGAAGGCGCAGAACTTCTTCTGTATCCCACGGCGATTGGCTCAGAACCAACCCTGCCGATTGATTCACAAATTCATTGGCAAAACACGATGATCGGTCACGCTGCGGCAAACTTAATTCCAGTGGTGGCCAGCAATCGTATTGGCATTGAAACGTATGGCAAGCACACGATGACCTTTTATGGCACGAGCTTTATTAGTAATCATCAAGGGGTTATTCTCCAACAAATGGATCGAACCTCCACGGGCATCATTAGTCAATCCTTTGATCTCAAGGCGATTGAAAAAATGCGATACTCTTGGGGCGTATTTCGTGACCGACGACCTGGCATGTACCAACGCTTACTTAAGAAATAGGATCGATAAAATTCACAATCCACCAACTGAGGCCTTCGACTTTATCTTGAAGGCCTTTTTTAATGGTCATATCCAAGGCATCCAAACTTAAGAGGATGCGATGAATTCGTGTTAAGGGAAATCGTTTTTTCCCTTGAATCATCAAGCGAACGCGATACTCATGAATTTTGATCAATTGGCTAATCGCGTAACTATCTTTGCCTTGGCCACTAAGGTGGACCACTTTGGCAAACAATTGAAAATGTTTTCCAAGAAGACTAATTAATAAGGTTGGTTCCACTTGAAGGGTGGTGAAATCGCGGTAAATCTTTAAGGCTTGTTTAATGTTCTCTGACATCAGTTGGTTGGTAAGTTCAAACACATTCTCTTCAAGATTAGGTTTAATTAGGTCAATCACCGTTGCTTCGTCAATGGTTGCCCCATAGACACTTAATTTTTTTAATTCTTGATATGCACGATCCACATCAGGGTACGTGGATAAGATAAACCTTGCCGATGCCTTTGGCGATAACTGAACGTGAAGTTCACGTTGCCATGAATCCATGAACCCAATCCATTCGTCTTTGCTAGGTAAAGGTAAATCGGTCCATTGATGATGTTTCTTGATTGCTTTCACCGCAGCAAGTCGTTCATCGATGTCTCCTTCGTATATAAAGATGACATGAAGGTCGGGGTGATCTTCACTTAGAAACGCTAATAGGTCTGATTCGCTTTGTTGTTTGCCTAAGGACGTTCTTCCAGATTTACCAAAGATAGAAGCTTGATAAATTAAAGTCACTTTCGCGGAAGAAAATAAACTTGCTTGATGAATCTCTCTCATCCACTCGTCAATGGGAACACTTGAAGCATCAATTTTCTCAATCAAGGTCGATGGATCAAGGGTCTTCAACACCGATTGTAATTGGTGTTGAATGCGTTGAAACGAGGGAGAAGAAATTAATTGAATCATACTCCTATTTTACACGTTTGATAACGGATTGTCCCCTCTTGATCGGTTCGGCGAATGCGAATGTTTCTTTCTTGAAGTCTTTCAAGGACCTGAGGGTGAGGGTGACCATAACGATTACCTCCTCCGTTGGAAATAATCGCTTCCCTTGGTTGAAGTTGATCAAGCAACGCGGAGGACGTTGAAGTTAAAGACCCATGATGACCGATGCGAAGAAACTTGGCTTGAAGATCAGGGAAGAACGTCATCAGGTATTCCTCGGTTGTTGTTGTCGCATCGCCCATGATCAACCACTGACACATTGGATTGGCAATCCCGATGATCAACGAACGCTCGTTATCTTCGACCAAGACATCCAAAAAATATTGATAATTGGTGATGGTCCATTGCCCGAGTGAGAAGGGATCAAATGGTTGATCGATGACACGGTTCACAGGGAAGGCATTCACCAAGGATGGTAACCCGCCATTATGGTCAAAATCATCATGGGTAATGATGACGGCATCTAATCGTTTAATTCTTAGTTTTTTAAAGTATGGAATTAACACCTCATGACTGATGTCAAAGCGAAGAACCCCGCCACTATCAATCAATAAAGATTGGCCTTTTGACATCACCAAGGTCGCATCCCCTTGGCCGACATTGATAAAATGAATTTCATGAATGAAGCCATGATCGATGCCAGTGATGTGGAGGACCACCACGATCAACAAGGTGATCAATAAGCGCTGAACATAGATCGTTAAATGCATCGTATAAACCCAAGATAATGTCAACAAGATGAAGGTCAACACACTTAACGTGTACCAAGGTATCTCCCCAAGATACATCACGGGTATGACAGGAATCCACAACATGACATCAACAATGACGGCGGTGAGAAAGGATAGTCCTGGTAGCAGCCAACCCGTATATAAATACATTATCCATCCAGGAACCAAGACCATTTGAATCATGGTCAATGGTGCATAAAGCAACGACTGGATGATGGTTATATACCCATTGCTGACCCATGACCATCCGAGGGCAATTCCTGTCATCATCAACCAACGCTGATACGACGGCATTCGATAAACCATCGGTTTGATCAATCCAAGCCAAGCTTGATAGACCAGGTAAAGTTGCCCACCTGGTTGAATCCATACATAAGGGTTGAAGATTGACATGATTGCAAGGACCATCATTTTATGTTCATGGATGGTGGTTTTATTAAACTTCCATTGCAACAAGGCAATCCCATAAACCCTGATGATGCCCCATTGATGAAGATTCATCAGGACAAAAGGAAAAAATAACATCATTAAGATCGCACTGACATGATAGGGCTTACCGAACCATTGACCGATGGTTTGACATGTCGTCCAGAGGAGAAAAAAACCAAAACCGGAAACACCAAGGACTTGTTCTAACCAAGCCGACATGGTGGATTCAGGATGACTTCGATTCCATAGCCATTGCGATACCGCATCACGCACATTGGGATGAAGCAAATCAATGCGCTCATGGATAATACTGGAAAATCGAAACGGAAACCGTAGGATGGTTTCAATGGATTCTGGGGTCACCGCTAAGCCCACCCCACGCTGGTTGAGAAAATCCTTGAAACTGAACATTGATTCATAGGTGGTGATTTTCAGTTCCCCTAATGAGCCGGTGATCTTGATGATGTCACCCATCTCGACATCAACGAAAGGATCTAATGGGACATAATATCGGTGAAAATATTGTTCAACCATCATCCAAGTTGCTCTTTTTTCTCTCACTAAAAATAATCCTTCTTCATCAAAAGTAAACGTAAGTTTGATGATTTGCATCATTAAAAAAATGAAGGCGAGGATCATCCACCATCGCATCATCGAAGGTTCTTTCAGGTAAAACCAAACCCCAATCGCTAAAGCGATGATCATCACGAAACGATGCTGGCTATATAAACCGATTGACCATCCCAACACCGAAATAAACAAGAGTGTCGATTTCAAAGGAGGTTAATATAGTTTTTGATTCGTGTATACGTGGATTGGCCAATGCCTGGAACTTCCATGATTTGTTCTAAATATGTAAAATTTCCTTGGCTTTGTCGATACTCCACAATCGCATTGGCAAGACTCGTGCCAATGTTGGAGAGGGTCATCAATGTTTCTCGATTCGCAGAATTTAATGCAACTTTAATCAGTTCACTCGTCCCACAGACATCAGTGGGATCAAACTTGGGTGCGATATAAAATTGCCCACCTGCAAACAATGGCAATGTGAGTTGATATGCATCCTCATCCGCATTGCTGGATGCTCCCCCTGATAAGGTAATCAAATCACTTAATGTGCCATCCTTTTTCACGATATACGTACCGGGTTTTTGTACTTCTCCAGCAATCCCCACGGTCATAAAATCCGATGATAGTGAACTGATTTGACTCACTGGGGTTTGGACAATATTAGGATCAAGATTTAAAAAGACCACCAAGGTGATGATCGTAAAAAACAAGACGCCGAGCATGACTTTAAACATAAAAAAACCTCCCAATCATAAATAGGGAGGTTGCTTGTTGGATGGCGCGTCAAAGATTATTCGATCTTTAAGATTTGTACTTGATATGACTTAGGGGCTTTGACGGTGACTTTGTCATTTACCTTACCACCCATGATTGCTTCTCCTAATGGGGATACATTGCTGATTGTTCCATCGGTTGGATTGGTTTCATGTGTGCCAACAATTTTAAAGGTATATTCTTTTTTGTTGCCTAAGTGAAGAATTTTAATCGTTCGACCAAAGCTGACAATTTTGCTTGATCCCGTGACATCGTTGACGATGTTAGCATTCGACAAAATATCTTCAAGTTGACGTATTCGTTGTTCAACATCAGCTTGTTTGGCTTTGGCAGCATCATAATCAGCATTTTCAGATAAATCGCCAAGTGAACGGGCATAAGCCAATTGTTCAATCACTTCAGGACGAATGACATCAATCAATTGACGTAATTCGGCTTTAAGTTTGTCATATCCTTCTCGCGTTAATTGGACTTTTTCATTTTCCATCGTGGTGCTCCTTGTTGTTGAATGCTTGTTTATTTTAGCAATTATTTCTCTAAATTACCATCATTTTTCTCATCATCCTCATCATCTTCTTCGTAGTTTTCAATCATGGTTTCTGCATAAGCGAGGGCATCTTCACTTGGTTCAGACAAGGCCAAGGTTAGGTCATCATAGGCTTTGACATAGAGATCATCAGGAGCTTTGGGATGGTAATAAATGACATAGTTACCATGTTGAAAGATAAAGGTAAAATAAATAAAGAAAATTTCTGTTTTGCCATTGTCCATGACAATTTCTAAGGTGTTATCGAGGTTGTCTTTCATGTTGCTCTAATATTATACAAGCGGCAACGGAATCGATGTAATCTTTTTGTTTTTTCTCTGGTAAACCGAATTCATGGAGGCGCTCTTTGGCTTCAATCGTCGTGAAGCGTTCATCCACAGTGTTGATTGGAAGTGTCACAAAAGCTTTTAATCTTCCCACTACCCCTAGCACCCAGGCCGTTTGATCGCTTTCCCGGCCATCGGCATGGAACGGAATCCCAAACACCAAGGCGTTGGGTTGATGCTCTTCGATTAATCGGAGGATAAATTTGCTTAACTGAAGTTCATCAAGACGAGGAAAAAACAACGCAGGCAAGGGAATAATCATGCCTAATCGGTTTCGAATGGCAATGCCTAAGGATTTACTGCCTAAATCAAATCCTAGATAAATTGGAGGTTTTGGTTTCAAAGGTTGATCTTTTCCCATACTTTGGTTAAATCGACCATGACTTTACCTGCTCCAAACGCTAAATCAGGTTTACCGCCACCTGAGCCTTGCATCGCTAAGGCAATCATTTTCGTAATAATGGATGCGTTTCGAGTTGGTGTTTGTAATGTCCCACCAACATAGGTTCCAATCGGAAAACCTGTGTCTTCTTTACCGATGATCACAAACAAGGATTGAGGGAACTTCGCCTTTAAACGATCCATGACTTTTAATAGCAACGGTCGGGTGAGGGTTGGTTCATAAAAGAAGCCATGAAGAATAGGCATGGTTTTGATTTGATTCGATAATGATAAAGCAATCCCATCCGCTTGACCATCTTGTGCTTGGTTTAAGGCGGATTTCAATTGGTCTTTTTCTTGAATCAACACTTTTAAACGATCAAAAATTTCTCTGGTAGATGAAGCCCCTAGTTGAGTTCTTAACTGGGCTAGCATCGTTTCTTTTTGTTTGAAATGAGCGTAGGCAGGGGCACCACTGACCACCACCATGCGTCGAGTTCCTGCAGCAATGCTCTCTTCAGAGACGATGGCAAACATGCCAATGTCTAAGGTGTTATTGACATGCGTCCCCCCACAAAATTCTTTTGAGCGGGGACCCAGGGTCACGATGCGAACAATGTCACCATATTTTTCTTCAAACGGCGCGGTTGCACCGGTTAATCGAGCTTGATCAATAGGCATATATTCAATCGTCGCAGCGGATGCTTGTTGGATTTGTTGATTGACATCTTCTTCAAGGGCGATTAATTCTTGATCGGTTATTTTACTAGGATGAGAAAAATCAAAGCGAGCATAGGTATCACCCACAAAAGACCCTTGTTGGATGATGTGTTCACCTAAGTATTTTTTAAGAGAAGATTGTAATAAGTGCAAAGATGAGTGATGTTGCTGAATGATTCGCCGCCGATCCTCTTTGATTTCTAACCGCACACGATCACCGACTTTAATGGATCCATAACTCACACTAACTTTATGTAAATGTTGCTTGTGAGGAGCTTTTTGAACATCAAGCACTTCGAGTTTACTCGTGGCATTGATCATCAAACCGATATCGGCCGTTTGACCTCCGCTTTCTGCATAAAAAGTGGTTTGATCAAGGATTATATCCCCTTCATCGGTTAACGTTGTGACTTGTTCTCCTTGTTGGAAAATACCGATGATGGTCGCCTCCACGGGACGAGGATTTTCAAGAAACTGACTAGGAGTTTTAAAGGCCAATAAGGCTGCCGATTGTTTTGCCATTGAACCAACGTGTTGCCTTGCTTGTCTCGCCCGTTCCCGTTGTTGTTCCATCAGGGATTCAAATTGCACCATATCCACCGCGAGGTTAGCTTCCTGGGCAATTTCTTTGGTGAGTTCAACTGGAAAACCAAAAGTATCATAAAGTTTAAAGGCAACGTCTCCGGAGATAGGTTGTTTTTTATCAAGAAGATTTTTTAATAAACTTTCTCCATGATTCAAGGTCGTTAAAAACTTTTCTTCTTCGTGATGAATCATTTTCATGACGGAGGATTGTTGATCCTTTAAATAAGGATAATCCGCTTGCATGATCGATATCACCACATTCACCAAGCTGGACATGAATGGTTTTTGAATGCCAATCTTTCGTCCGTATCGAACGGCCCGACGTAAGATTCTTCTTAACACATACCCACGACCTTCATTGGAAAAAAGCGCCCCATCAGACAGTGCAAAGGTTAAGGTACGAATATGATCGGCAATCACGCGATACGGGCGATATCCGCTTTGTTGATAATTCTGCTGAGCTAACGGAACGATGGCTTGAATAATAGGAAAGAATAAGTCGGTTTCAAAATTGGTTGGGGTTGCTTGAAAAATACTTGCAATTCTTTCTAATCCAGCCCCGGTATCAATATTTTTAGATGGTAGTTCTTTATATTGGGATCGTGGTTTACCACTGACGGCATTGAATTGGGAAAAGACAATATTCCATATTTCAATATATCGGTCATTCGATAATTCTTCTTGGAGCAAGCGAACACCTTTTTTCTCAAGGTCATAGGTATCTCCGCGATCATAAAAAATTTCTGTGTTAGGACCACAAGGACCTTCCCCTATTTCCCAAAAGTTTCCTTCTAAGGCGAATAAGTGATCTTTGGCAATCCCTAAACTTTCCCAAATTTTCGGGGTTTCTAGATCAAGCGGGGAATAGGTCATGTAAAGTTTGTCTTTATCAAAGCCAAACCATTGTGGGCTTGTTAACAATTCATAAGCCCATGTGATGGCTTCTTTTCGGAAATAATCACCAATTGAGAAGTTGCCTAACATTTCAAAAAAAGTATGATGTCTCGCGGTATAGCCTACTTGTTCAATGTCGTTGGTTCGTAAACTTTTTTGGGCGTTGGTTAATCGTTTATTCGAGGGGATGTCACTGCCATCAAAATATTTCTTTAAGGCTGCGACCCCTGAGTTAATCCATAACAAGGTTGGATCTTGGAAAGGAACCAAACTTTTTCCTGGGATGATCTGATGACCTTTGCTGGAAAAAAAAGCTAGCCACATTTGGCGAATTTGTGAGCCGGTTAATGATTTCATGTTTCCTCCTGGAAAGAAAAAAAGTACCTACGCAAGGAACGAATTGATCGCGGTACCATCCTTATTCATCATGATGTTCATGATGCACTTTGTTGCCTTAACGCGGCGGGACGGCAATGATTAATTGCATACATTGAAGTGGCACTTGTAGACTTCAACCAACGCTTTCACTAGGTCGTTGTCGCTTTTGAGGAGGGCTACAATTAGCTTCAATAAAAAAATTATAACATACTAAAGTCGTTGCTGACCTTGATAATATACTTGGTCAATCAGACCACCGCCCAAGCATTCATCATTTTTGTAAAGCACTGCCCCTTGACCAGGGGTGATGGCCTTATATCCTTGGGGAAAACGTAACGTTAAGGTTTGATCAGTTAATGATTGAATGGTCACCGGTAATAACGTTTGTCGATGGCGAAAACGGGCAAGATATTGCTCACCGATTTTCGGTGGTTGATGAATCCAATTGAGCATGCTGACGGTGATTTCATCGGATAATAAATAGTGATTTTCTTCACCTTGGGCAACATAAAGAAGGTTATTCTTCACATCTTTTTTAACCACAAACCATTTGTCACTACCTAAGGATTTACTACCGCCAATCCCAAGACCTTTTCGTTGACCAATCGTGTAATAATAAACGCCTTCATGTTGACCAACAGGTTGGTTGCTGACCATATCAATCATGACGCCGGGATGCGCAGGGATGTAATTCTTTAAAAACTCTCGAAAGTTTCTTTCGCCAATAAAACATACGCCGGTTGAGTCTTTTTTACTGGCAACACTTAAGTTAAGCGATTGGGCGATTCGCCTGACTTCTTCCTTTGGTAAATCTGCTAAAGGAAATAAGGTTTTGGATAGTTGGGCTTGCGAGACTTGGGATAAAAAGTAGGTTTGATCTTTATTGTCATCCTTCGATACACCCATCGCCACTCTTCCGTTGGGTTTATCAATACGTTTTGCGTAATGCCCCATGGCTATCATCGACGCCCCATGACTTTGCGCAAAATGAAGAAACGCATCAAACTTGATGTATTTATTACAAAGGATATCAGGGTTCGGGGTTCGGCCTTGTTCGTATTCTTTTAAGAAAAAAGAGAACACATGATCCCAATATTCTTTGACAAAATCAATGCGAAACAAAGGAATGTTCAGTTGGGCTGCGACATGTTGAGCGTCGATAAAATCCACTTCTTGAGGACAAATATCTTGATTCAATGTTGGATTTCCAAGTTGATCTGAGTTTGCCAATGCATCCCAATTTCTCATAAAACCGGCAATCACATCATACCCTTGTTGTTTCAGTAAATAGGCAGCCACCGCAGAGTCCACACCTCCACTTAATCCAATCATCACCCGAATGTTTTTGTTATTCATTGCTATCTAATATTAAAGTAAAAGGCCCTTGGTTGTGAACAACAACGCTCATGTCTGCGCCAAATACACCAACCTTTGAGGAAGGATACAAGCTTGTTAGGTGATTTTTTAGATGGGTAAATAAACTAGCTGCAACCTCAGGCTTTGCTGCATTGCTAAAGGAAGGACGCCGACTACCAATTGTGTTTGCATACAATGTAAAATTTGGAATTAGTAACAGTTGACCTTTGGTTTCGGAAAGTGATAAATTGGTTTTTCCATTTTCATCAGGAAAAATTCTAAGTTTCAATAACTTATCAAGCATCGCCTCAAGGATGACTGGGTTATCATCGTGGGTAAAGCCAACAAAACATACCATCCCATTGGTAATCGAGGCATGAAGGTTACCTGCTATCGATAACGAAGCTTCACTGACGAGCTGAATAACAACTTTCATTACTCGACCCAGTCATAAATGATTGGATTAACAACAACGGGTTTATCAACAATTGTGAACGCTGAAAGCACACCTTGGACATGGTCTTTGTTTGGTAGTTGATTCGTGAATAATGTAGCAAGCAGATCACCTTGCTTGACTCGATCGCCAATTTTTTTATTTAACAAAATGCCAGCGTTGAAATCAATGACATCCTCTTTGGTTAATCGCCCCGCCCCTAATAAAGAGGCAATTTCACCTAATGCCAAGGCATTAATTTTTCCGACAAACCCTTGTTGTTGAGCAAGAATAGGTAACGTCGATTTGGTTTTTAAAAACGATGGCGAGAGTAACGTTGAAAAGTTTCCTCCTTGGGCAGAAGTGAAATCAAGAAACTTTTGATAAGCTTTGCCCGAGGTGATGACGTCCATTGCTTTCGCTTCCCCTTCTTTTAAAGAGGTGACTTTCTTCGCCTGTAATAGCATCATCGCACTGGCTTTCACCGACAACGTAAGCAAGTCTTTTGGCCCTTTCATTTGTAACGTATTGGCAGCTTCGATGACCTCAAGCCGATTCCCAATCGCCAATCCTAAAGGTTGATCCATATCCGTTAACATTGCTCGTGTATCTCGACCTAATGATTTGCCTATATTCACCATCGCATGAGCTAATTGACGAGCATCCTCAAGCGTTTTCATAAATGCGCCCGATCCAAATTTCACATCAAGCAAGATGGTCTTTGCCCCAGAGGCAATTTTTTTACTCATGATTGAACTTGAGATCAAAGGAATGGATTCAACCGTTCCAGTGACATCACGTAAGGCGTACATTTTTTTATCTGCTGGGACGAGTTCTTTGGTTTGACCAATGATCGCCATGCCAATTGAATTGACTTGTTGACGAAATTGGCTAGAGGATAAACTCGTGGATAAACCAGGAATGGATTCTAGTTTATCAATCGTCCCACCGGTATGGCCTAAACCACGACCAGACATTTTCGCAAGTTTTAATCCTAAAGCCGCAACGATGGGACCAATAACCAATGAGGTTTTATCCCCAACCCCACCTGTGGAATGTTTATCCACGGTGATGCCGACGATACCAGTTAGATCAACGGATTCACCGCTGGAAACCATCGCCTTGGTTAGCCAAGCCGTTTCTTGCGCATTCATGCCCTTTAACTTGATTGCCATCAGCAATGAGGCAATCTGATAATCAGGAAGTTTTTCATGAGCATAGCCATGAACGAAAAAAGTAATTTCTTCTTCTGATAAAGAAAGTCCTTTAACTTTATGATCAATAATTGTCAAGATATTCATATTTATTTCCTCGGTAAAGTTTTGTCTAACTCAATCATCTTATCACTTCTGAGTTGCATCATTTTTTGAATGTCTTCCGCAAAGTCAATGGTTGATTTACCCTTGTATTGTTCATAAGTAATCTTTGGTAAAAAATCAACTTGAACAGGATACTTTTTCCAGTCTATTTTAGGATCAAGTGGGCGAAAGAAACCATAGGTCACCATCGGTAAAATGGTGGCTTTAGCCTCCATGGCTTGTTTGAATGTTCCTGCTTTGAAGGGCATTAACGGATTGGAATATTGCCGATTTCTTGTCCCTTCTGGAAACGCTAGCCAATGGGTATCTTTACGCGTAAGACTTTCTTTCATTTCATTGAGCTTGGTAATCTGACTACGAACACTTTTTCGGTTGATAAATACACCATCAATCGAGGCGGTTGCATCGCCAAACAAGAACATGTTACGTACTTGTTTTTTAGCAACAAATCGTACCGGATGTTCAAATAAATAGATTAATAAAAAAGGATCCAAGGTTGAGTGATGGTTACAGACAATGAAAAAAGGGCCTTTTTCTTTGGTGACTTCACCGTGTGATAAATATAAGGTTGTCCTTAATGATGGATATAACCCATGGATAATTTTTCTAAGTTGACGGTATCTTTTGGCAAGGGGAATACGTTTTCGGAACCATACATTCGGAAGAATAATCCAGATGTAGCCGACAAAAAGTTCAAGCAACAAACGGAAGACTAAGCGAAGGTATTTGAACATACCTACATTTTACTAGATTTATGGTGATAAGTTTAAGTTTTTAATGGTAAATGTAATGGTTCAAGAAAATCACATACAATCGTAGGACCAACGCCTTCAATCACTTCAAGTCTACCTTTGACGCCAATCAGGGTTCCAGTTTTCATGGTCATAAAATAATTATTGGTCGCCCGCGTCCAATATTGAATAGGAATTTTATCTTCCACAAAGATACCTTTGACATCGCGATAAGGTCGTTGAATTTTAATTAACCGCATGTTGTCCTTAATCACGTCGTCAATAAGGCCAATGACCATCACATTTGAAATCATATCTGTATCCTCTACCTTTAAGGATAGCGAATGATGATGCGTTAAAATCTCAAGTTTGTTTGATTAAGATGTCAGCACTAGACAACGGACAGGCGGTAAATGACTCAAGGATAATTTTGTATTGGTTAACTTTTCACCGTCAAAGATTACGGTTTTATGGAGGAGATCTGCGGGCAGTTGAATTTGATGCAAGGATGGGTTGAAAAAAACGGTGAATTGTTGTTTTTGAAATAAATAAGTGACTCTCCAAGCGCCATGATCAAGGGTTTGAAAACGTAATTGTTCTTTGCTCCATGAAGCTCTGCCAAGCTTTCGAAAGGATTTTCTTAAAGAGATTAAATCTTGAAAGGCTTGAACCATCCAAGGACGTTCATCAATCCATTGATAACGAAATTGATTGACCTTATCCCCAGATTGATATGAGTTATGGTCACCTTGTTTGCTGCCAGCCACTTCTTGCGCCATATGGAAAAAAGGGATGCCATCGGCGAGGAGAATTAAACTTGATGCAAAAATAATCCGCCGGAAATGAAACATCTCATCTTCATGAGGTTGACAAGCGAGCAATTTATCATAGAACGTATTGTTATCATGGCACTCCACATAATTAATGGATTGATTCGATTGATGAACTTTAGGATGACCTAAGCTTGGATCGCTAGAACCTAACAGTAAATAAGGTAAATTGCCATCGGTATTGGCAAGACCAGTTGCATACCCAGGATGAGAGGCATCATGGTCACTATTGCCACCTTTGATTGTGTTTCTAAACGTATCATTGAAAAAAGCAAAGTTAGTTAAAACCTTACTATTTTCAGTGATGCCTTTACGTTCTTGAGGAAGGTGGGTTGGCATATTCCATCCTTCTCCATACAACATAAAATCAGGCTTGATTCTCTTGACGGATTGTTCAATTTCATCCAAAGTTTTTAAGTCTAAGATGCCCATTAAATCAAATCGAAAACCATCAAGGCGATAGGTTTTGACAACAAATGTTGCCGCTTGAACAATCAGATGGCGAACCATGGGTTTTTCACTGGCTAAATCATTGCCACAAAAAGACCCATTGCTCAATTGTCCGTTGGGTAATTGACGGAAATAGTATCCAGGGACAACTTTTTCAAAAGGACTATGTTGATAATCATAGACATGGTTGTAGACCACGTCGATGTTGATGCGTATGCCACGTTGATGATATCGACTGACAAGCGTCATCAAGTCTTTAATTCTTGAAGTAGGATCATCAGGATTGGACGAAAAACTTCCTTCAAGCGCGAAATAATGATAGGGGTCATAACCCCAGTTATAGGATTCGTTAATTGCAAATTCATTGACGCTACGATAATCGGTCACAGGCAATAATTGTAAATGGGTAATCCCTAGACTGGTGATGTAATCAAATCCAGCAGGTTGTCCCTTGAGCGTTTTTAAACCAGGGGTGGCTGCTGCTAAAAAAGTTCCGGGATATTGAGCTTTGATGGATGGATCTCGGGTAAGGTCTCGGACATGAGCTTCATAAAGAATCGCGTCACGATAATCAGAAAACTTAGGTAAGGATTCCTCATGCATTGGGATGGTGAACATCGAAAAATCAACCACCACACTATATTCACTATTGCGACTTAAACTTGGTCCATATAAATCAATCACTTCGTGATAAATGCCTGAATTGGTAATCCCGTAGCGGTATTTTCTCCCATGAAGGTTGCCGCTGACGGTGACTGCATAGACCCCTTGGGGATGACGCTTCAAGGCAAATTTATTCACGGGTTGATGATGATCATCAAAAAAAATCAACGTCACATCACTTGCTAAAGGTGCCCATACTTTAAAGGTGGTGGATTGGGATCGATAACGATAACCTAAATCATCGCCATCATAGGTGTAATCAGTGTCAAAGTTTTCAAAAGCCAAAGCTGCACCGACATCAATGGGTAAGGATCCGATCCCCTCAATGACAAGAAAATATGCATCACCTAACATCAAAGGCTGCTTCGTATGAAAGGTGTAAAGAAATCTGCCATCGATTTTTTTATCATGTTGATAACTTAAACTTTCTAGTAATCGATCATGGATGTTGAGTTTGATGGAATGAATTTGTGAAGGGGTTAAAGGTTGGGTTACCGTCAAGGTAATGACTTGAGATTGGGTGAAAGCCGCATGGCTCAATGAATACATAACCCTTATATTATAACCATAGCAATGACGTATTCGCCATCATGAGATAAAGAAATCTCGTAGCGATGTTGATTGAATAGAATATAGGGCGATCCATCGTCACGATGAAGCACTTCAATCGATGACAATTCAGGTAAGGGTGGTTGTCGATACGCTTTGATAAAAGCCTCTTTGCCAGCAAATCGACCCGCTAAATACGTGGCACGTTGTGGATGGGTTACATACACACTCATTTCTTTGGGTGATAAAATCTTTTTTGCAAGGGCTTGTTGGTTTTCAAAGCGTGCAATACGAGCAAGATCAACGCCAATGGTTGGCTTCTTATCGTTTGTCTTCATCATCTTCCTCTTTAAAGTTTGGATTGACCAAGACTTTACGGCCACGGTTATTATTAGGATTATCTAAAGACGCATCGATGATGCCTTCTTGTTGAAGTTGTTTAAAGATTTTTAATGCCCGAGGATAACCGGTGCTATAGGTTCTTGATATCCAAGATATACTGACGTAATTTCTTAAACTAGCGGCAGATTTGATTTCCATATATAAAGAATCTACAAAGCCTTCATTCATCGATGTAGGGACACCACTTGCATCCGCAAATTGTGGAGATTTATCAATGAGGTTAAGAAATTTTTCATCATAATCAGGGAGCGCTTGATTACGAACGAAAGCACAAATACGTTGAATTTCACTATCGGAGATATAAGGAGCTTGGACACGAATTTCTCCATACCTGGCAAACAAAGGATTGACCAAATACATATCCCCATTCCCACCGAGAATTTCTGCCCCGGCATGACCTAACATCGTGATCGAATCCACTTGTTTACTGACGCGAAGAGCAACAATGGTAGCTAAGTTATTCTTGATGCTTCCGGTGAGAATATTCGTGGTCGGACGTTGGGTGGCAATGAGTAAATGAATTCCTGCTGCTCGTGATTTTTGCGCAAGACGTTGAACGATGTCACTGACTTGAGGATTGACGTTGATCAAGTCATTATATTCATCAATCACGGCAAAGATTAAAGGAAGCGTGTCGAGATCATTGTCTTCAGCATATTGATTGTACGTTTCTAAAGAAATGGTGTCACTTTCTAAGAATTTTTCATAACGAGATTCCATTTCATCAATCAGCCGTTCTAAACTAATCTTTGCTTCTTGGAAATCAGAAATGATCGGGCAAAGCAGATGAGGGAGGTTTTTATATTTGGATAACTCAAATTTTTTAGGATCAATAAGTAATATCCTTGCTTGCTTTGGGGTCGTCGACAAGATAATCGATGTCAAAAATGAATGAACAAAGACTGTTTTTCCACTACCACTTGAACCGGCCACAAGCAGATGGATGATTTCTTTTGGGGTTAAGGCAATCACTTCTCCTAAAATGTTACGGCCAAAAGGTAAAGCAAATTTGTTTTTAAACAAGGGATGGTTTCTTAAATCTTCCATAAGCTCTTTATACCCAACCATGGAAATGCGTTCATTCAAAACTTCCAATTGACTGACTGTTTTTCCTGGAACTAGCTCTTTCAGTGACATCGGAAAACCGCCTAAAGCTACAGCTAAATCACCGAGGACTCTCCGCACTTGACTGATTTGAGCACCTTCATCCATTTTCACATCAAACGCAGTCACTGCTGGGCCGATTTGATAATCAACAATGGTGGCTTCTATTCCTAACGCCATGAATTTTTGGTTGAGGATATCAACACGTTGCTTGGTGATTTGTTCATTGAATTCAATATCAGCAACGGCAGATCGGCTATCAAGCATATCCAAGGGTGGCAATTGATATTGTTGGTACCGACTATCTTGGGATGATGCCATTGGTTTCATCGTCGTAGGGATGGTGGGTCTTTCAAAAGCTGGTTGATTCACGCTTGGTAACGAGTGCTGAGGAACTTCTGGTGCCTCATACGTGGAGGATAATGTTGAAGTCTCAAACGACGTCGTATCTTCTTCTTTCATCGTATTGAGAGGTTGGTTTTTTTGAACAGGAGCTAAGCTTGGTTTTTGAAAAGGAACTTTGGACAATCCTTGAACCGTTTGTCCAGGAAATAAAGCCCGAAAGGTATTTAATCCAGTTCCGTTATCGGTGGGTTCAGCATAGACGCCCATTTTTGTCGATTTTGGTTTTGTTTCGGCAATTTTTTGAAAGTAAGATTTTTCTTTTTGACGAACATCGACCTGTTTTGCCCCAAAGCGAATCAAGTTTAACCAAATCATTTCAAGGGATAAGGCAATCCCTACAATTAATAACATGATCCAAATCATGGATTGAATCATTGTTAAATTCAACACATGCATAAGCATGACCAAACCATAACCAATAAAGCCGCCACCAACGGTTTGCGGGATATCGACAACGCCCGTATCTAAAGGAGGAAATTGGCTTAAAAAGATGGTGATAACATTATCAAAGCCTAAGCTTGGTGTAGGCTCGATTAATGCCAATCCATTCATCGTCGCTATTGCCAACAAACTTAAAAATCCAATGGTCATTCCCAATAAAGAAAGAGACCATTTTATCTTAAGAAAAGGGCGATTAAATAACAATGCCAACCCATAACCAATAAAAAAGAGATAGCCAAGAAAACGCAACTGACCAATCAGAAAACCAAAAAAAACATTGATGATAACAGCAACAATCCCTTGATTGATTAATCCAAGCAAGGTTAATAAAATCAAGAAAGAACCTAACCCTAATTTTAATTGATGGTCCGGTAAAGGTGGAAAACGAGCGGGATCAAAGGTTTGCTTTAATTTCATCTATCCTATTATAACAAGGAAAAATGTTTAGGTTGATGAAGTTGGTGGGATGGGAATAATTTCTGGGTCATCATAGATAAAAAGTAAGGGAAGAATGACAGGATTCTTTCCATTGATACGTTTGAGTGTCTTGCCAACTTTTTCAATTAATTGAATTTTAAAATCTTCAAGTGAGGTGAACGATTTGGTTTGGATAAAACTTTCTAGTTCTTGCGTAAACAATTGGGTGATTTCGCGAATGATATTTTCTGATTCTTTGACAAAGACAAAGCCACGCATCTGAATGTCTGGTCCGGCGACAATGATTTTCTTCTTTTTAGAAATGGTCGCTCCAAGAATGACAATGCCATCTTCGGCAAGCCGTTGCCGTTGGACAATCACATCTTTTTTCACATCGCCTACGCCTAGTCCATCAATGAGAACGTCTCCAGTAGGAACTTTATCTAATTCATGGGTTAATAATCGCGGTTTACCTTCAACAAATTCAAGCACTTGACCATTATCCATCAGGAAGGTATTCGTGTGATTCAAGCCAGTTCCCGCAGAAATTGCTAATTTTGCATTGGCGACAAGATGAACATATTCACCTTTCATCGGTAAATAATATTTTGGTTTTAATAAACTGATGAAAGTTTTGATGTCTTCTTCTTGAGCATGCATGCTGCGAATTTGTTTGCGAGTGATGTTGGTGACTTTTGCCCCGGTTTGATAAATACCATCAACGGCATCGGTAGCCAAAACTTCAAACGCCGGTGCAGATGGGCAGGCAACGATAAAGGTATCAAGTTCAGAAAGGACAAAGGTTTTGTCTTCATTGGCGTTATTGGCAAGTTCGTCCATCTTTTTATAAACTTTTTCACCTTGACCCATCATGATGATGACTTCATCACGAATGGCAGTCCGTAGGTGGTTTTCTCTGGCAACGACTTTTTCTTTTGGTAAGAGTAAACTACCTAAATCCACAAATGTCTTAATGTAATTTTCTGTTTCTTGATCATAGAAAATAATCTTTTTATTTTGTTCAATCGCAAACTTCACGACTTCTTCAAGGTTATAAACCGATTGATTATATAAGGAAATAAAAATCCGACCTTGAGCCATTTGAAAAGGTAAGACCAAATGATCACGTAAACGATGGCCTGGGGAACAATACCCTGGACGATCGGCAGAAACTGATTCAGTTAATAGGAGCAAAGTTTCTTTTTCCGCAATTTTCGCCAAGGCATTTAAATCATGTTTGTAATTCTTACTGGTGTTGTATTCAACGATAAAGTCTCCTGAATAGACGATATTGCCATAGGGTGTATCAAGTGAGAATCCAAAGGAATCCATGACGCTATGGACGGTTTGAAAGAAGTGAAAAGCATAGCCAGCAATCGTCACTTGGCTTGTTGCCAAAATGGTTTGGGTTTGAAAATTAACTTGTAGGCGATTTTGTCTAGAAAATTCGTGAAGTAAGGCTAACGTTGCCTTTGTTCCGTAAACGGGCGCAGGTGCTTGATTATACAAATAAGGCAGGGCCCCAAATTGGTCATCATGACCATGACTAATGATATAAGCTCTCAAGCGATGGCGATTTTTAATTAAATATTCAAAGCTTGGAATGATTGCGTCGATGCCTGGATTGCTACGATCAGGATATTTTAAACCAGCTTCAATGACAAAAAGGTCTTGACCTAATTCAATGCCAAGCATGCACTTACCGTGTTCGTCTAAACCGCCGAGTGCGAAAACGCGGATTTTAAAAGACATATTCGTCCTGATGAGTTATGACATTCATGGATACGTGATAATTATACAAATCAATGGGAAGAATGCAAATGTTTATTTTGCAAACTCTTTATGAGAAAGGGCAACGCGACCTTTTTCATCAATCTCGGTGACGCGAACTTTAATGCGTTGGCCAAGGGTGACGACATCTTTTGGATGATCAACCCGAGTGTTGGCTAATTTGGATACGTGGACCATCCCATCGGTATCTCCAAAGAGATTGACGAAGATGCCATAGGCTTCAATTCGAACGACTTCACCTTCAAAGACTTCACCGACTTTAGCGGAGCGAGTTAAGGCTTCAATCATGGCTGCAGCTTTGGTAATCGGTTCTCGGTCTTGATGATAAATCATCACACGACCATCTTGTTCGATATCAATTTTGACACCATTGCACTTTTCAATGATTTCGTTAATGACTTTACCACCAGCACCAATGACATCACGAATCTTATCAACAGGAATGAGTAATTGTTGTAATTTAGGTGCATATTTTCCAACTTCTGGTCTTGGTGTCGCAATGGTTTTTTCCATAAATTCACGAATCGCTGTGCGTGATTTTAACGCTGCTGCCAATGCTTCAACAATGACTTGACGGTTGATACCGCGAATTTTAATATCCATTTGTAAAGCAGTAATACCCTTTTTAGTACCAGCAACTTTAAAGTCCATATCGCCAAAGTGGTCTTCTAAACCTTGAATGTCCGTTAAGATCGTGTATGGATGTTTTCCATCGAGTGGACCAGAAGTAATCAGACCCATGGCAATCCCAGAAACCATGCCAGAAATCGGAACCCCAGCCGCCATTAAGGCCATCGATGAAGCACAAATACTTGCTTGCGATGAGGATCCATTGGATTCTAACACTTCAGAAACAAGGCGAATGGTGTATGGGAAGACATCTTCTTTAGGAATCACATAACTTAATGCTCGTTCTCCAAGAGCACCATGACCAATTTCTCGGCGACCAGGACTACCCATGCGGCCAACTTCACCAACAGAGAATGGTGGGAAATTGTAATGATGCATGAAGCGTTTCTTGTCTTCGTCGGTGAGATTATCAATGATTTGAACATCATTCAATGAGGCTAAAGTCGCAATGGACAAAACTTGGGTTTGACCACGTGTAAACAAGGCCGAACCGTGGACTCGAGGTAATAGGTCGAGTTGAGCATCCAAAGGACGAACTTCATCGACTTTACGACCATCTGGTCTAATTTTTTCTTCCGTGATGAGACGTCTAACTTCTTCAGAAATAATGGTTTCTAAAATCATTTCGACTTCTTTGAGTGATTTTTTTTCTGCTTCCGCATCGTCATATTTTTTAGCTTCAAAAACTGACTTTACTTCATCTTTAACAGCATTAATTTTGCCTTCACGTTCAAGTTTATCTTTGGTAGAAATCGCACTGATCATCTTTTTAACGGCTAATGAACGTACTTCTTTATTGACGGTTTCATTGACCCGATAAAATTCAAAGACGCGCTTCTTTTGGCCGATTTCTTTAATGATGGATTGTTGAAATTTGCATAAAACTTTAATCGCTTCATGACCAAACATCAATGCTTCCACCATGTCTTTTTCTGAGATTTCTTGGGCACCAGCTTCCACCATGTTAATGGCGTCAAGAGTTCCAGCCACTGCCAAATTTAAATCGGAAAGATTATTTTGCTCGACGGTAGGATTGATGATAAATTGACCATTGACGCGACCAACAAAGACACCAGCAACGGGTCCTTCAAAGGGAATATCGGAGAGGCCTAGTGCTAATCCAGAACCAAACAAAGCTGTCATTTCTGGGTTGGCATTCATATCCACACTCATCACGGTATTGACGACTTGAACTTCATTACGGAAACCATCATCAAATAATGGGCGAATAGGGCGATCGATTAATCGGGCTGATAACGTCGCATGTTCACCAGGACGTCCTTCTCTTCTTAAAAATGAGCCAGGGATTTTACCCACAGCATATTGTTTTTCTTCATAAACGACGGTTAATGGGAAGAAATCTGTATCCTTGGCTTCGTCGTTGGCGACGGCCGTGGATAAGATCACGGTTTCATCTAAGCGAACTAACACGGCACCATCTGCTTGTTTGGCAAGTTCTCCGGTTTCCACCACGAGCTTCTTACCGTAAAAATCTAACGAAAATGTCCTCTTTGCCATATATTCCTCTTTCTTTTTATAACGTTTGAATTATAACATATCGGATGATGGTAAACGTAGCATTTCTCTTAAGACCTCAACCATAAACATGGCATCTTCAACGACAAGAAATTCAAATTTGCCATGATAATTTTCTCCACCAGTTGCTAGGTTTGGGGTTGGCACACCTTTGACCGTCAGGTTTGCACCATCGGTGCCACCACGAATCGGTGAAGGACTCACTTTCTTGCCTAATTTTTTATAGGCTTGATAAATGCGATTGAGAATGTCTGGGTGTTTTTCGACCAAAGGTTTCATGTTCAAGTAACTCGGTTTGATGAGAACGTCAATGGTGTTTTTTCCATATTGACGATTCAAGTCTTGAGCGACCTTGCCCATGATGGTTTCTAAGTCCTTTAACTTTTTTAGATCATGATCCCGAAGAATGTATCTTAATTCAGTTTGTTCAACACTTCCCGTCGTTTCAGTTAAATGAATAAAGCCTTCGTATCCTTCAGTTTGTTCAGGAGTTTTTAACCGTGGCAAGGCTAAATGGAATGCGGCAGCAATGGTTTGAGAGTTGACCATTTGATTCTTGGCAGAGCCAGGATGAATCGCTTTTCCTTGAACTTTGACCACGGCACTCGAAGCATTAAAATTTTCATAGTTAAATTCATCAATCGTGCCGCCATCAAGAGTATAAGCAAAGTCAGCCTTAAATTGTTTCGGATCAAAGTGAACCACTCCTCGTCCTATTTCTTCATCACTGGTAAATCCAAGTTGAATCGGTCCATGAGGAAAAGGTTGTTTCATGACTGATTCCACCAAGGTCATGATGATGGCGACACCAGCTTTATCATCGGCACCGAGTAACGTCGTCCCATCGGTGGTGACAATGGTTTTTCCACGATGTTTTTTTAAACTAGGAAATACCTTGGGATCTAAATGGATGTTGCTTTTTTGATTAAGGAGAATCTTTTGACCATCATAATTTTGGATGACGTTAGGTTTGACATTGGCTCCTGACATTTCCGAAGCGGTATCCACATGCGCCATCAGCCCTATTGAAGGAGCTTTTCCCTTCACATTACTTGGAATCGTCGCATAAAGATTGCCGGTTGGGTCAAGGCGTATATCTTGAACTCCTAAATCTTGGAGTTGTTTTTTCAATAGGTTTAATAAATTGAATTGTTTAGAGGTTGATGGAATGGTTGAGGAATCAGCATCAGACTGGGTGTCTATTTTGACATACTCAAGAAATCGATTTAATAAGTTCATACCTATATCCTTTTTCCCTATTGTAGCAAATAAAAAAACCATTCGGTGTCGAATGGTTCTTGTGATGAATTACTTACGAAGACCTAGTTTGTCGATTAAGACAAGGTAAGCATCGCGATTGGTTTTTTCTAAGAATTTTAGTAACCGTCCGCGGCGACCGACTAAGACTAATAATCCCCGACGACCGTGATGGTCATTCTTATGAGATTTTAAGTGTTCGGTTAATTCTCTGATTTGTTCAGTGAGTAATGCGATTTGCACTTGTGGTGAGCCAGTATCGGTCGTGGATTTTCCAAAATCTTTGACTAACGTACTGACTTGGTCTTTGGTTAAGCCCATGGTGTTTCCTCCTCTTTTTTTATATTGGCCTTCTCAGCGATCACCAAGTGGAAACTCCGGTGAACATCGAATAAGGTCTAGATAGATTATAGTTTTTTACTTGAGAAATGCAACTAAAATTCTTTCGGTAAGGTTGCTTGCAACTTCAATGCGGTGGATTTATCAATATCCATCTGGTGAATGAGAGCATCCTTGGATGCAAACTTTTGTTCGTTTCTTAAATAGTGCAAAAAAGCGACTTCCACATACTTCTCATATAAATTGCCTTGGTAATTGAGCACAAACACTTCTAAGGTGGGGTGATCCAGGTTGGCAACCGTGGGATGAAATCCTAAACTTGCCAACGAGTAGTACGTCCGACCATCGATTTTAATCAAGGTGACATAAACCCCATTTTTGGGTAAGTAAAAAGGTGCATCTAAAACGATGTTTGCCGTGGGATACCCCATTTTCTTCCCTTCGCCTAAGCCTTTACCGACATAACCTTCCACACTATAGGGTCTACCTAATAAAGCAGGAATGAAATTCAATTGACCTTGATCGAGACAGGCAACAATATCCCGAGTGGATACTTTTTGACCTTTGACGAATAAATGCGCAACGATATTCAATGTGAATCGTTGATCGAGTTGAATCAACTGAATATTTCCCTCGGCAAGTTTGCCAAACGTAAAGTCTGGACCGCACACCAGATGTTTGCCTCCGATACGAAAAAGAAAATCAAGAAAAGCTTTGGGAGTAATGGATTTCACTTGCTCAGAGAATTGAACGACAATCAAGTAATCAATCCCCATGGATTGAAATAACTTCTTCTTGGTTTGAAGCGGGGTTAATTGTTGACGTTCCCGATTAGGTTTTGGATTTCGGTCAAACGTCAATAAGGCAATCGGATGACCTAAAGACTTTGCTTTTTGAATAAGTTGTTGATGGCCAAGATGAATCCCATCGAAATACCCAAGACATATGGTCAACTGAGGATGAAGCAAAGGGGAAGTTGATAAATCAGTTTCCCAAATTTGCATTAAAATAAACCTCGTACTGCTTTAAAGATATTTCCTTCGCTACGATCATAAATCGCCAGGACATTTTGTTGACCATCAATTAAAAGCAAACGCGATTTTGGATGTTGAATGATAAAAGGTTTTCCATCCATGACGGCTTTAATTTGAAATGGTTCATTAATCACAACCTGATCCATAAAGGATAACCCTTGATACACCGTGAGCCCATCTTGAAGGGTGATGGTTTCTAATGTTTTACTTGCCGCTAATTTATATTGGCCAATCGCGATTCGCGTCAAGGCAGTCAAATGACCAACAAGGCCAAATTTCCCGGCAATATCTTCAGCAAGGGTACGAATATAAGTCCCTTTAGAACACCGAACAGAAAACTTAATCGTGTCTTTGGTTAACTTAATTAACTTCATTTCATGAATGGTAATTTTTCGTGGTTCACGGGCAACGGTCTTACCTTCTCTCGCAAGTTCATATAGAGGAACCCCGTTTTGTTTGATGGCAGAATACATCGGAGGAATTTGGGTTTGTTCACCTAAAAAAGATTCTAAAGTGTCGTTGACGTATTGGTCGTATAAATCAATCAAAGGGGTCGTTTCTGTAACAGTGCCTGTTAAATCCCCAGTATCGGTTTTGCTCCCCAATAATAGTGTCGCTTCATAACGTTTATCCAATGCTTCTAAAAACATCCCTGCTTTGGTTGCTTTGCCTACGGTTAAGATCATTAAACCATCGGCAAAAGGATCCAAAGTTCCGGTATGCCCAACTTTTTTAGTGGAAAATTTATGCCCTAAACCATCGACAAGATCTCTTGAGGTAATGCCAGTAGGTTTGTTTAATAAATAAATGCCATCCATGTGATTAATTCCTATGACATAATATCATTAATCGAAAGGAAGTTCTTGATTCCCATGGCATTACCTCATTTATTCAATGTGTCAAATTCTCCGTTAAAAGTAAAAATGGTCACCACCGCCTATGAAGGCATGACAGTTGCCTACCTCCGGTATAAAGTTTTTGTTGAGGAGCAACATGTTCATATCGATGAAGAATTTGATGGTAGCGACGCCATCAGTGTCTCCTTTCTTTTATTTTTAGATCATGTTCCCGTAGGCACGATGCGGTATTACAAAGACGAACAAGGTCATATTCATCCAGGGCGCATTGCCATTTTAAAAACGTATCGCAATCAAGGGTATGGGAAAAAACTTCTTCAATGGTTTGATCAATATCTTCTTGGCATCTATCCTGATGTTCACATTGTGTTGCATGCGCAAAAGCATCTAGAAAGTTTTTATCAGAAACTAGGTTACCAATCCAAGGGAAAAACTTTTCTTGAAGCGAATATTGAGCATATTGCCATGGAGAAAAAGTTAAAGCGTTCTACTTTTTAATTTTTGCTTTTGCTTCGGCGAGCGTCTTTTCTAATCGTTCAGCTTTTTCAAACGTGTCATCCAAGAAGAATGCCAAATCAGGAACTTTATAAATATCCATCCGTTGGGCTAGTTCTGTGCGAATAAACCCTTTAGCTTTTTTTAAAATTTCGAGTTGCTTCAAACTATTCTCAGCACCCATAAACGACACATACACTTTGGCATAGGTGTGATCAGGGGTAATGTTTGCATCGGTGACAGTAACAAATCCAAGGCTTGGATTATTCAGTGAAAACTGAATGATATCCGTGATGTGTTTCACAATTGTGGCGTTCACGCGAGATTGACGGTGACTCATTTCTTTTCCTCAACCATTTGGTAAGCTTCGATGATATCGCCAACTTTCATTTCATGATAGTTTTCAACGGCGATGCCGCATTCGAAACCCGTCTTCACTTCTTTGACTTCATCCTTCATCCGTTTTAAGGAACTGATTTTACCTTCGTGGACAATCGCTCCACTTCGTAAAAGCCGAATCATCGCTTGATTCATCATCATCCCACTGGTGACCATGCCACCGGCAACAACCCCTGCTTTGGTTAATTTAAAGATTTGGCGAATTTCAAATTGACCAAGAACTTTCTCGATCATCTTGATCTTAATTTTACCCTTCATCATTGCTTCCACTTCTTCAAGCAGGGCATAAATGATTCGGTGAAGACGAATATCGACTTTGAGTTCATTGGCTTTTTGTTGGATGGAAGATTCTGGCTTGATGTTAAAGCTATAAATCAATGCTTTTGAGGATAATGCCAACATCAAATCCGTTTCAGTAATCGAGCCGATATCACTTCGAATGATTTTCAACTTCACACCATCAGCAGATAACTTTTCTAACGAAGATTTAATCGCTTCTAAAGATCCTGTATTGTCAGTTTTAATGATTAAATTGATCGCTTGCATATCCCCTGAGTTAAGTTTCTCATTCAAGGCTTCAATCGAATTCGCATTGCTTGATTGTCGTGATGTTTCTGTTTTCGCAAGTTGACGTTTTTCCGCAATTTCTTTTGCTTGTTTTTCATTTGGAAAGGCCATGAAAGAATCACCAGCAATCGGAACTTCGTTCAAACCGATGACTTCAACTGGAGTAGAAGGTAAGGCTAATTTAAGCGCTTTATGATACTCATTGGTCATCCGGCGAACTTTCCCATAGACACTACCCACCACCAAATAATCTGAAGCATTTAGGGTTCCATTTTCAATAAGTAAGGTAGCCCGTGGTCCTTCGCGTTTGTCTAAGACTGCTTCTAGGACTGTGCCTGAAGCATAGCGTTTAGGATTCGCTTTTAATTCTTTAACTTCGGCAATCAGTAAAATGTTTTCTAACAATTCATCGATACCTGTTTTTGCTTTCGCAGAGATTTCTACAAAGATGTGTTCACCACCAAATTCTTCAGCGATGATATTGAGTTTCATCAATTCTTCTTTGACCCGTTTTGCGTTGGCAGTTGATTTGTCCATTTTATTAATCGCAACAATAATGGGGACGTCTGCAGCCACCGCATGATCAATTGCTTCTTTGGTTTGAGGCATGACCCCATCATCCGCAGCGACGACAAGAATAACAATATCCGTGACTTTGGCCCCACGACTTCTCATCGCGGTGAAAGCCGCGTGTCCTGGTGTATCAATAAAAGTAATCTTCTTGCCTTTAAATTCTCGTTGATAGGCGCCAATTGCTTGAGAAATGCCACCAAATTCTGCTTCCGCTAAATTTGAACTTCGAATCGCATCGATCAGGGTTGTTTTTCCGTGATCAACGTGACCCATGATCGTGACCACTGGTGCTCTTTCTTCTAAGGATTTGGCATCATCATCCATGGAATAATCTTCGATATTTTCAGCAGCGACTAATTTTTCTTTTTTGAAATCAAGACCGTAATGTAGACAAACCAGACCAATCGTTTCATCATCAATCATGGCATTCATTGTGATCATCTTTTTATTTAAGAACAAAAATTTAACAATTTCCGCTGCTGGCTTATTTAATTTTGCTGCAAAAGCAGCAAGGGTCATTGGTTCGTTATATAAAAAGACATCGCCACTGACTTTGGCAACTTCAGTCTTTCCGAGGTTCCCCTGGGTATTCTCTTGACGAATCTGTGGTTTGTTTTTCATCTACGATCTCCTTTGTTTTTAGCGTTTTAGCGAGCTGTGAGTTGGTTATCGCAATCATCACGACTTGTTCTTTTTTGGTAAGTTGATTCATGGTTTTTTTATCAAGGAAGATTCGATAAGGAATGTGATAGTAAGTTAACCGTTCAATCAACATGTTTTGATGAGATAAGGAGGTATCGGATGCAATAATCGCGTAATAGACTTGTTTTCGCGATAGGGCTCTTAATGCCAATTCTCCGGTTAAAAAAGCGTTGGCCTTCATCACGAAGTGAAGATGTTGTAACCAAGGACTATTCATGTAATTCCTTCTTCAATAGGTCGTAGAAATCTTCAGAGACTTCGACGGCAAACTGTTTTCTTAATAATTGACCTTTTTTTAAACGGTCAAGTAAGGTGACATCCTTTTTGATGTAAGCACCACGACCGTTTTGTTTTCCAGAAGGATCAATCATTAATTGGCCAAGTGGAGTGAGAACAATCCTTAGCAAGGTGGCTTTAGGTAATTGCTCACCCGTGACCAAACACCTCCGAATTGGCAAACTACTTTTCTTCTTCGTAGTATTCATCAAAGTCCTCAAGTTCGACTTCGGTTTCTTCAACCACTGGGGTTGCAACAGGTGCTACTGGTGCGGTGGTTTCATCATCATAAATCTTCATAAAATTAGCAGGGTTTAAAGATTCTGGACTTGCACCAATGGATGGGGTGAATGGTTTGTCATCACGTTCTTTACGTTTGAATGGTTTTTTCTTTTTATCAAAGCGTTCTGGTTTTGGTGTTCTTGCTTTTTGTTGATCTAATTCTTTTTCAAGTTCTTCTAAAGTCTTGGTTGTGCGAACCACGGTAATTTTTGGGGCTTCTTGAATTGGAGTAGGTTTTTTAACCACGGGTGTGGACTCAACTGGTTTCTGCACAGAGACGGTGGCTGAAACTGGTTTACTGACGGTGGATGGCGTATCAACCAAGATTTTTTCAGCAACTGGTTCATCTCGTTTAGGGGCCATGACATCTTCCATGGTGAATGAATCATCATGGATACGATTCGAGGCATTGGAAGACGTTTGGCCTTGGGTTGGATTAGGTAAGGCTTCACGTTGTCTTCTCATGTCATCTTGAGTTCTTAATGAATCAACACTTGTATAGGATAATCCTTCTGCCGTGGTTGAGGTAAGATCCTTAATTTCAATCGTATAACCAGTTAATTTACTGGCAAGACGAGGATTGACCCCACGACGACCGATGGCCGTACCAAGGTTTTCATCCGCAATAATCAGTGTTGCTTTTTTGCCAGGTTCATCAAGAATAATCCCATTGACCTGAGCAGGCTTTAGCGATTCAACCAAATAGAGTGGTTTATTTTCAGTATAGGCAATGATATCAATCTTTTCTTTGTCTTTGGCGTTGCCTAATTGAGCGACAATTTTTTGAATCCGACTTCCGTTTTGTCCGATGCATGCGCCGGCTGCATCGACATTAGGGTCAAGAGAATAAACAGAGACTTTTGACCGTAATCCGGCTTCTCGAGCAATTTCTTTGATGATGACCGTTCCTTCATAAATTTCTGGTAATTCTTCTTCAAACAACCGTCTTAAGAATCCTTCATGAATGCGGCTGACGGCAATTTGTGCGCCTTTGGTGGTGGATTCAACATCAACCACATAAAGTTTAATTCGATCACCAATCTTAAATGTTTCTCCAGGAATTCTCTTTGAGCTTGGTAAGTAAACCGAGGTCCGACCAATATTGACAATCGCAGAACGTTCGTCAATTTTTTCAACTTGACCAACAATCATCTCGCCAATTTTATCTTTATAAATTTCATAAAGAGCTGATTTTTCTGCTTCCGCAATTTTTTGCCGCAAGATTGCTTTAACCGTCATCGCTGCTGATTTTTGGAAATCTTCAGGGGATGCTTCGATTTGATACGTATCGCCAACTTGTAGCGATAAGCCAAGGGCTTTGATTTCTTCAAGAGAGATTTCTAAAAAATCATCTTCAATATTCTCAACGACAGTTTTTAATTGGAAAAGTTTAATGATTCCTTTTTTAAGATCAATGTCGGCTCTGACAAGGGCATCATCAATGGACCCCAATTGTTTACGATAAGCTTTTTCTAAAGCTTCCTTCAACGCAATCAAAATGGATTCTTTGGAGATTCCTTTTTCTTGCTCAATTAAGTCGATGGCTTGGATTAAGGCTTTTGTGTCGATCATATGATGGTTTTTATTTCATTGCTACCGCAAGTCGCGCGTAGTCAATATCCTTTCTTTTGATTTCAATCAATTGTTTTTTCGCTTTTATTTTGACTTCGATCCACAATCGATCAGGTTCTAGTTTCTGGAGAATTCCCTCAATCATGTTCTCCCCTTGCCATGGATGCATCAGGTGGAGATAGATGTTTCGAGTTAAGTAATTTGGCAGTTCATCAAGATGAATGGGATGTTCTACCCCGGCACTCGCCACATCAAGGATGTAGCGTTCTTGGATAAGGTCTGTTTGGTCTAAGATTGGATTGATTAATCGCGTGACGTCGATGATTTCTTGCAATCCGATTCTTCCATTGGGTTTCTCAATATAAACATGGAGGAATTTTTCGCCTTGTTCTAGGGTTAATGAGACCTCAAATAGGGCTAAACCCATTTGTTCAATGGGTGGTTTGATGATTTGTTCAATCTTTTCTATCGAGGTCATGGCTCTCCTTTAATAAACAAAGAGTGGATCTCTCCACTCTCATATTAAACTTGCGAGGACTTAAGTTACCCTAAGCACATTTAATATACAACATTTTCGGAAAAATGCAAACTTTTTCAATCTACGATAATGAATTAAATGTATAATAAACCTAGTATTTATCATCACCATGAAAGAAAAGATTAGCTCTCCAAAATTAAATAAAAAGAAAATTGCAATTGTTGGTGGAGGACCAGGTGGCTTAGCGGCAAGTTTACTGCTTGCCCACGCTGGTCATGACGTCACCATCTTTGAAGCAAGAGATCGATTGGGTGGACGTTCAAGTTCCATCGATGTTGGTGATTTTCATTTTGATGCTGGGCCTACCTTTTTTATTTATCGATATATCTTGGATGCCGTGTTCCAACGCCTTGGTTTAAAACTTGAAGATTATGTTTCTTTAAAAAAGATTGAACCTTTATATGATCTCATTTTCGGTCATAAAGTTTTTCGCCCTTATGAAAATCACG
>JBILRP010000007.1:0-51783 GCA_044372565.1 Bacilli bacterium | reverse complement strand
TATATCTTGGATGCCGTGTTCCAACGCCTTGGTTTAAAACTTGAAGATTATGTTTCTTTAAAAAAGATTGAACCTTTATATGATCTCATTTTCGGTCATAAAGTTTTTCGCCCTTATGAAAATCACGCGTTGATGATGAAAGAAATTCATCGGGTCTTTCCAGGGGAAGAAAAAGGATATCAACTTTATTTAAAAAAGGAAGCTCGTCGATTAAAAAAACTCAATCCAGTCCTAAGTATGCCGTTTTCTTCTCCATTGCAATTTTTCAATCCTAAGGTACTTCAAGCAATCGATGAGATTGATCTGACGCGGTCTTTATATCAACGCTTAAGTTCTTATTTTCATTCGGAAGAACTGATTTATTCCATGGCATTTCAGGCTAAATATTTAGGGATGTCCCCTTGGGATTGTCCTTCCTTATTCAGCATCCTCTCGTTCATGGAACATGAGTATGGCGTTTACCATATCATGGGCGGCCTTTATCATCTGAATGAAGCGATGGGCAAACTTGCCACGGAGATGGGTGTCAAGATTAAACTCAATCACCAAGTCACTAAATTCAATGTTGAGAAAAAACTTATTCGTAGTCTCAGGGTCAATCAAAAAACATTAAAGTTTGACACGGTGGTCATGAATGGTGATTTTGCCAAGACGATTCCTCTCTTGGATAATGCCCATCGACCCAGACGTTATCAAGACAAAAAACTCAATCAACTTCAATATTCTTGCTCAACCTTTAATCTTTATCTTGGATTAGATAAAGTCTATCCGATTGCCCATCACACGATTGTGTTTTCAAAAGACTATCGCACCTACTTACAAACCCTCACCAAACAATTAACCCTTTCTGCTGACCCATCTTTTTACATTCATAACCCGAGTCCTCTTGATCCAAGCTACGCGCCAAAAGGACAATCGGCAATCTACGTCTTGGTGCCTGTTCCTAACTTAAAGGCGAATGTGGATTGGACAACGTTGAAAGCAAAGTACATGGATGAGACCATTCAACGATTAGAAAAAGTTCCTGGCTTAAAAGATATTCGTAACCATATTATAAAGAAACACGCTTTAAGTCCACTAGATTGGCAAGATCAGTATCATGTTCATCTTGGGGCAAACTTTAATTTATCTCATAAGTTTTCTCAACTACTTTATTTACGGCCTCATAACCAATTTCAAGGGGTTAAAAATCTTTATCTTGTCGGTGGAGGAACTCATCCTGGAAGTGGGTTACCAACCATTTATCAATCGGCGATTATCGCCAGTGATTTGATTAATCAGTGAATAAAACCTCGTTGACTTTATGGCTTATCCTTGTCATTTACACGATCATTTATGGATTTTCTTTTGGTTTCAATAGTGAGCTACTTCCTGAATTGTTACAAGGCCAAGCCGATGGATTCTCGACATTCTTTTTTAATTGGATGGGGCTTGTTCCAATTTATTTTTTACTGGATGCAGCACTCGATCAAGATCGCCCTTTGGTTTCTTGGATTCCTTTAGGATTAAGTTTTGTTCTTGGCGCGTATGCGACGTTATGGGGTTATCAACCCGTATCAGGGAAGAGATTAAAGTTAACCATCATCAAGAAAACTATTCTTGTGGCGCTACTGATTGGGAGTGGATGGTTATGGATGGATGCGATGATTCAAACGAATCCAAGTGTTTATTTTTCGCATTTCTTCCAAGATGCGTTGGTGGGGATCATGACCGTTGATTTTTTCATCTTGTATGGGTGGTCACTCGTGTTGGCAAAATCCCGATATCAAACCTGGTGGCTTGCCTTCATCCCGATGATTGGTTTTGGGTTATTAATTCTATTTGAGGATAAGTTGGTCAAACCAAGTCGTTAAGGCAGTGACCACAAGCGCTTCTTGTTCTAATCCATCAATGAAGGCAACTCCGTCACCACGCTGCGGGCCATAATCTGCAAACTGACTGTGATTGCCACCTTCAATGATGACTTCAACGTGATTGGTTGGTAAATATGGTTGATGGGCGACATAAGTAGATTGATTGAGGACGAGATCTTCACTACCCACAATACTGATCACGGATACATTGCTTGAAGAAAAATCAGCTTGTTCGGTGGTATAACTCGCAAGTAAAAATAACCCTGTGATTTCATCCATATGTTCAAATGTATAAAATGCTGCGGATGATCCACCTAGGGAATGCCCACCGATCATCCATGTGTCAATGCTAGGATGTTGACTCATCACTTGATCAGCAAGGCTGATTTGAGTGATGGCAAGATGAAATAAAGGTGACGTCACAAACACTGAATACTGGGTTGACATCGATAACGCTTTGGCAAACCTAGCATAAGCTTTAGGGTGAACTAAACCTCCGGGATAATAGATGACGCCAACCGTGGCATCGTCTTGAATAAATCCATAATGTTGATTGAACTCTTCAGCATCCTCATAAGCAAGCTGGGAATCAGCTTGAGGTTGATAACTGATGAGGTAAGTAGAAAAAGGAAGCACCGTTAAGATCGCTAGCACAAGAATGAAAATCTTTAGAAATCGTCTTTTCTTATTGAACGTTTTCGTCATGTTGTATAAATTCTTGCATCAATGGAAAGACCTTGGTGATCACACTGGCGCAAGCCAATGCAATATCCATATGTTCTTGTTGGGTACCGTGACCAGAACGCAGTTCGAGATAATGCACCCAACTTCTTAATGTCCCATTCATGTATAAGCGTGACATGGTAAGACCTTCTGGTAAGACAGATCTCGCTTGTTCTTTGGCAATCCCTTGTTGAATTGCCCAGGTGTAAGTTTCTTTGGCGAGATTGATCATCGCTTGTTGCTTAACTTCCCAAGCTTGTTGAAGTGATTTTGCTTTGGACTCTTCGGTTAATTTGATGCTATTTTGCCGATTTTTCTCGTCTTGCAAACGAGCTTCTCTTGTCACAAATTCCAAGTGTTGGGTTGGATCGGCATACCGTTGAGAAAATTCTTGGAAAGAAAAAGAGCGATGGCGTAGGATTTGTCTAGCAATGTCTCGGGTGGTTTCGATTTCAAGGCATAATGACACCATTTCTAACGGTGACCAATGTTTATGTTTGACTAAATAGCGAATTAATTTATCCGACGTCGACATGTTCATTTGATTGGTAGGATTGGATACACGTGCACAAAAGGCAATTAGTTCTTGGGCGTTGGTTAGCCCTTCAACTTTTAAATTCTCGGTTGGTTGGGAGTAAGAGATCAATTTAACCTTCATGCTTCTATCCTCTAACTCGTTATTATAGCGACTTCACCTTTGATTGAAAATAAAAAATTCCCGAACCGGGAATCTTGATGGTGCCCCCTGCCAGAATCGAACTGACAATAAGTCCTTACCATGGACTCGTTATACCACTTAACTAAGGGGGCTCACGCTTTACAATCATAGAAAAGATAGACGCTTTTGTCAATCCAAAAAAAGCGTGGATTTGTTGATGGTGATAACGCGTTAATCCGAAGTCTTGATGGAATAAAGATGATTATGAACATCAATGGTAATCGGGACATTCGGCAAAATCGTGCCTTGAATTAATTGCTTGGCAATAAAAGTCTCTAGTTCTTTTTGAATATAACGCCGTAATGGTCTTGCCCCATATTCTTTGCTAAATGCTTGAAGAAGAATGTCTTTTTCAACCTCTTCTGTAAAGGAAATCAAGATTTGCTGCTTTTCTAATTGTTGTTCAAGTTGCATCAACATTTTCGCAACAATCATCCCTTGAACATCTTGGTTGAGAGGTTTAAAATATACGATTTCATCAATCCGATTTAAAAATTCAGGTTTAAAAGTACGGTGGAGTAACTCATCCACTGAAGCCATTTGGTTGTTAAGGATAAATTCTGAACCCAAATTGGACGTCATGATGATGACGGTGTTACGAAAATCAATCAAACGGCCTTGAGAATCGGTTAAACGGCCTTCATCCAAGACTTGTAGCAGGAGATTAAATACTTCAGGGTGTGCTTTTTCTATTTCATCAAAGAGAACAATGCTGTAAGGAGCCCGTCTTACTTTTTCGGTCAATTGCCCACCTTCCTCATATCCTACGTACCCAGGTGGAGAACCAATCAATCGTGAGACAGAAAACTTTTCCATGTATTCCGACATATCAATCCGAATGATTTGATTGTCATGATCAAATAAACCTTCTGCTAAACTCTTGGCAACTTCGGTTTTACCAACGCCGGTAGGACCTAAGAACATAAAGGTACCAATCGGTCGTTTCGCATCTTGAATCCCTGCGCGTTGCCGCATGATCGCGTCAGTGACTAAGGTCACAGCATCATCTTGACCAACGACACGTTGTAACATTTTCGTCTTTAAACTCAAGATTTTATCCTTATCACCTTGGACAATTCTACTTAACGGAATCTTGGTCATTTTTGAGACAATCTTGGCAATCTCTTCTTCGGTAACGATTTCTGATAACATCCGACCTTTTCTCGACTTGTTTTCAAAACTTGCTAATTTCTTTTCTAGTTCGGGAATCTTTCCGTATTGAAGTTCGGACGCTTTTTGATATTCTCCTTGATTAAATGCTTGATCAAGACTTAATTTTGTATTGTGAATATGGTCTTTCAGGGTTTTAATTTCCAATAATAAATTTTTCTCTTCTTGCCACTTTTGTTTCTTGGTTGCGTAATCCTTTTTTAGGGTTTCAAGTTCTTCAGAAATTTTTTGATAACGCGCCTTCGAGGTCGGATCTTCCTCTTTACTTAGTGCAAATTTTTCAATCTCTAATTGCCGAATGCGCCGATCCACCTCGTCCAGTTCTGTGGGCATCGATTCGATTTGGACCCTGGTGAGTGCCGAAGCTTCATCGACCAAATCGATCGCTTTGTCGGGAAGAAATCTTGAGGTTAAATAACGCTGCGATAACGTGGCAGCGGCGACGAGTGCTTCGTCAGTAATTTTGACGCCATGATGTGATTCATAGCGAGATTTAATCCCACGTAAAATCGAAATCGTATCTTCAACGGTTGGCTCTCCTACCATCAAAGGTTGAAAACGTCTTTCTAAAGCACGATCTTTTTCAATGTATTGGCGGTATTCGTTTAAGGTAGTTGCCCCGATACAATCAATTTCACCCCGGGCTAAAAGAGGTTTAAGCATGTTTGAAGCATCCATCGCACCATCCGTGCGCCCCGCACCAACAATGCTATGAATTTCATCGATGAATAAAATGATGTTGCCATCGGATTGTTTTATTTTGTTTAAGACTGCTTTTAATCGTTCTTCGAATTCACCGCGAAATTTTGCACCAGCAATTAATGCCCCCATGTCCAATTCGTAAATCATTTTGTCTTTGAGAGTGGAAGGGACATCTTGCCGAAGAATGCGTTGTGCTAATCCTTCGATGATGGCTGTTTTTCCTACGCCTGGTTCACCTAAAAGAATGACGTTGTTTTTATTTTTACGGGCTAAAATTTGGATGATTTTTCTAATTTCTTCATCGCGACCAATGACAGGATCAATCTTGCCTTTTTTAACTTGTTCATTAATGTTTCGGCCGAATTTTTCTAAGACCTTGTCATCTTTGCTATAGTCGATGGGTAGTTCCATAAAGAACCTCCTTAGCACTCTTAAGTATTAAGTGCTAAGATTACTATAAAATGACCATTAGCAAATGTCAACTCAGAGTGCTAAAAGGAAGCGTGATCCACCCTTGGTTGTGAGAGAGTAAAAGTCCAAAAATGATGAATGCTATAACCATTAATGCTGTGATAAATAGAAGGTTTCTCAGTGGGTTCGTAGAAAAAGACTTCAACTGTTTAGGGGGGGCAGTTTTCTTCATGCTTTAATTATAACAACTTTCTTAAAAAAGAAAAAGCCGGTTTCCCGACTCTGGCAAGGATTGATATGTAGGAGATAAAATTAGTTCTTATCGCTACGACGGATGATGGCCACGACTTCGTTGATGAACCGTGATAGTTCGGTAAAGAAATTATCTTTCTTTAGATCGACCAGGGTTACAACTTCTAAGTCATAAGGGTAATACTTTGCATTTAAAGGTTTTTGTGATAACCGTTCTAGTGTGATGGTATTTTTCATGATACTTGTTCCTCCTCTTTTCCTCGGTCTACAAGATGCCAGTTCTTGAAGACGACATCAATATAAACAAGATGAAATACAAATACAAGTTTACATGAATGAATGTAAACGCTTTCCAATTTTACTTGGTTTTGACAACGCTTACATTGTCATTTTCATTAAAAAATGAAGAAAAACGATTAAATTTAACTAATGAATGTAAGAGGTTTCAAGATTTGTAAAACTTATACGGTTGCTTAATGATACTGAAATGTAACAAGTTTTGTTCATAAAATTGTCTCTTTAAAAGTCGATAAGATTCTCCATACATGGTTTTTGGAATCATACAGAGCAAAGGACCTTGAAATCCTAATCCATGAATGCGAAGATGGGCGTGAGGTAAATGTTGATGAATCCATTTCATCGCATGATGTAATCGTTGGTCTTGGCCTTGAGGAATAAGATGATAATCAAGAAGTAATTCGCCATTTCTTTGACTGGCCGCAATTTGTTGATAAAACTCAGTTTCATCTTTTTTTTCTAATGCTAAGTAAGCTAATTTCGCATGCTGATTTTCTTGATAATAATAATTGAGTTTGTTGGTGGTTTTTATTCCATACATTCGGGTTAAATCAGAAAAGTCATGTTGAACTTGAAGTTGATCAAGTTCTGCCAATAATGCTTTTTGATAATGATGGGCAATGATCGTCATTTGTTCACGGATTTGTTTCACCAAAAAACTTTCTTGCATCACCTGACTCTTGATATCAATCAGCAAGCATTCATGGTCTTGAAATGTTTGGGATGTGCCTTGAAAGGTCGGTTGATTGCTAAACCCATGATCGACTAACAATGTGCCGCCCATGACCATCGTTGCCGCATCGTAAGCCTTAGGATTTCTAACAAAAAAAGTTTTTTCAAGTTGATCTACCCATTGGATGATTCGTTCGTTGTTATAGAGCTTTTCTGTCTTCGTTGCGTGGATCATCATCAGAACGACGGTCAACGCAAACGCACTGGAAGACCCTAATCCAAATGGGCCCTTGAGTTCTGATTCGATGAACATATCTAAGCCTTGTTCAAGAGGGTGGCCTTCTTCTTTCAACGTATGGATAATGGATTTGACCAAGCTTGTCGCTGCCACATCATCCATGAGGGATTGATTGAGATGATTTAAATCCACCGTGATCACGGGAAAACCAGAGGAAATGATACGTATGCTTTGATTTGAATTGGGGCTGACACTGGCATATAAATAACGGTTGATCGTGCTCGTTAACCTTAACCCTCCATGAAAAGAGGGATAACCCCCGAACCATTCGATGCGACCAGGAATTTGGAGAAACGAGGTTGGCAGGTGACCAAATAACAAAAGATGTTTATCAAGTAAATTTTGTCTTTGGCTTTTTGCAATCATCGCAATAAGGTTTCGATGGTTTCAATGAGCATTTCAGGCGTTGTTTTAGCATTGAATCGACCGACCACTTGGCCTTGTCGATTGATTAAAAACTTGGAGAAGTTCCATTCAATCTTTGTATCCACTTGATCTTTGTTCGCTTTTCTTAAGTAGAGATATAACGGATGGGCTTGTTCACCATTGACATCAATCTTTTCAAAGGTGGTGAAGGTGGTTTTAAATTGGCGTTCACAAAACGCTTCAATGCCGGCATTATCTTCCGGGGTTTGTAAAAAACTATGACTTGGAAAATCAAGAACTTCTAATCCTTTGGTTTGATAGGTTTGGTACAACGTTTGTAGGCCGTTGTATTGCTTGGTGTAACCACAATGGGTTGCCGTATTCACTATCAACAAAACCTTTCCCTTAAACTTTAATAAAGGGATATTAACACCCTTAATCGACTTCGCCGAAAAATCATAAACGTTCATGTTAAAACCCTCCTAAGGTTTGATACAAATGGGTAAGAACTTGCCCATGTAGATACATTGGTACTGGATAAAAAGGTGATATTTCTTGCTGAGCACGTTTCACCATCAATGGAATATCTTCTTTCTTGATGATGCCTGGAAGGGTGTTGGTGATATGCATGGAGTTGAGATGATGATTTAACCATTCTTTCATCGCTTTTGCTTTGACAACCGACGGTGCATCGAGGCTAGTCAGGGACAACCAATCTGCCATCGTCGCAAGTTTGTGGTGAATCGATTTGCCATAAAGTTCTAGCACATGAGGCAAGATGATTGCGTTTGCAAGCCCATGTGGAACTTGATAAAACCCTCCAAGGGTGTGTGCAACCGCATGGACATAGCCCACATAAGACCGAGTGAAGGCTAAACCAGCTTGATAACTAGCTTCTAACATCCCTCGTCTGGATGGTTCATCTTGGGGATGTTGATAACTATGAATGAGATGTTGATGAATGAGTTGGAGAGCTTTTTTAGACGCTGCCTTTGAAAATGGGGTGACGCTATTGCCTAGATAAGCCTCAATTGCATGGGTCATGGCATCCATGCCCGTGGTTGCAGTTAATTGTGCCGGTAATCCCATGGTTAATGCTGAATCTAAGATTGCGTATGAAGGCACTAATACCGGATCACCTATCCCATATTTTTCTTTGGTTTTAGGGTTAGAAACCACCACGGCAACCGTGGCTTCTGAGCCAGTGCCTGCGGTCGTTGGGACCATGATCATCAACGGTGGTTTTTTTCTAACTTTTAATAATCCTCTTAATTGATGGACTTTTTTTCCGCTTGCCACAAGGGCAGCAGCACCTTTGGCGCAGTCCATCGCTGATCCACCCCCAACACCAATGATCGCTTGGCATTGATGCTTAACATAACTTGTTTTTGCTTCTTCTAAATTAACAATGGTGGGATTGACTTGTGTGTCTTGGTATATAAAAAAATCAATTTTTTGTTGGTTGAATAAAGTGATTAAAGGGTCAATGATCTTTAATTGAATGATGTTTTGATCGGTGACCAAAAGAATACGATTCACCTCATGATAACGAAGAATATCAATGATTTTATGAAATATTTTATGACCGAGATAAACCTTAGGTTCAGGAATGCGGATAATTTTTGCAACCAATCGCATTAAGCTTTGGACTGAGCGATCATACACATGAATCATATTATCGAGAAAACTCATCGAAAATTGGGGATAAAGCTTTACCCTCATGCATATTTTCAATGACCCTTGCTAACAGTGGGGCAACAGAAATCACTTTGATGTTTCCTTGCGAGACGCGGTCAATGGTATCGGTAATAAAAAATGAATCAATCGGTGCTTGTTGAATTCTTTCAAAAGCATTCGCAGAAAATACCGCATGGGTTGCACAGACAAGAATCATCTTAGCCCCGGATTTTTTTAACATTTCAGTAGCGCCGAGTAAAGTATTCCCTGTATCGACAATATCATCAACAATCACCGCAATTTTTCCATCGACATCACCAATCAAATTAATACTCTCTGCAAGATTTGGTTTGGGTCGACGTTTATCAATGATCCCAATGCTAGCATGACGAAACATTTCCGCAAAGTTGCGAGCTCTTGTCACTGATCCATGGTCGGGAGAAACAATGACTAAATCCTCTTCACCAAGTTTATTTTTGGTTAATAACTGTTTAATTTCTTTTGCAAACAAGTGATAAGGGGAAATATTATCGAATGGAATAGAGAAAAATCCTTGGATCTGCATGGTGTGAATATCAACACTCATGACCCTATTCACCCCAGCGGCAAGAAGTAAATCTGCCACTAAACGAGCCGTAATCGGCTCACGACTGCGAGCAACCCGATCTTGTCTGGCATATCCAAAATATGGAATGACAGCAATGATTTCTTTGGCAGATGAACGTTTAAGAGAGTCGATAAAGACCATTAATTCCATTAAATTTTCTGAAGCAGGTTTACTCGTGCTTTGAATGATATAAATACTGTGATTTCGAACCGTTTCAAGTGGTTTTACTAGGATTTCTCCATCAGCAAATTTGGTAATTTCAACAGGACTTAAAGGGACTTTTAGTGCCTGAGAAATGGCTAAACCCAGTTGTTTAGAACCACTCAAAGCAAATAATTTTAATTGATTTTGCATAAAAACCTCAAACCTATTTTACCATTAAATTTTTGATGATTTGTAAATTCGTATTTAGGTGGGAAGTTTGACTTAATTATGATATTTTAAAGAGGTATGGAAAAAGCCACTTCAGTTAGGCAAATCCCATTTAAGATTCTTTATCAAGCTTTCATTGTTTTTTTCATTGTAGCAACTGCCTTATTTTTACTTTATTTTCTCAACTACACACCCTTGTCATGGGCTTTAGGTTGGCTATTAGGATCCTTGATTGGTTCCATGAATTATTTATTTATCATTTTTCAAGCCAATCGTTTAGCTTTAGGTGTTCAACATAAAATTAAGTCGGGTGCGAGCCCAATGTACATGGTATCTCGACTTGGTTTATTTGCTTTAGGATTACTTGCCTCGATATTTATTAGGGTAAATGATATTGAAATCTTTAATATCTTTACTATCTTCCTTGCCTATTTAGTCATTAGTGCAATAATCTTCTTAACCGGTGCAAATTTTAATACAATTAAATCAAAACCATGAACGATTTCTTATTATCACTTCCCGCTGAAACTTACACCTCTTGGATGGTGGTCATTTTAATTTCAATCTTTTCCTTTTTTGTTTACCAATCTTCAAAAAAAGTTGATCCTTTAAAGAAGCCTAAAGGCATCATGCTTATTGCAGAATTGATCGTCTTTACGATAGAACGTTTGGTCAAAACTAATATGGGACATCATTTTAATTTTATGACACCGTATTTTTTATCCATCACACTTTATATCTTCATCGGTTTCTTGTTTGGTTTAACTGGTCTTTCATCTCCATTAAGTTATTATATGAATACATTCACCATTGTTTTAATTTCCTTTATCCTCATTCATTACACTGCAATCAAGACAAACGGATGGAAATACTTCAAACGCTTTATTGAACCATTTCCAGTTTTTCTTCCCATCAATCTTGTCTCTATTTGGGCACCATTAGTTTCCATGAGCTTTCGGATCTTTGGTAACATTCTTTCTGGATTTATTTTAATGTCTTTAATCTATTTTTCACTTGGAGAACTGTCTTCTTTAATCTTTACTTTTTTACCAGCAGGAGTAAACTCACTTTGGTTGGCACCATTGGTTGCGCCATGGTTCCATCTTTACTTCGATCTATTCTCTGCGCTCATTCAAACCCTCGTTTTCATTTCTTTATCCATGCTTTTTATCGCGCAGGAAGGGCCCGCACGACCAAGCAAGGATGAAGAAGAAAAACATGCAATAACAGCATGATATAAAGGAGAAATAGTATGTTCTTATCATTTCTAACGACGCTCGCTGCCCAAGTTGCTTTATTATCCCCTGTCTTTGCCGACATTAACAAAGGCTTAACTGGCATCGGTGCCGGTCTTGCCGTTGGCTTAGCGGCCATTGGGCCTGGTATTGGTGAAGGCCAAATTGTTTCAAGTGCAATTGAAGGGATGTCACGAAATCCGGAAACTGCAGATAACCTTAGAGCAACCATGATCCTTGGGGTTGCTTTGGACGAAACAACTGGTATTTACGGATTATTAATTGCGATCTTGCTCATCTTCGTCTATTAATTTTATGAATGCCTTTTACGTTTTTACGTCGGGTCCTGTTGACCCACAAAGTATCATCGATAAATTAATTCCAACTGGCATATGGCCCTTTATTGCTCAGTTATTATCAACTTTTATCTTGTTAATCATTGTTCAAAAATTTCTTTACAAACCTATCAAGGCTATCCTTGACACTCGCGCGACATTTGTAAAGCAATCGATTGATGAAGCGATTGCACGAGAAGCTCAAGCAAAAGCTTTAAAAATCTCCTTAGAAGCAGAAACAAAGAAAGTTCAACAATCCCTTAAAACGCTTCGCGATGAGGCACTTGAAGAAATTGAGTCAACCAAAGGGAAATTATTGGAAGATGCCCAAGCTCAAGCCACAAGAATTAAGCAAAAAGCAAGTGATGAAATCATCCAAGCGAAAGCTCAAGCTCTTTTCGAGATTGAAAAAGAAATGGTCAATGTTGCCTTGGATGCTTCCAAGCAAGTATTACAAAGAGAGTTAACCAAACAAGATAACGATAAAGTCATTGAAAACTTTATTAAAGGATTAAGAAATTAATGGAACCAGTTGCTTCTCGTTACGCCTTAGCGTTAACTAAGATTGCCAACGAAAGCAAGACCATGCAGGCGTATTTAGACGCTTGCCAACAACTCCTGCAGTTAGTTCAGACTGATCCAACCTTGTTACATTTTCTTACCAATGAATTTTATGAAAGGTCGATGAAATTTAAATTGGTGGATGATTTGTTTAGCCCATCAACATGGCTTCAAGTTGGTTCTTTTTTAAAAGTCTTAATTCAAAATCATCGGACGCGATATTTAGAAAAAATATTATTGGAAACGATTGGAACTTTACGGGTTCAGTTGGAACAACAAGTTGGCTTGATTTATTCAGTGTCTGCTTTAACCAAAGATCAGATCAACCAACTTACCGAGGTTCTGGCAACCCATCTTGGTCATCCGATTACCTTAACCAATCAATTGGATGAACGTCTTATTGGTGGGTTCCGAATTGATATTCAAGGAAAGATCTTTGATGCCTCCTTACTCCATCAGTTATCAACGTTAAAACAACGTTTATTGAAAAGAGGATAATGTATGAAAATAAAACCTGAAGAAATTTCTAATTTAATCAAAGAGCAAATTAAAAATTTTGATCAACCTTATGGTGAAGCTGACACGGGAAAAGTCATTTCCATCGGTGACGGTATTGCCTTGGTTTATGGTTTAGATAAAGCGATGATGAATGAGCTTGTCCTTTTTCCAAATGATGTTTATGGCTTAATTCTTAACCTTGAAGAAGACCACGTGGGGATTGTCTTGTTGTCCACGACCCAATCGATCAAAGAAGGCGATATTGTGAAACGCACCAAACGGACCATCGAAGTGCCTGTCGGTGATGCCTTATTAGGTCGGGTGGTCAATGCCCTTGGTCAACCGATTGATAACTTAGGGCCTCTAAAAACCACCAAGCAACGACCGGTAGAACGTATTGCCCCTGGGGTCATGATGCGTCAACCCGTGAACACCCCGTTACAAACTGGGATTATGGGTATTGATGCGATGATTCCGATTGGTCGTGGTCAACGTGAATTGATCATTGGTGACCGCCAAACCGGAAAAACGGCGATTGCCATTGACACGATTTTAAATCAAAAAGATCAAAACGTTCGTTGTATTTACGTCGCGATTGGCCAAAAGAACTCGACGGTTGCCAACATCGTTGATCGACTTAAAAGCGAAGGCGCCATGAAATACACCACCGTCGTGTCTTCTTCCGCCTCAGAAATTGCCACCTTACAATGGCTTGCTCCCTACGCGGGGACAGCGATTGGCGAAGAATGGTTAGATAACGGCAAAGATGTTTTAATCGTTTATGATGATTTAAGTAAACATGCGGTTGCCTATCGAACCTTATCCTTATTATTAAGACGACCACCAGGTCGAGAAGCTTTTCCTGGGGATATCTTCTATTTACACTCCCGGTTACTTGAACGGGCTTGCAAACTTGACCAAGCCCATGGCGGAGGTTCGTTAACCGCTTTACCAATCATTGAAACCCAAGCAGGTGATAACTCTGCGTATATCCCAACCAACGTCATCTCGATCACCGATGGGCAAATCTTTTTACAATCGGATTTATTCAATGGTGGGCAACGTCCAGCAATCGATTCTGGTCAATCTGTGTCACGGGTTGGTGGAGCCGCTCAAATTGGGGCGATGAAGCAAGTGGTTCGTTCCTTAAAGATTGAATTAGCCAATTACCGTGAGCTTCAATCGTTTGCACAGTTCGGTAGTGACATTGATGCCTCAACCAAAAAAGTTCTTGTTCATGGTGGCGTCTTGATGCAACTATTAAAACAAAATCAATATGAACCGTTGCCAGTTGAACATCAAATTCTTTCCCTTTACGCGGTTCAAAACCGATTCTTAGAAACCGCGCCATTATCTGAGATTAAAGTCTTATTAAAAACCTATATCTCACTGATTGAAACTAAACATCCAGAAATCATTGAAGACATCAAAGTGAAGAAAAAATTCCAAGATAAGACCCTAGAATCCTTGAAGAAAATCACCGCAGCCTTCTTTGAAAAGAGAATTTAAGGGATCGTATGGCAAAAGGCTTACCCGTCTTAAGACGTCGCATTGGTTCGATCAAGGCAACTAAAAAAGTTACCAAGGCCATGCAAATGATTGCAACCACGAAATTAAAAACGTGGAAACAATCCATGCTCGAATCACGTCTTTATGCTGAAAAATTAATGGAGATTGTCCATACCAATTTGGCACACGAAGACTTAAAGAATTCGGTTTTTTTTAAAACGGATAAGAATAAGCCAACCATGTTTATATTGATCACCTCGAATTTGGGATTGTGTGGATCCTATAATTACAGTGTCTTGTCACACTTTCTAAAACAAGTCAACCCACAAGATCTCATTTATTCGATCGGAGAAAAAGCTGGCAGGTTTTTAAAGTCGATAAACCGAACGTTTGATGCCACCTATGTTCAAGCTGGTTCATTAAGTGAAGCAACCTTGTCTCCCCTCGTTGATGCTGTGGTAAATTCTTTTAAAAACCGGGAGGTTTCTAAAGTCATCGTCGTTTACACCAGGTTCATCAATAGTTTAATCTTTCAACCGCAATCCTTAACCTTATTACCCTTATCCATCGATGCCTTCTCCACTTCTACTCAGCTGGTAAAACCTCCTTTAATTGAACCGGATCCCTTATCGGTCTTTGAAAAATTAGTTCCGTTTTATTTAAAGAATACCCTTTATGCAAGTCTGATTGAAAGCCAAGTCTCTGAACAATCCTCGCGGCGAAATGCGATGGAAAAAGCTTCTGATAACGCTGATGAATTGGTTGATCAACTTCAACTTGAATTCAATAAACAGCGTCAAGCAAACATCACTCAAGAAATTGCCGAAATTATCGGCGGTTCTTCTACCTAGGAGGTAAAGGTATGGCAAACAAAGAAACACAAAAGAAAGTTGGATTACCAACCGGCAACATCGTCCAAGTCATTGGACCGATTGTTGATATTCGCTTTCCTAACCAATCATTACCCGTCTTGTTAACAGCCTTATCCATTGCCCTTGAACATCAAGCGCCTTTGGTGGTTGAAGTCGCCCAACATATTGGCGATGATATGGTTCGGGCCGTGGCCATGGGTCCTACCGAAGGGTTGGTTCGTGGGATGCAAGTCGTTAACACGGGAGCCCCGATTACGATTCCAGTAGGAGAAAAAACTTTAGGAAGAATGTTTGATGTGTTAGGCCGGCCAATTGATGGTCTAGGTGATGATTTTGCTAGCTCACCAAAAATGCCTATTCACCGTAATCCTCCTACCTTTTCTGATCAAAAAACCAGTCGTGATATTTTAGAAACTGGCATTAAAATCATTGATTTAATTTGTCCTTATTTAAAAGGTGGAAAAATTGGTTTATTCGGTTCCGCAGGGGTCGGCAAGACCGTCTTAATTCAAGAACTCATTCATAACATTGCTTTTGAACAAAAAGGATTATCCGTCTTTGCTGGGGTTGGTGAACGATCCCGTGAAGGTAATGATTTATATCGAGAAATGAAAGACTCAAACGTCCTTCCACAAACTGCATTGGTCTTCGGTCAAATGAACGAACCACCAGGTGCCCGGATGCGCGTGGCGTTAACCGGTTTAACCCTCGCCGAATATTTCCGCGATGTGAAGAAGCAAGATGTCTTATTATTCATCGATAACATTTTCCGTTTCTCTCAAGCAGGAAGTGAAGTGTCTGCGTTGTTAGGCCGTATGCCTTCTGCGGTTGGATATCAGCCAACCTTAGCCACAGAAATGGGTCAATTACAAGAACGGATTACCTCAACCAAAGATGGCTCAATCACGTCGGTTCAAGCGGTTTATGTCCCTGCCAATGACTTAACCGATCCAGCGCCAGCAGCAACCTTTGCTCACTTGGATGCAAAAACAGTTTTGGATACACAAACAGCCGCGTTAGGCATTTATCCTGCCATTGATCCTTTAGGGTCAACGTCGTTAGCATTAGACCCAAACATCGTTGGTAAAGAACATTACCAAGCAGCGGTCGGCGCACAAAAAGTCTTGCAACGTTATAAAGATTTACAAGACATCATTGCCATTCTTGGTGTGGATGAATTATCGGAAGAAGATAAATTGATTGTTGGTAGAGCCAGAAGAATTCGTAACTATTTATCCCAACCTCTATTTGTCGCAGAACCTTTCAATAATATTCCTGGTAAATTTGTCAAAATCAAAGACACGGTTCGTAGTGTGCAAACCATCCTCGATGGCAAAGGCGATAAGCTTCCCGAAGGGGCTTTCTTATATGTAGGGACCTTTGAAGATGCAGTGAAGAAAGCGGAAACCTTAAAGTAACATGACCTTCCCCTTATTGATCATCACCCCTAGAAGAAAAGTCTTCGACGATGCCGTCGAACTTTTAAGTGTGGTCACCACCGCCGGTCAATTAGGGATTCTTGCTAACCATACCCCCTTGTTAACGATCATGAAAACGGGGCCCATGCATATTCAAACCAACAAAAAAACGATTTACTATGCTGTCAGTGGCGGGGTCTTATCGGTTCAGAGGAATCAAACCATTTTATTGGTTGATGCCATCGAACAAGCGGAAGAAATTGATGTGACCCGGGCCAAAGAAGCTTTGAAACGTGCGGAAGATCGCTTGAATGAGAAGAATCAAAAGATTGATGATGCCAGGGCAAAAGCAGCACTCACGAGAGCCCTCAATCGTATTCAAGTCGCAGAAATGTTTTCTAAAAAATAAATTTAAGGATTACGCTTTTTGAAGGTATTGTTTCGGCTTTGGTAGCTAGGTCTTTTTCCTTCGTAACCTGAAGATTGTCCTGGTTCTCTAGGTGTACGGCCTTGGTAACCCGAAGATTGTCCTGGTTCTCTAGGTGTACGACCTTGGTAACCCGAAGATTGTCCTGGTTCTCTAGGTGTACGACCTTGGTAACCCGAAGATTGTCCTGGTTCACGTGGGGTACGACCTTGATATCCTGAAGATTGTCCTTCTGGACGAGGATTTCGCCCTTGATAACTACTACTTCGAGGACCTGAGGATGAGGGACGACTATCATAACGACGTGGGGCTCGATCACCTTGATAAGGTTTAGGTGTATATGGTTTAGGTTCACCAGATTCCGTGCTTGGAGGATTGCCAAATGACCGTGGGGTTTGACTAGATCCATAGCCACGACCACTACTGGAACGCGAAGATCCATAGGAACGTTGACCAGAACGTTCACGAGATTGATAACGTGGTCGATCACCTTCGTCATCGCCACCGCCGTGGACGACAAGAGAGGAATCAAAGACAAAATCTTTCATAATCGATGGGGTTAACGACATCCCCGTATGACGATTAATCATGTGGAGTAAACTAGATTCTTCTCGGGAAACAAAGTTGAAGACATCGCCTGAAAATCCTGCGCGTCCTGTACGACCGGTACGGTGTAAGAATGCTTCAGCAGTTTCTGGCATATCAAAATTAATGACGTGACTTAATTGATGAATATCAATCCCACGACTTGCTAAATCCGTTGCCACAAGGATGCGAACATGCTTTTCTTTAAACTTCTTCATGGCGAATTGACGTTGGGCTTGGGACTGATTACCATGAAGTTCAACGACGGTATGACCTTGATGCGTTAAATTGAGAGCAGTTCTTTTTGCACCCCTTTTGGTTCTCATGAAGATTAAGACCGATTTAAGTTCAGGATTTTTTAGTAAATGAATGAGTAAGGAAAGCTTTTGATTCTTTTCAATTTTGATGGTTTGGTGAACGATCTTATTTAAAGGTTGACTGACTGGGGTAATCGCGATTCGGACAGGATCAAGTAAAAATGAGGAGGCTAAACTCGCAATTTGTTCAGGCATCGTTGCAGAAAATAAAGCTGATTGTCTTGGTTTTGGAATCGATTGGAGAATGGTTTTGACATCCGGTAAAAAACCCATGTCTAACATTTGATCAGCTTCATCTAAGACCACCATTTTAATAAAATTAGGATGGAAGGCTCGATCACGCATGAGATCGAGTAAACGTCCCGGGGTGGCAACGGCAATATCAACCCCTTGACGTAATAAATTAATTTGACCAAATTTACTGACACCGCCAAAAAACATCCCGATTCTTAAATTACTAAATCGTGAAAGTGTCATGAAGGACTCTTGAATTTGCACTGCTAATTCTCTGGTTGGAACCACGATTAATGCTCTGACCACTCTTTTTTCAGGTCGTGGTAAGGTCATTAACATTTGAATCATTGGTAAAGCAAAAGCAGCGGTTTTCCCCGTGCCAGTTTGTGCAGTCCCTAAGACATCTTTACCAGCTAATAACAATGGAATGGCTTGTTCTTGAATGGGAGTAGGAACGGTATAGCCTTCTTTTTCAACGGCCTTTAATAAAGAATCGTTTAAACCTAATTTCGTAAATGACATGGTTGCTCCTTGGTGATGATCCACCAAGCAAACTGCCAGGAATCATAAACACTTTTAGCACTATACCATAAAAAGATAGATTAGATATGAGTTTTCATCCACGTGATCCGTTGGGTTAAAAAATCACGGAGGTAATCAAACTGTTGACTGATAGCCGTGAGACCTTGTAAAGGTAGCGGAATCGGGCACCATCCATCACACGTATCCATCGGCCAAAGTTGAAAGTTCGTTTGACTTAATGTGGTCAGTGCCGTCTCATTGCTGGATAGCCAATCCATGATCCCAGGTAATACATCGATTTCAAAGGCAATTAATTTTTCTTTGAACCGATTTCGAATTGAAGTAATACCCATCATTAACGTAAACAATTCATTCTTTTCATAGGTAGCCCAACCCCAATGACCTTCGGGCGTATAATCAATATAATCGGCGTTGCCAAAAGCCAAATCAAAATCCCATAAAGGCATATGTTTGAGTGTCTCTCCAGTTGGTTTTACCATATAAACCGAACCCCAACCGACGTCGACATTTTTGGCAATTTCTTGGATCATAAAATAATCTATCCAATTCTCAACATCGATATACTGAGCATAGTTTGTTTTTTGAATGAGTGCGGTCCTAGTGGCATGGAAATAGTCGTTCATATAGCGGGTATGGCGAAATTGATAACCTTGGGTCGTCAGTGGATTAGGTTCTTTAATCACATAAGGCTTGTCATTCATTTTAAACCATTCTAAATTTTCATTCCCTTGATTTTGCACAAACACTTGTTGATCTAATTCAACCATAAAACCAGCATCATCCAAAGTGAGATTAGGTTCGATATCTAAACGATTCTTTTGAAATTCAACGCGTTCAATCAGTAGGTATTGACCGCGATATTCCTGATTGATCACTAAATCCACAAACCGGTAATCAAGTGCATAGAGCGTTTCTCCAAAGGATTGACTTATGAAGGCAACTAAACTATTTCTCACCATTGAACGATCTAAATAATTGGCGAGTAAAATATAATTTTTTGCTTCTTTCATGCCAAACAATGAGGTGTTTTCATCAAAACGAATTCGGTAGGGGCGCTTTGGCATAAAACGAGTCGAATGACCTCGTGTTCTTATCCCTAATGGGGAAGTGATTGACGTGGTTTTATAAATGCCATGAGCGTCATGCTGAATGGTTGCGGATCCCCTTGTATAGTCCTCATAGAATAGATCTTCTTCTTGTTTACCTTGAGGTAGTTGGATTCTTAAGGTAGGTCTCATGGAGGCAAGCGGAACTTGTAACTGTGATTTGACCGTGATTGGATAAATGAAGGTCGTTGATTCATCATTGCTAGATAAGACTGCTGTTAAATCAATCACTTCATCAGCCAATGGAGAAACATATTGAAAAACACCATCTTGGATTTGATAACCTTCAGCAGACCATACGACTTGAATGGCATGGGTTTGTGACAGTTCGGGTAGAGAATAATTTTCAGATAAATAAGGAATCGTGGGGGTTAATTCCGTTCGATAAAGAACAATATTTTCTTCGGAAAATAAATCATCGGTAGGATTGATGATGCCATCGCAACTTGATAAAACGGTGAACGTTAAAATACCAAGATATAAGAATGGATGAGTGACTGATTTATTCATCACTTCAATATAACATTGACATGCGCTGCTGTCATTTTAATCTCAGACGCTATTGCTAAGCGATAGCGATTACCAGGTTTACTCGCAATTAACTTATCTTGATATGTCATGGTTAATGATCGGCCTTGGAAATGGAAGTCAACCGTTAACCCAGATAATGAAGAAGGAATTTGTGGATCAATCATCAATTGATTTTGTTTGACTCGAATGCCTAAAAATTGTTGGATCAAGGTTTGAAGATAGATGCCAGGACCTGAAGAATACAAACGCCACCCTGCTTTGACTTTGATCTCGCCTTTACGAACCTTCTCAAAATCTTTCTTCGCTTCATATCGATCTAAAAAAGCTGCATCGGAACTAGAAAAATAAACATTACGTTGCCTTAATTCAGCATTTGGAACAACACGTTGAATGCTAATCGGATTAATTACATTAAGGCCCCACCATGCTTCTTGAGCGTTACCGATGGTGCACATGGCTTCAATGTAGCGGATATGGGCGTGGACATATTGAATCCCAATTTCTCGACCAAAGTTAGCAGCAGTTTCTGCCCGTTGGAAATACGTTTTCTTTCCACCTTGGTAGGTTACTGCCGTGTTCATTAAACGAACCCCATCCGGATGGCGCAAATGTTGATTGATGATTGATTGATATGTTTTGATTTGATTAGGATCATATAGTTGACTTATCAAACCGCGATTGAATGGTAATAAACGATATTTTAAACCAGTGGTTTTATCATTTGGATGTAACAAGACTTCTTGGCGATCAGGATAAAAGATGAGGAATCCTGCAGGAACACCATCGACAAGTAAATAACGATTAAAGTCCTTTTCAATTGCAATTTTATAAGCAATCAGTGCTTGCTGACGCTTGTCGGAGAAGATTGTAAATTTGGATAGAATGGTTAAGGTTTCAAACAGCAACGCAACGGTCCAAGCAGAGACCATTTGTTTGGTTAAGGTTTGATTAGCAGGTTGAAGGGTATCATCCCAATCGCCACCGCCATATGCAGGTAAAGAAGTTCCTTGTATGGAACTCCTTTGAAGTGTTTCGATGATATCCCAAATATGGTCAAACAATGGCTTTTTATCTTTGGTGAATTGACCAAGATGTTTATCCATATACGTCAAAGGGGTCGATAAAATAGAAAGGTCACCGGTTGCATCCAAATAACTTGCCAATGCTTTTAAAGGCCAAACAAGGACATCTCCATGGGATTCGTGAGCTTGAATATGTTTATAGTTGTCAAACATAAACCATTGCGGGAATTCTTTGGTGTCGACAAATTGCCGTGAAAAAACTTTGAGTAAGATTTCTTTATTAATATCAAATCGTTGCGCAGTCAAAAATAACTCAAATGGACCTTGTAGCACATCGCGAGTACCCCAAGCAGCGCCATTGTACTGTTCTAATCCGTGTGGAGAAGCATAATGAACAAGGGCATCATGGACATACCAAGGAACCAATTGATTGAATGCATCCATGTCTTCTTGTTTGGTAGGATGTTTTAAATGTAGCGGCATCAGCTTTTTAATAAGCGTTGGATAAGCTGACTCAAAAGTTATTTGTTCTGGTTTACTTTCAAACGAACCATTTAATGTAGCTTCGGTGTAAAAGGTGAATCGACTGGTGAAACCAAAGGCAAAGAAAACCATGCCTCCATCTTCTTTGGTGTTTGGAATCAAATCTTGTCCAAACTTTAATTGAAAGGGTTGATCTGCACTGCAGCGATACCGTAAGCCAGGATAGTGATTAGCAATCATGCCATTACTTCTGCCATCAAGTTCAAGAATCCGACCATCAAATGTATAGGTAATCGGTTGATTGTATTCATTGGTATCAAGTAAATATTGCTGCGATACCAAGACCCGATAGGAGCAATTTTCTTTGGAAGCAAAAGTAAGTTTAGATAAAGGGTCTTCACCATTCACGGCAAGGGTAATGGTAATCGTGTCTTGAGGTAACACATAGGTCCAAGTTAAATTATCCAAACCCATGACCAGATAGGATGGCATGCCAAGAAGTTGATAAACCCCATTTTGTTCAATGTACAAGCGAGTTCCAGAAATAGTATGTGCATTCAAAGGATGACGTAAATCTCCAGTCAATTTATGGAAATTCGTATTCCCGTAAACCGTATGGGAACCAAAAATTCCAGTCATGTAAGCAGTGGTCGCAAAGACATCTTCAGTTGCGTGCAGAACATCACCGCTTAGAAGAATATGACCATGGGGTCTTTCAACCAAACGTTCTTTTTGTTGGCTGATCACATGAGATCCATCGTCTAAAAACCCAGATAAGAAAACTTGATCTTTGGTTTCGATTTGCTTGAGTCTTGGAAATTTGGAAGTAAATTCTGCCGAGGTTAAAGCTTTACCTGCCAAAGGATTGAATGGACCAATGATTGGTTTAATGGATGTTCCTTGGATGGTTGACCATGCTGACACGGCTGGCAATGTGACTTTAAATGGTTGAGTAACAAATAAATTTGCTTCCCGATGAGAATAACCATAAAAGGTCATTGGTTTCATGTTAGGTTGAATTGAAAAAGATTTGGTTTGTAGTGTTAGATATGCAAATTCATACTGATATTTTTTGGATGGTAAGTTCGCATCCTGATATGCTTTCGGGGTGTGAGTGAGTTTGTAATCTAATCCAAAAAACTGCATTGCGTCGGTGCAATATGCTTGAATTGTTGTATCCGATCCGATTTGTAAGTAATGGGTATTGCCTTGATTTTGTCTTGATAAAAGAATTGTTTTTCCATCTTGTTGGAAAACTTGATGATCAATGTACTGAGAGGTATACGCTTCATTGGACAAAATTCCAAAAGGGTGGGCAATCCCAACATCTTGGCCGTACAACACATCATACTGAGCATTGGGTTTACCGCCACGTAAATGAAGTTGGTAAAACCAACCTTTGTCATGAACAATCAAATGAACTTGATATTGAACATCAAAGACGTTGCCTTCATAAATGGCCCCATCAGTAGTCATGATAAATTTGCTTGGACTATCAACCCCAATGAGTTTACTGACGCGATATCCTGTGGTTAATTTTTCTCTTAAGTATAGGTTGCTAATCATGCCATCAATGGGATTACCATGAAGAAGATTAACCTGGTGGTCTTGGTCCATGATTTTAAAGATGTCACCAGTTTGCAGAAAACTAAATTGAATGTTTCCTTTTTGAATGATGGTTTGATGCCATTTGTTTTGTAAGATTGCCATTGGTTAAATCTCCTTGGTGATCATCAATGGATGATCTGGGTTCCCTGTGGTAAAAGTAAGCTTTCCTTGTAATGGTTGGCGTTGATATTGGTGATCAATGTAGCTCAGAAATTGACGGTCAATTGTAATGGTTACCACTTGAGATTCGTTAGCGTTTAAAAAGACTTTTTTCATCCCCACCAATTGTTGATTGGCAAGGGCAACAGGGGCAAAAGGTTTTTCTAAATAAACTGGGATGATTACAAACCCAGGAACCGTGGATTGATTACGCACAGTAACTTCAACAATCAATTGTTCTTCGTTCGTCTTGTCTTTGAATTGATCAAAACCAAACTTACTGTAACTCAACCCGTGAGCAAAAGGAAATAAAGGTTGGTTTGATGAATCAATATAATGAGAAGTATACGTGAATGAAGTTCCTAAAAATGGGCGTCCTGTATTGAGGTGATTATACGAGATTGGAACTTGACCAAGGTGACGAGGAAAACTCATCGTTAGCTTGGCAGAAGGGTTATTCAACCCATAGAGGGTATCCACAATCGTATTCGCAGCTTCAGTACCTAAAAAATAAGCAAATAAAATGCTATCAACTTGATCAACAACATCAGTAAGGATTAATGGTCTACCTGCAGTCAGAATTAAAACGATTGGTTTTCCTAATGACTTGAGTGAGTGAATAAATTGAACGGTTTCAGCAGCAAGTTGAGGCGATACTTTTGAACGAGCTTCTCCGGATTCCTTTTCTTCTTCTCCAGTCATGACCACAAGGACATCAGCTTGTTTTACTCGTGAATTCAATGTAGCATCCCATTGTGTGATGTCTTCAATGGTAGTATGCACCATCGGTTTTAATCGTTGGTTGACAGATAAAGTTGTGTCACGATTGCCGTGCCAAGACCACGGTCCAAGTAAAGACCCAGAGTTAGACATTTTGCCTAACAGTGCAATCTGACTTCCTTGTTTGAGTGGTAATGTGGCGTTGTTATTTTTTAATAGGACAATAGATTCATCGCCGAGTTGTTTTGCAATCTCGCGTTGCCCCTTGGATAAAGGAAAGGTTTTTTCTTTATTGATATTGGCACCTTTAAAGGGATTGGAGAATAGACCCAAATCTTTTTTAAGTTTTAACACCCTTAACACTGCTTGATCTAAGATCTCCATATCGATTAGTCCATGTTTTACAAGGGTTGGAATATGTTTGATGTAAGCTCCGGAAGCCATTTCGATATCTACTGTTGCTAACATCGCTTGGCGAACTGCATCTTGATCATTGATGCTGACCCGATGGACCACCGTTTCAATGATGGAATCATAATCAGAAATCGTGACACCTTTAAAGCCCATTCGTTTACGTAACACTTTTTTTAATAACGTTTGATGAATGGTTGCAGGGATACCTTCAAAGACATTAAACGAAGTCATCGCCATTCTCACACCAGCATCAATCGCCCCACGATACCCAGCGTCATATTGTTGATAAAAGTCATGTAAGGAAATGCTTGCTTGAGCATAATCGCGTCCCGCTAATGCTGCTCCATATGCGGCAAAGTGTTTGACACATGCGGCTAAGCTATCTTTTTTTCGAATGCTTTTTCCTTGGTAACCTTTGGTCATCGCGTGGGCATAATGATAGGCTAGGAATGGATCTTCACCTGTGGCTTCCATCACCCGTCCCCAGCGAATATCTTTGACCATATCTGCCATCGGTGAAAACGTCACGTGAATTCCACTTAAGGTTGCTTCTTCTGCAGAGGCTCGTGCCATTTTATAAAAATTATCGGTGGAAAAAGAACCAGCGAGTGCTAATGGAATGGGGAAAATGGTTTTATAACCATGGATAATATCTGCCATAAAAACCAACGGAATTTTATGCCGACTTTTTTCCAGGTAGGATCGTTGGACATCCATCATTTCTTGGGGATTACCAATGCCCAAAACCGATCCTGCTAAAAAAATATCTGATTCTTTTAATTGAAGTCGTTGCACAGGTCCTGCCACTTCCTGTAACGCTTCTTTTTTAAAGAAGTAAGGGGGTAGTTGAACTAACTGCCCTGCTTTTTCTTCAACCGTCAATGTAGCTAAAAGGTCTTTGATATTCATGTGGACTCCTTCATCATAATTTCACCAATTGGTTTGGTGAGTGCTTTTGCACTTGATTGATGTTGTAACGCTTGGATTAGAAATAATGCGGCACTTTTTCCCCAAGCATAATGATTAATTGTAATCGTGGTTAGGGATGGTTTGATATAAGGGTTGTTCAAGTAGGACCCATCAAAACCTGCCACGGCAATGGTAGAAGGGATGGCAATATTCTTTTCTGTTAATGCTTTCATCACACCAATGGCCATTTCATCATTCGCACAGTAAACAAAATCAGGCAATGATTTCATCGCGGCAATGAGCTTACCTGCTTCGTATCCAGAGGGGGTGGTAAAATCTCCATGGAAATACTGGAGGCTTGTCAAACCAGCTTCTTGTAAAGCTAGTACATAACCCTTGTATCGTTCTTTGTTATTAAAAGCATCTTTAGGTCCAGACACATAAACGAAGCGAGAGTATCCTTGGTTAATCATTTGCCGAATTAATTGATGAACCAATAAATCGTTATCAATGACGCTAGAGTAAATATTTTTTCCTTTTAAAAAAGTATCCAAAACTACCACTGGAGAGGTTTTAGCAAATTGGTTAATTACATCCCGATCAAAAGAAGAATCAAAGATGATCGCTGCGTCTACTTGTTTTTCTTTTAGCATGATGGATGAAGAATTACCCGAACTTACTAAAATGTTGAACCCTTGTTGATGAACCACATGGTTCACACCTTCAAGAATTTCGGAAAAGACTGGCCCAGAAAAGCCATAGACAAAAACACCAATGTTATTCGTTCGTTTGGTTTTAAGATTTCTTGCACTGGCATTAGGATGATAATTGATGGCACTTGCTACATCAATCACACGTTGGCGAGTTTCAGGATGAACATGAGGAACATTGTTCAAGGCATAGCTTGCCGTGGAAACAGAAACTCCCGCTTTTTTAGCGACGTCTTTAATCGTTGCCATCGTTTTTCTTTCTCAAGTATAACCCAGCAAAAAAGGGTGGTAAAGTTATCTTTTCTTTTAAGGTTAAGCTCGGGTGGTTAGTTAACAAAACCTGCCATAAATGGTGATCTTTTAAAGTGATGGTAATAGCATGATCGGCAAAGGAAGTGAGAATCAAGATACGTTCTTCTTTATTAGCACGTTCATAGGCATAAACGTTAGGATGAATGTTATGAAACGTTAATTCTCCATCAAGAAAAGCTTGGTGTTTTTTCCTTAAGGATAAAAAGATTTTTAGAAATGTTTGAATACTGTGCTTAGCGTTTGAATCTGTTTTTACATTGATCGCTTTAAATTTTGGATGAACGGGCAACCAAGGGTGACCAGTTGAAAATCCAGCATTCATAGAATCATCCCATTGCATCGGCGTCCTTGCATTGTCTCTTCCTTTGGCTTTGAGTGACGTCAGAATCGATTGTTTGGATTGTTTGCCAAGTTGATCATGATAATAATTGATCGATTCAACGTCCTTAAAATCTTGAATGGTTTGAAATGGATAATTGATCATGCCAATTTCTTCGCCTTGATAAATAAATGGGGTGCCACGTTGACCATAAAACGCAAGGGTTAACATGGTTTGACTATGATAACGATGCCGTTCGCTTCCATATCGACTGACCGGACGAGGTTGGTCATGATTACCCATGAACAAGGCATTCCAACCTTGTTTTCGATAGACACTATCTAAGTATGTAAACGTCTTGGTGAGGTCCGCTAAGTCTAATTTTTTAAGAGCCCACTTGCCCTGATGTGGGATTTCATCCAACCATAAATGGGAAAATTGAAACGCCATCGAGAAGGTTCCATGGGGATACCCTGTCACTGCTGCTGCTTGTTCTGCACTTGATCCGGATAATTCACCGACAGTGAATAATTGCGCATTCGTAAACACTTGTTCCTTCAGCTCTTTAAGAAACTTCTCGTAATACGGACCATGTCCAATTAATTTTCGATCAATGTCTTTGCCAATAAGATCAATGACATCTAAACGAAACCCATCAAAACCAAATGATAACCATTCATTAAGAATGGCGTAAAGTTCTTTTCTTAAAGCCTCATTTTGCCAATTTAAATCAGGTTGTTCTTTTGCAAAAAAATGAAAATAATACTCATCTCGACTAGGGACTTTGCTCCATGCAGGACCAGAAAAGACCGATTGAATATCATTGATGGTTGGTCTAAAAATATAATAATCTCGATATTTACTTGTTGGGTTTTTTAAAGCGTCGATAAACCATGGGTGTTGATCTGACGTATGATTCAGGACAATATCAGAAATGATTGTCATCCCTCGTTGATGGACCCCATCAATAAGTTGTTTTAAATCTTGTTTGGTCCCAAACCATTTATGGATGTCACGGTAATCACTGACATCATAACCATTATCTTTCATTGGTGATTGAAACACAGGGGATAACCAAATGACATCAATACCAAGATTTTTTAAGTGATCTAAACGAGAAATAATCCCTTGAATGTCACCAATGCCATCACCATTACTATCCTGAAAACTCAAAGGATAGATTTGGTAGACGTTCGCGGTTTGCCACCAAGCTACTTTGTTTTTTTCCATTGTAAAACTTGCATGCCTTTTTGAATCAGTGGATGGGCCATATAAGCTTTCATCACATCTTGATGTAAATAAGCGTTGGCCATTAAGAGTTCTAAACCTTTATCAATCCCTAACCATCGTGAGGATAACCACACGGGGGGTTGATCATTAAATGCATTGATAAAGCCATAACGTTCATCCCATAATCGTGAATCTTTTCTCATGGTTTCAATCGCCGGTATCGCTAATTCTGGTGCGTGATAAAGCGAACCAATCATCGCGTTGGTGGCGACACTACCGTCATGATCAAGGCGGTTCATGCTGTTGGGTAATGCACTCGAAACTTGATAACCTTTTCTGCCATATGAAGCAGTAAAGCCAAAATAGTTTTTTCCAAAGGTAGGAAATTCGTTGATCTTGTCGCGACTAAAATAATAATGCCCATAGATTGCTTGGCGAGTATTGTTAAACCAATTGATGCCTTGACGATCGACCCATGATTTTAAATCCAACCAGCATTGGGGATATTGATACACAAATAATGTATTCCCAGGAGTGTAGTAGTAAGAGGCTTGTTGATACGTGACGAGTTTGCGTTCGAAGTCTTCATATAAACGAATCGCTAAGGTCGAATCTTTGGCCACGGCCGCATACATCACATACATCATGATTTGTTCTGCGAGCATGCTCCAATGGTGAATGTACCCAGGCTTTCCATTGACATAATCCCCATCCGCGTCTGGATTATACGCCATGTAAAAATGAGTTTTACCTGATCGTTGATGAATTAAAATGTCCCAATTGACTCGTTGTAAAATGAGTTTGGATAAACGAGTAATGTCAGGATCTTGAAAGTATTGATCGACGGTTAAAATACCATTAAATGCTAAGGCACTATCAATGGTTGAGTACTCAGATTTTTTATGCCGTTCACCGGTTTTGATATTTAAAAAATGCGCAAAAAAACCATGGTAGTGAGGAACATGATTTAAAAGTGTCTTGAGGGTTGTTTTTGCTTGGGAGATTGCTTTGGCTCGATCTAGATATCCACGGGCAACACCAATCACCAAACTTGACAAGAAATAACCTGTACTCGCAATCGAGCTTAACTCTAGATTGCCGGTATGATCGACAGTTAAACCGTCGGCAGAATCTCCTTTAAAATGAGTAAAGTCTTGAAAGAATGTCACGCCTGTTTGTTCAATGGATTGAATAATGGGGTTGATGGGTTTCACAGGTCTGAGATTCCTTCACTTTCCTAAAAAAGGGGATATGGTTTATTGATCCATATCCCCTTGACTAGATTATAAACGAAAGCCTAGTTAACTTTGGTTAACGTAAAGTCAAATAAGTAAACGGTGGTGACAACGTTATTAGCAGAACTTAACGTTGTATTGGCAATATTTGGCCACCAGTCTTTGAAATCAGCATAGTTCTTATAGGAACCCATGAAGAATGCTAGGAAATAACTTGCATTCGTTGCATTTTGTTCAAAGGTAATGTCATAGGTGAATGCTTGAGCTGTGGTGGTTAATTGAGGAACGGCACCAAATCGAGGTTGACCAACACCGCCGTCACCTTCGGCAACAAGCATCACTGGTCGAGCTTCATCTGCACTTGCTTTGAAACTGAGTTTATAATTTCCAGCAGAGAAAGGAATGTTGTACTTGATTTGATTTTCCCAAGGCATGCCATCATTACCAATACGCCAGACATCAATCGCCATGGTAGGAACCATGGTGGCTACTGGAGACATCGCATTTTCATAACGGAAGATGACATCATCTAAGAAGACTGTGTCCGTTCTGCGAGCGTAGGAAACTAACGCTTCCGATAAGAATGAATCTGGACCAAAGAAGAATTGTAATTGTGATCCATACGAGTGGGCTGTGGCTGTAAAGTCGATTTCATAGGTTGCCCAAGTATTCGTTAAGAGCACTGGAACTTCATTAATCGCACGCCCTTCTGCAACAATACCGCCACCTGCTAAGGCAACACGAATCGTTCTTGCATTGGCAGCTTTCGCTCTAAATTCTAAGGTAAAGTTACCTTTAGGAATACGTACATTACGAGATTGTAATTGAGCATGCCAGAATTGCGTATCGCTGCTAATCATCCCAGTCACAAACTTCATGGATGAATTACTAGCTTCGTCGACTTGGCTAAAGGTTCCACGAATACCATCAATTTCTGAATCCCCTACAAAGGTTGCCCAGTTAAAGGAATCGGTGAAATCTTCAGCGTCCTCAAAGGATCCATTGCCTACATTACCTAATAAAGATTCTGGTAATAAATGTGGTCTGACTCCGGCAGAGATGGATTGACCACCATTATTGTCTTCACTCCATTTTGACCAACCTGCTGGCATCCCAGAGGCATTGAATTGGTTGAATTGAGTGTTGTTGATAAGTTGATTTGGATCGGTGACAATGATTTGACGTTGGTGAGTACCAACTAAACCTTCAGAGTCTTTCACCGTGTATAAGAAGGTGTAGAATCCAGCAACAGGAGTTGTTGTATTTAATTTAGTTCCTGGAGTAATATCTAAGGCTGTCACATCGGTGATTGATAAATTATTATCATAATCATCACGGACAACTAATCCAGATTTAACAAGCAGTAAGTCACCAGGTTTGGCGAGTAAGTCACCACCGCTGATGGATGGCGCTTGGTTAGGAAGTGGTTCACCTAATTCAATCTTGACATCATCAAGGTGAACTTCGGCAAAGCTTCTTGCAAAACCAACCAAGTCAGCTGGTAAGAAAGAGTCTGGCCCAATCCCGAATTGTAATTCAGAGTTCACACCATCAGAAGCTGGTGAGAAGTTAATGGTCTTGGTTTCCCATGTGGTTCCGATTGCAACTGGAACTTCATTAATTGCACGAGCAGATAAACCCCCATCTTTAAGGGTCACACGAATCGTACGCGCAGCAGCGGCTCTAACTTTAAAGCTAAGAACATAGGATGCTCCTGCATAAACATATACACCATTTTGTCTTAATTGAGCGTGCCACCATTGGGTTGGTTCCCCAATTGAGGTTGTGGTTAAAGCACCATATTGGTTGCTACCTTCCGTTTTATAGCTAGCTGCAGCAACAATGGCATCGACTTCTCCACCAATGAAGGCGTTCCAACCAGCGGAATTGAAAGCAAAATCATCAGATTCGTCTTCAAAGTCACCATTGATGATCCCCCATTTTTCATTAGGGTCAACTGTGCTAGATGATGGGGTCACTGAGGAAGGCGTTGAGGAAGGCGTCGTTGAGGTTGGTTGCGAGGATGGAAGTGAGGATGCTTCTCCACAGGCAACCAGGAATAACGCGGCTAATGCGGACATTGTCAAGGCTTGTTTTTTATTCATGATTTCTCCTTTTCTTATGAATAATGGCAACTAGGCTCATAAAATCCTTTTCCTCAAAAGGTTTCATGATTTTGTTTCATTGAAGACTGACAAACCATTGTATCTATCGAATGAATATGGATTGTTTGTCTTTATTGAAACGTTTCGATAGATTAATTATAAGTGAAAGCGGTTACATAATCAAGGGGTTATTGAAAGGAACTGAACCCAAGGACAGACAACCCGTTTTGAACGTAATCATTCGCCATAAACATATCCCAAATCAATTCACTTCGATAATTTTCAATCATGAGTAAGGTGATACCTTTATCGATACCTAAAACATCCGGATCATACCAAGGGGTTCTACTGGCGATCGTTTGGTTATAACTTGCTTCATATGGTCCTAGATTGTATGCGTCAGCAAAACCATAGGTGGTTTGAAGTTGCGGAATCGATGCGTAATTGAGCGTTGCCATTAAACTTTCATATTCCATGTAGTTAACTGAAGCAACGGCAGCATAAGGAACAATGGTGCCGTTATGAGCATTATTTTTAGCAGGTTGTGCGCCATAGGCTCGATATTCATTGGGTCCATCACCCGCTGATAAACCCCATGAAGTTTCATGATACGTTCGATACCGATGAGAAAAATCTTGGGTGTATAAATAATTGGCGCGCGTGGCTCTTCTTGCATTTTCAAACCAATTGATGTTGGCTTCATCGACGATATGTCTAAAATCAATAAAGGCATGGGAAAACTGGTGTTGGAATAATGAACCATCATAACTATAAATAAATGGTTGAACAACTTCTTTGGTTTTGATCGATGTGTAACCGCGGAAATAATTATTTTGGTTGAGCGATAGATTCAAGACTGTTTTGTATAAGCGATCTCCATAAGTAAAATTCGGATGACCTGCTGCTAAGACATAGAGAAGCTTTTGTTCGGCAAAATGATCCCACGCACCTGAATGGCCAACGCCTGGTTTATAACTCATATAAAACATGGTTCTAGCATTATTCACATACCAATCCCAATTCACACCTAAATAGATTTCTTCGACTAACAAGGCAATTTGTCCACCAAAAAATTCAGCAGCCACAATCGCACCCGCTAACATCAGCCCAGTATCAATAATGGAAATTTCACTATTCCATTCTCTAGCCCCTGTGGTCAAGTTAACGAAGTGATAATAGAACCCTTCAATGCGAGTCATGTTCTTTAGCATATTTAACGTTCCCAAAACTCTTGCCTCACCTTGTTCACGTGTAATATAGCCACGTTGAACCCCGCTTGGAATCGATGCTAAAGCAAACCCCACGGACGCAATCGAAGATATCACTGTATTTCCTGGCCACCGGTCGCGACTCAACCCAAATCCTTGACTTGAAGTAGAAGTGGTTTCCCAAAAGAAATTAAATGAATTTTGGTGTTCTGTATATAAGGCTTCTTTGGCAGGTAAAAGTGCGAGCTCACTACTTGTGAGTGATGATGATTCACTACTGGATACTAATGGCGTGCAGCTGACCACCAACATCACCAACATGAAAATCGGATACATTGGTTTCATCTTATTCTCCTGTGATCCCACTACGGTCTATACCTTCGATAAATAATCGTTGCAAGATAAAGTATGCCACAACCAATGGGGCGATGATGAGTAAGGTTGCTGCCATACGAATTGCTTCGTTGGCGTAATCGTTACCACCACCCAAGATTGCGTTATAAGCACTGACGAAATTATATAAGCGTATTAATAAGGTTTCTCCACCATTTCCAAGGAATAAGCGCATGATGTAGGTCTCATTCCAATACCATACAAAACTAAATAAGAATGCGGTGAGATACGAAGGTAAGGATAATGGAATCGCCACCTTCGTATAGATCATCCATCGTGTTGCCCCATCAATTTGTGCAGCTTCATCTAACGCTTTTGGAATCATTAAATAAAATTGATAAAAAATTAGCACAAAAATGGCACTGGCAATCCCTTGACCAAAGGTCGCCGGGATAATGATGGAAAAGACAGTTTCTAAGATCCCTAAATTGAAAAATAAAACGTAACGAGGAATCATGGTGACTTGGGGAGGAATCATGTACGTTGCCAAGAGCAAGGCAAACCAAACTTTTTTAAACGGGAATTGAAAGCGAGCAAACCCATAACCAATCAAGGAAGCAACCCCAGTTTGTAAGACAGCCGGAATGAGCGTCACGGTTAATGTTTGTAGTAATAAAGGCCCATATTCTAAGACTTGAAAGGCATTGACATAATTATCGAGATAAAGACTTGACGGCAAGACATTGATGGTTGGATCAAGTAAATCTTGTAAACTTTTAAAACTATAGGTCAGCATATGCAACAAAGGATATAGATAAACAAATCCAATGACAATTAATAAACCATAGAGAATAACTTTATAGAAGAGACCATCGGTGAATTTCATCCCGAAGATTCGCCGTTTGAATGAAAGTTGCTTGTTCATGCTCATCGCTTTCATCGTTTAAATTTCTCTAATTCTTTGACGACACGGTAGGATGCTTCCTTAGGACTAACCAACCGGGTGGTCACGAGTAACATCAGGGCGATGATGAAGAAATACACCCAGGCAAGAGCAGCGGCATAGCCATAGCCGAAATTTGGATTAAACATCACATTAGAAATCCAGAGAATGATTGGATTGTTGGCGAAGGTTGCCAAGGTGACGATTGTATAAATCGAAGACACCACGATCATCGGTTTCAATGAAGGCAAAGTGATCTTCCAAAAAGATTCCCAAACATTCGCCCCATCGATTTGGGCAGCTTCATACATGCTTTGATCTAGTTTTTGTAGCCCCGCTAAATAAAGCACCACTTGAACACCAGAGAACCAAAGCATAAAGATGATTTGAGAAAATAAGGATTGAAGGGGAGCATTTAAAAAATCTGGAAGTAGATTCGCTAATATATCTAAAAATCCTGACTCTGAAATCGATGGAATCGTGCCCGCGCCTTGGCGAAGAAGTTCGGCAATCACCGGGCCAGAGGTAATGATGACAGGGAGAAAGAAAATCGCTCGGAAGAACCCACGGAATTTAAATTGGCGATTCAGTAAGATGGCAATCATGATCGCAAGAATATTCATCACGGGAACAAACAAAACCATTTCAAGGACAAAATCTTGGAGTCGAGAAAGGAACGTTAAATCCGTGGTGAATAAATTGATGTAGTTGGCCAATCCAACCATCGTTAAACGTATCCCTTCACCACCAACAATGGTGATGCGATTCAGTGAATAAATGAACGACTCAATCAATGGAATCATCGTCAGAAAAATGAAACCAACAAGCCATATGCTAATGAAGGCATAACCAGTTAAACTTTCTCGTTGCCGATTGGTGAGTTGATTCATCTTCTTGATGAAGAATGTTTTCAATGCGTTTGGTTTTTTATTGAGGGTGCGTTTCATGTTAGGTTGAACTCCTCACCACATAAGCCATTGGCTCGACCACCAACGATTCTTGTTGATAAGGATTGCCTGTATAGTTGATATAAATCGTGGTGCCGGATTCATAAGTCACGGCAACCACTCCTAAATCTAGTACTTCTCTTGCCACAACCCGTTGACCTAAAACATCCATCAATGCCTCGGAAATGAAATCGTATTGGCGTTTGATTTCTGGTTGCCAATCTTGATAACGAGAGGTAAAGATGTGTTCAGAAGGGGTATCAAGGAGTTGATAGGCACTTGCTTCGCTCACAAAGAAAGCAGGATACAACCCATAATCAATCATTCGTAATAATTCATTGGTCGTATTCGAGAAGAAATTTCCTGCGCGACCAAAGCCAATGCGGTGTTTGTTAATCATGTAAGGGATTAAAGGCACGGTATCCGTTAATCGAGCTTGTTCACTCGAATACATCGGTAAATCGAGTAAGTATTGTCCCTTCCAGGCATAACTCATGGGTCGATACAATGCATCATGAACGGATATCGCATTCTGGATAGACTCAATCATTCCTTCTTTGCTTTGACCTAAACGAGAGAAATCACTGCTGACACGATGGCCAATGGTTTCCAAAGAAACCCCTTGGATATCTAGGTCAGATAAAGTGGTTCGAAGATCGCTCATCAAGCGTTCTCCAGCATTTCCATTCAAGAGGTAATAATCATGATGTAAAGCAAATTCTAAACCAATGGTTTGAATAATGTCAGTGGTTTGATATCCGCGTCCTCGGACATAAGCTCGATAAGGATCACCGGCAAAATGAAGCACGGTATCGTCATCAACCAAGGATGCTTGATAAGCATGCCATTGGGAAAGGTTACCTAATGAAGCATCCAGCTGTTGATATTCTGGTGCGGTATACGAGTAACCCCCTTGCTGCCAACCTAAATAATTCAGCATGAGTTGCTCGGTCACGTGGGTCCGTAAATCATCGACAATATCAATCAAACCGTCAACATCCGTCATCACGACTTTTTCACGACTGAATAAACCTGGTTTGGTTTCCAAGGCAAGAATATCGACATGAAGGGGAACGGAAGTTAAAGTCGTGGCTTGTGGTTCACTGGCGAATCGCCAATCGGCAAATTGATTTGCCAACCCGACATAATCAGCGTCTGAACCTGTTAAGAATTGGTAATGTAAACCAAGATCAATCGGGGTTGCATCTTTTTGTAGTAAATTGACACTGCTCGTTTTTGCTTGATTAAGAAACTGACGATACGTCGTTCGATAATTAAACGAGACATAAGAGAAATTAAAATCGAGAAACACTTGCGATCCAAAATGGTTGAAAATCGCGTGGGCTGAACCTTCGTCGATGATCGCAAGCATCGCATGTTGTTGGTGACCGTGGACCACACCATACATATTGGCAAACAAAGGTTGATCGGAGGTGTACGCATTGAGACCTTCATCATGACCATAAAACCGTTTGGTATAAACCCCTAAATCAGGGTCATCCGTGTAGCGAATCAAGGCCCCGACCCCATCTGGAATCACCACATAACCGGGGGTTCTTAAGCGTTTACTGGCCCCTAACATCGGGTAAAGACTAATCGTGGATAATTTGAATTCACCAAGTTCTTCAATCGAAGCAAAGGGTAAATCAATATGTAAACCATCGGCATTGAATAAAACGGAGAAAGAAAAATTAATTTTGGATAAAAACAAACTGACCTCGACATGGAAACCAACCCCATCACTGAACGTGGTTCGTGTCATCGTTAATCGGGAACGAACATTTTCAAATGCATGTTCTTCTCTTAAGTTAAGATTTTGATAATAAGACAAGAAAAAAGGTGAACGTAATTTGTTTTGCCAAAATAAATTCAACCCCAAATCATCAGGATCAGCCAAAGCAGAATCAGGTTCTAAAAAATAATCATAATCGACCGAAGAAGCCCACAGGTAACCTGTTGCGGTTTCTACAATCCGAAAACTTGCATCACTTTCTTTGTCGTAAAAAGCATATCCTTCATATGTCGCCCGATATTCATATCCTTCTAACGTCGCAAAAGGATTCTCGGTCACGGGTAATTGTTCTGGTTCGATTTGGGTGTAGCGATTGGATTTTAATGCACTCCGAGATGGGGGTTGAGAAACACTCGTTGTGACGCCATCTTGTGAATGGATCGAGGGTTGAATGGTGGGCATGATGATCAGTGAGGTCGCCACCACTGGGAAGACCCATTTCATGAATTTAACCACGGAGGATGACCTCCTGAATGATGCTTTCCACATAATTCCATAGCTGGGTGGTCAGGACATACAATAAGAAACCAATTAAGATCAACATCACCATCGTAAACATGGTGAGAAAGATATTTTTCAAGAGCGCTTTGACATCATAGTTATGAATTTCTTTGATCATCAAGATAATCAGAGCCCCACTCCATAGGTAACGTAACCCATCAAGTAATTGATAAACAATCCATTCGTTATACGTCAATCCATTGGAGATGATCGCAAGGATTGGGGTCAGGATGATATAGGGGATCAGCGCATGGGCAGTCGCTACATAAACATCTTTAAAGAAGCCTTCACCATTGGTGATGGTTGCCACTAAATAATTGCTAAAGACAAATAAGAATAATCCGCCAAGGACGGTAAAAGAGTGAATCAAAAGATGGAATTGATTGAGATTCACGGTTTGGAAAATAAAACCAGTGGTGTAGATTTCAAGAACACTGACAATCAAAACGGTTAAATAAAGCAGCGTGGCGGTTAACCAAGAACTCTTCCTTAAATGCTTAATGTCTTGATAGGTATCTAAAGGATGAGCTAGGACATGACGAGTTAAACGTAGATCTTCCTTGACGTGTTGCATGAAGGGTTGTTGTAACACATGTTGAACCGAATCTAAGGCCAGCAGTCGAGCTTTACCCCACTGCCAAAGTTTAAGGGCAGCAAATACAAGGATGAGAACCAACAAGACCGACGCTAAATTTAATTCCAACCATGTGTATCGTAATTGCCAAAACGCTTCAGAAAAACCTTGGCGGTCAAAAGCAATCGCGTAGTAACGAAGGGCTTCTTCATACGCTTGGAGTCGATAATGACCACGAGCCAAGGAGGCATTGGCGAGAGCAAAAAGACTATTCATTCTTAAGACATCTTCCCATTGGTCTAGATCATAAATACCTTCTTTGAAATTAATCAACCCCTGATGAACCAGATTCGCAAATTCTGAACGTTGTAAAAGTTGAATTTGACCGGTGCCTTTATCAAGAATCCATAAATTTTGATCATCATCGGTGAGCATATCCATGGGGTTGACATACAACCCAGACACGCGATTGCCATCATCAAGTCCACCAAACTCAAAAATCATATTCCCGTAGCTATCGTATTCGGTAATGATGCCATCTTGAGAGATGGTGAAGATATTGCCAAAGTTATTAATATGGACACTGACAGGTTGCGTGCCTTGTGTCATCGATAAAATCGTTTGACTCGCAATATTAAATTTTTTAACTTGTTGATTGTTAAGATTAGAAACCGTAAACACTGAACCTTTATCATCCAACGCTACATTGGTGGGTGAAGTAGGAATATTCGTGGCCCGATTAATTCCAAAGAAATTCGATACCGTTTGTAACCAACTAAAGGTGGTGGTATTCGTGGCAAAAAAACCGATGAATTCACCAACGGAATTCAGTTGCATCAAACCTGCGGTCGACCCTTCGCCCACCACATAAAGAATGCCTCGTGGGCCACTGGTCACTTTCACAGGAACAAAAGGAGACTCGGCTCCAAAGATGGCTTGATCAGGACGACCATACGTTTGGATGAGCGTCATCTCAGCATCATAGTGGTAGATCACCCGATCGGTTTTATCCGCAACATAGAGTTCGCCATCTTCATTGACGTGAATTCCAGTCGGTTGACTTAACCCTTCAATCAAAATCGTTCCTTCACCTGTGGCCATGTTGAATTTAACTATGCGTTGATGACCCGTATCAGCAACATAGAGATCATCGCCGAAACGAATCATATCTTCTGGTAGGTTGAGGTTGAAATCCATATCAAAATAACCCGCAGGTTCATAGGCTGTTTGCGTTTGAACTTTACGACCATTGGGACCGATGGTGTAGGTGACATAAGGTGCGGATTGTTGCGTTAATGCCTGCACAGGTAATGCTTGGTGGCTAAAGGTTAAACCAAGGAAACTAATCAACATCATCAGGGTTAATGTTTTCATTATTTAATCCCCGAGTGAATCATCGTGTTCATGACATTCTTTTGCAAGATCACAAAAATAACCAAGTTAGGAATAAACATGATTAAGCTAGCCGCTGCAGCCATTCCTTGACCAGCCACCGTATTCCCTGTGGTGGTTAAGGTGGTCATGTAGAAAGCAAAAGTCTTTAAACTTTCATCGTTGATGAATAGATTAGACACTTCCGTGTTATTCCATACGCTTTGGAACGCAACAATCGCGATGGTGGCAATCGCTGGCTTGATTAACGGTAAAATGACATACCAATAAATTTGTAAATTATTCGCCCCATCGACGCGACTTGCTTCAATCAAATCACGAGGGATTTGGTCAATAAACTGTTTGATCAAAAATAGTCCAACCGGGATGGCAAGACCGGGAATGATATGAACCCAGAAACTATCAATCAATCCGAGTTGTTCGATCACCAAGTATCGGGGAATGGAGACAGAGGCACCCACAAACATGATGGCGATGTTATTCACCCAGAGCAAGGTTGCTTTAAACCGAAACTCTAATTTAGAAAGGGCAAAACCTGCTAACGATCCAATGACAATCGAGGCAAAGACCGTCAAACTGGTGATGAGTAAACTATTGAATAAATATCGTGACATCGGAATGCCAGTGGAGGAGGTCACCGCGAACAAATCGATAAAGTTATCAAAGGTTGGGTTTTGGACAAAGAATCTTGGTGGCCATTCGAACAATTCCACCAAGGGTTTAAAGGCATGGTTAAAGATATAGACAATCGGTAATCCCATGAAGATGGCAACGGGAATCAGGATAATCAAAAACCGCCATTGGGAAATATGGAAGTGTTTTGGATTCATTCTCGTTCCAAAATAATTGGCCATTAGTCTTTTTCTCCAAACAAGCGATACGCGACTTTGCTAAATAAGTAAACCATCAACAAAAGAATGATGGATAAAGCGGCTGCATAACCCATATCAAATCGAATGAATCCATAATCATCGATATGCGTGACAATCAATTGACCAGCATTTTGTGGGGTGGGGTTTTGTCCTGAAAGTAACACCCCAATCGATCCTGCATTAAACGTCGCCACCAACGACATGACCGCACCAAAAAGCATTTGTGGTTTCATCGACGGGATGGTGATGTAAAAGATTTCTTGCAGTTTACTTGTCATCCCATCCACATACGCAGCTTCAAACAATTCTGGATTAATATTTAACACCCCAGCAAGCATCGCCAGGAAACCAATCCCCATGCTGCTCCATAAGGTCACCACAATCATGATCGTCATTAAGTAATCTGGATTGGCTAACCATTGAATCGGAGAATCTATGATATTTAGACTTAACAAGATTGCGTTTAAATAACCAGCTTCATCCCCAGAGAAAATAATTCGCCACATGACGGCCATCGCCACCCCTGCCGTCAGGGAAGGAGAATAAATCACCAAGGTGAGAATCGTTCGTAATCGATGAGGAATTTGTGCGAGTAACCACGCTAAGAAAAAACCAAGTAAATATCCCACCGGACCGACAACAACGGCAAAGGTAATCGTATTCGGAACGATTTGTTGCATGAAGGCACTATCGGAGGTGAAGATAGAAATAAAATTTGTTAAGCCAATAAACCTTGGGGCATCGAGTAAATTAAAATAGGTGAACGACAGTAACATCCCCATCAAAACAGGAATGGTGATGAAAACTAAAAATGCTAAGACATATGGCAAAACAAATAACGCCCCCGTGGTGCCATCTTTATATTTTTTCAAGGTAAGTTTACGGATCATACGGTCAGTCCAATCCATTGGTCAATGGTTTCTTTGGTTGGTAAAATATATGGTTTTAAGACATTCCCTTGGGCATCAATAAAGCGAAACTCAATCATCTTTCGCCGTATTTCTTTATTCGAGATGATCAAAGAATCCTCAATCGCTGTTCGTAAATTGACTCCTTGGAAAACCACCTTATTCCAAATGTTGGATAACTCACGTTCCACCATATAGGACGCTGGGGTTTTCGCGGTATCGTTAATCCATTGCCATTGATCGAGAATCGTTTGCCGATGTTGTGCATCCCATGACATTTGTCCGAATGCTTCAATGTTAGAGGAATTCCATAAATATTCAGGACCATAGGCAGAAATTAGATTTTCAGCATAATCGAGTTGGATGCTTGCAGAGGTCCACCATTTCATAAACGACCACGCTTCATTTGGTTTTTTGGTTTGTTGAAACATCATTGCACTGGTGGACGACCCATCAAATGAACGGTCAACTTCTCCATTTTGCATTACCCCTGGCAGTGGGGCAATATTCCATAACCCAGCAATTTCTGGTGCAGCATGAAGTAAAGAAATATACATGCCAAAATCACCAACACCAATCGGAAGCCGACCATACCGGAACTCGTTATAAAAACTACCAACTTCTAGAGGCAATGAATAGGTTGTAAACAAGTCGGTCATTAAGGTGAATGCTTCGATGGTTTTTGGATCATCATAAGCAGCGTAAAGTCCATCATCACTAAAAATTTTACCACCAAATTGCCGGATAAAAGGCATGGTTTGAACAAACGCTTTAAAGGCGTTATTACTTGAAAGCATCGAATAAAAGTTCATGCCAAATCGTTGAAGTTCAGGAAGAATCCCAATGACATCATCCCAAGTAGAAGGGACCTCTAATTCAAGGCGATCCATGATATCTTGCCGGTAAAAAAGCAGATAGAAGTTTTGTGTTTCTGGTAAACCAAAGACGCCATCTTGATAAATCAACTGTAAGAAAGATCCTGGATAAAATCGATTGGAAACTTCTTTGAAATCAGGAAAGGTGGATAAATCATAGACGTTATTTCGGATGGCAAAATCATACGGTCGCCAACCAGCAATGCCCATGGCGATGTCTGGTTGTTTGCCAGCACTGCTTGCCAAAATCAGTTTATCTTCATTAGGGTTGATGTTGATGCGAACGGGAATCCCAGTGATTGGGGTGAATTCTGCATCCACCATTTGTTGGAGTAAATTCACAAATTGCCGACTTCTTGATACCCAAACCACGAGTTCATTCGGATTGGTGGAGTCTTGATATTGATCTGAAAAAAATGATGCAAAGAAGCGTTGAATACCAACCCACACGGTTAAGAAAAAACCTGCTTGCACTTGGGGTAAAATTGCCGTTTGACCATGAACATAAAATTGGTCAATGGTTAAGGGTGACTGAATCATCAACGGAAGAATGATGCCTAATCGATAGAGGGCGGAGCCACTGGCCCCTGACAAGGTTTCAATTCGGCGAGGAATCGCATCGACATCGTTTCTTAACGTCAGGAGTAACCGCCGGGCAATCGAAAGACTAGCAATCACATCTGATTGCTCATTGGCATCCATGGTGGTAATCCAATGATCACTAACTTGATCAAGCGTGACCATAAATTCATCTAAATCCTCTTCGATGCTTGGTAAATAGGTTTTTAAATCCCAGTCACGATTAGGATCGATGGTATTACCAGTGATTTTTTTGATCGCTAAACTTAAGGAGTTGATGTCATTCATTAAGGATTGAATCGCTAAAAAACTAGAGCGAAACTGACTGGCATTAACCTCTAAACTGATTTGATGAACGCCAGCTTCTAGATAAAACCGATAGGGTATGCCTTCGTCATCACTCAACGTTTGATGTTGCCATTGGCGACTTGGGTCAAACGCAATCGCATGGGCTTGATCAAATGGAACCTCACCGTTAATTCGAAGCCTGCGGAAGGATTTTGTTTGAATCCGACTTTGAAGGATTTTCCATGTCAGATGATAAAACCCACTCGCAGGAACCTCAATCTCATACGTCACCACTTGCCCAGGGGTTTGATACGTTGCCCCGTCCAAAACATTGAGTTTTCCTTCAATGAGAGCAAAGGGAGAGACCATCGGTTCGCGGTTAGTATTAAACCGGGTTAATAAACTATTGCGCGTCTTTAAATGTTCTGCTTGATACGTTAATAAGGTGTTTGTTTGTAATATTCCTGAGGGAAATTGATTGAGATAGGATGCATAGGAAGGGGCAATGGATAAAGGTTGTAAGTAAACCTGACCTAACAAAAAAGATCCACTTAAACGATACAATCGAATGGTTTTCATGCCAGGGGTTAACCGCCATAGCAAAGGGTTTTCCATCAAACGTTGACTATCATAAGCAGCTTGATGAACCCAAGTTTGAGTTCGCTCAGCCTTTGGCATGATTTCATTGTCATACCGATCGGTGGCAAATTCATGAGGGGTCACCCATAACTTTTTAAAAGTTAATTGCTTGGCATCCTCAAAGGGATAAACGCCATTCACCATGATGGCAAGGTCAACATCTCTAATGCTTGTATCCAAGGCAAAAAAATCTAAACTAAGTTGAACTAAAATATCCGATTCAACTTCAAACTCATATTCAATCCATGCATTGTCATTGGCAAATTCCCAAACTTGGTTAATGGATGGATGTTCATTTTCATAGCCGTAGGTATTGCTCGTTAAGTTAATGTCGGATTGGCGTTGACTCATCGATGGGGTTAGCGTCAAGGACCAATCATGGGTTTGTTGGCTACCTTGAAATTGACTAATTGCCTTAGATAGATCATAACTAATATCCACCTGGTGGTCTTGGGGTTCTTGGGGATAAGAAAGCGAATTTGTTTGTAAAGATATTGGCGATGTAGGCAAGGAAAAAGTAATCGCTAGAAAAGGAAATAAAATGATAACTTTATGAATCATCCTAACTCTATTTTAAAGGTTAACTCAGACTATTTATATAATTATCGAGTGCTTCTTTTGAGGTTTGCCATTGTTGGTTAACAATGGTGTTTAACCCTTTTTGTAAAGCATCGGCTAAACTAAGGTTACCAACGACGATATCTGTGATTGCTTGCCCAACATTACGATCTCTTTCGACACCTTCAACGATGACGGTGTCAAATAATGCATTGGCTCGCGAATTCCAATATCCTGGGACGTTCTTTCCTAAACTTTCAAGAATGAAATCTTCATGATCTTCGACAATTTTTCTAAATTCAGTCATGTTTGGATAAAGATTAAAGAATCCTTCAACAAGATCTGCTTGAGGAATCATGGGTGTAAAGTTCAATGCTGCTCGTAATGGATCGGCGGTCGCTAATTCTAATCGCTTGGCATAACCTTCAACAGAGAAACCCATCCAACGTGAGAGTTTATAAGCTTCTTCACGGTGTTGCGTCCCTTTACCAACAGCTAAATAATCGACGACAACAGGAATTTTATTCACATTCCCAACACCAGCAACATTCCAGGAAGGAGTGCCAATAAAATCAATATCGGCAGCATATAAGGAATCATTGGGATCTAAGGAGCGAGTATGCCAATCACGCATCGCATAACTACCTTCAAAACGAATCGATTGATTACCAGTTTCAAAAATGTTTGCACTTGCACCGAAATAATCACTGTATCTTGCTGGGTCAAGGGAATCCAAAACATAATTTCCATAAGCAGCTTTTCCTGCCCCGTAATATTTAGCTTGTTCAGCCACCGCAGTGGCGAACGCAGGACCATTGAGGTTATACCCAGTATCTTCGTTAAAGGTGAACCAACCTAAATTAGGATCAAGTTGTGCAGGTAACCAGTTGACTAAATCTCCTAAACCACTGATACCAATGATGCCATCGCCACCTTGAATAGGGGTTTTGGAATTCTTTTCTGCGGCACTCATCAATGCTTCATAGGTCATCCCATACGTTGGCATAACCGCCCGAGGTCCAACCCGATTAATCGCGGTTCGATTGATGAAGAAACCAAAATAAAAGAGGGATTGAGGAACCGCAAAATAACGGTCATTGAATGATGCCGAGGCACGAATATCAGCAGGAAGCTTATCATAATCTTCGTCTGCCATGAATAAATCGGTAAGCTCTTCGGTCCAACCTTGAGCCGTAAATCCCGCTAAATTTGCAATCATATATACATCAGGTAGGGTATTGATGGCAGCTTGTGTTGCAAAGAATTCATCCCAAGATGCGGCAACTTCTTCTCCTGTTTCTTCATCGACTTTAAAGGGTCTTTCAATGATTTCAATATTTACGTTGGGATTATCCAGCTCATAAGCGGCAAGCATTTGACGTTCAATATTGTTGCTTTCAACATTTCCTAAATTCCAACCAGCATAACGTAACGTGATTTGATCAGGATTTGAGCTTGAGGCAGTGCCACCACAAGCAGCGAGTAATAAGACAAAGAAGCCTGTTGACGTCATTAGTTTGCGATGCATAGATGCTCCTCCATGGAATCTATCGAAACGTTTCGAGTCTGTAGAGTTTGAACAATAATTCATGAATTATATCGATTTTATCATGCATTCTGTTCGTCACTCAAGAGACTTTTTCGATCTACCTATATTTTAATGAAATCGCTTTCATTTTTCAAGAGTTAAATAAATTTAAGGTTTTTGGACCAATAAAGGTAGTTTATTTGCCAAACCAGAGTAGAATTTCTCGCTCAACGCTTTCCGGAGAATCAGAGGCGTGAATTAGGTTCTTAAGCATACGATGTTCTTTCATCGATAATTCCATGGTGTCTCGTCCAAACTGACCGCGAATGGTAAAATCTTCTGCTTTGGCAGGATCAGTTGGCCCAATCATATTCCGCACAGTTTCAATGGGGTTGCCTTTAGGATGCGTGGCGACAATAATCCAGACAAGTTTTTGATCAAATTCATCAAGGATTGCTTGCTCAATATAATCTAATTTCAAACGATCAATAACATCTTGGTAATGGGCGACAATTTGAGATTTGGTTGCAATCACTTTTTTCATTCTTAAGACAACTAACCCACTGGCTCTTAACTGATCGAGAATTTCTTCTCCTAAGTGCCTTTCAATCGCGTCTGGTTTAATAAGAATGAAGGTGCGGTGATGCATGCGCAATTCTCCCTTTTTTATTATTTTAACAAAAGAAAAGAAAAATACTAATCTTGTTTAAAAAAAGTGAAGGCAAGTAAAATGATCGCTAAAAAGAAAAGCGTGTAACCAACGAGAATTAGGTAGAAAGGCTCATTCAACATTCCATTGTCATCGATCGTAGATGGGGAAATCGTGAAAAGGAAAAAACTAAGGATGCTTAACCCTAAAGGAACTAAAAATATTTTATTTAATTTCATCAAATCAATATTAACACTATTAATAACCATGAACATCCATGAGGTCATTGAAAAATTTCAAAGAAAGTTAGTGATTACAAAACGACCAGCAACCGTTCAGTATTACCAATTTTATTTTGGATTGATGAGAAAGTACTTAGGGAACCTTAGTATTGCATCCATTAATGAAGATATCATTCTAGAGTTTATTGTTAGTTTGAAAACACATCATCCCACGATGAAAAATATTACGATTAATAAAGCATTATCTGCCTTAAAGACCACCCTTAAACATGGCGGAAGTTATGCCATTCAGTTCATGAGATTATCAGAGAGTAAAACCTTAATTCCCTTGATTCCATTCACCACCATCGATCGCCTCCTTTCAGCGATGAAAGTTGATTTGAAAAGACCAGTCCATCTTCGAAATTTCTTAATTGTAAAGATTTTGTTAGAAACGGGTTTACGGATGAATGAGTTGATTCATTTGGAGAAAAAGCATATCGATTTTTCAACGCAGACCATGCTTGTGGAAATGACAAAAACTCACGCGCATCGTATCGTATGCTTTCGCGAAGAAACTGAACACGATCTTCAAGCGTTGTTGGCACTTCATCCTCATGTCCCATATGTTTTCTACAATCTCACCACGTTCAAACGAATGACGACAGCGTCAATTGAATCTTTGTTTTATCAATTGAAGAAACGTTATGGCATCCAAGACAACATCACCCCACATAAATGGCGTCATACCTTTGCCACATCCTTTCTCCGTAAGGGTGGCGACTTAGAAACATTACGGATGTTACTGGGCCATAGTAATTTAAAGACAACCCAGAAATATTTACATTTAAACCAACAAGATATTCGAAAAACTTATCAGGCCATCATGAATAAACAAACATGATGTTCTATAATGAGGGTATGTTGAAACTCCTATTTGGAAAACTAACCTTCCCTCGGATTCTTGCTATTTTGATTCCAGGTTTACTTGCTGGCATCTTCCTCTTCTGGTTACATCCAAATCCTACAAGCCTGACATGGCTCACGGCCTTGTTCACAATGGATTTAGTGAGTGGCATGATTAGCAATCAACTCGAAAGCACCCATCGTGCCTGGCAGGCGTTGAAACCGATCTATGCCTATGTATTCATCGGTGTTCACACGGCCATCTATCCGATTATCTTGTTATTAATTGAAAATCACTTCCTCATTTTAGGAACACTTTTAATCATTCTCACGGTCAAACTTTATGGATTTATTCGTGGTTATTTTTTGACTTGAGTTGGAGGAAGTTTGCACGTCGTCCGGTGGACACTCCATAAAATCCAAACAAAGCCAATGATGATGAATGCTAACGAAATGAATTTATAAGGTAAACCTGCAAACGGTAAGACCGCGACAGAAAAAGAAATACCGATCGCTGCAAAGAACGAAATCACACATGGGGTGCACCCATACGTTAAAATGCCAAACAAGACCGAGGCAAAGGAAAGGTTTGATCCTTTGGATTCCTTACCAGAAAAATCAAATTGGGCAGTGGTTAATCCCATCATCCCCATCGATAGGACTGCCATGATGAGGTTTAAACCAATATTGAGGATTGGTAAAAAAGGTCCGTAAGTTAGTGCCATTTGTGAATAACTCATGTTAAAAGAATCCACCAAGGTATAAATCCCGAGAAAGAAAAAGAAATAAAATGCATTTAACGCTAAGAATTTAGGAGTCGTTTGTTTTTTTAATGCGTAAGTTAACATGAAGATATTTTACAAAATAGTGGATGAATACACAACTAGGAGACCCGATATTTTTTTGCTAAACCGCCTTTAGAGGTTTCGCGATATTTTTGATCCATGTCTTTGCCTGTTTGGTACATCGTGTCCACAATCAGGTCAAAAGAAATCTTGCGACTATCGGCAATGATGAAGGCTAATTGTGCGGCATCAATTGCTCTTAGGGCAGCCATGGCATTGCGCTCAATGCATGGGATTTGTACATAACCTTGAATCGGATCACAAGTGAGTCCTAAATGGTGTTCCATCCCTACTTCTGCTGCGTATTCAATTTGACTGAGATTCATGTTGAGTAAATAAGCATAGGTCGCCGCGGCCATCGAGCACGCACTACCAACTTCGGCTTGGCACCCTGCTTCCGCCCCAGATATCGAAGCATTGTGCTTGATAAGGTTACCAATCAGGCCGCCAACGGCAAGCGCTTCTAAAACTTTTTGTTCAGGAATACGGTCACGGTCAACAACATATTTTAATAACGCTGGCATCGTCCCACTTGCCCCGCACGTGGGAGCGGTGACCACCACCCCACCCGCGGCATTGACTTCATTAACGGCAAAGGCATAGGCACTGATCATTCTATTTTGATACACCTCAGGGGTCGTATTCTTTAACACCGCTTCATAAAGTAATTTTGCTTTCCTGGCGACTTTCAAAGTACCCGGTAACAATCCTTCCGTGGCAATGCCTTCAAGGATGGTTTTTTGCATTTGATCCCAAATGGTTTTTAAGAAAGGCCAAATTGAAGCTCCTTCATACTTTTCAACGTATTGAGGAATGCTGAGTCCTTCTTGTTGGCAATACTCAACGATGGCTGTGAGTCGGTGATGAGGATAAATCACTTTAGGTTCTTTCCATAAAGGATCATTGATCTTGTAAGCCCCGCCTCCTAAAGAAACAACTCGGCGTTGGATGACTTCATGAGGAAGAGTCAAGGCGACATCAAAAGTATTAGGATGGTCCGTCTTGGTTTTTCGATCAAAGATGACTTCACAGGGAATAGGAGAAAATGCTTGGATGATGACTTGATCGGTTAAATGGCCTTTGCCAGTGAACGCAAATGATTCATACAGGGTGACAACAACCTTGGTTGCGTTGGAATAATGTTGCTTTAAGAATAAAGAAGCATTGCCAGGAGCGACGGCATGGGAACTGCTAGGTCCATGACCGATGCGATAAAGTTCCTTTAAGCTTTTCATGAGTTTAATTGGGTTTGTTAGGAAAAGACATCGTATTGAACGATTTCCATTAAATTGCCATAGAGGTCTTTAAACTGAGCCCGTTCACCATAAATTTCTTTGGTGATGGGTTTGGTAAACATAACCCCATTCTTGGTTAAGACACGAACCACACTCTTTAGATCCTGGGTAGATAAAACGATCAATGGGCGAGAACCATTTTGTTTGCCGATCAGTTTCTTTTCTTCTTCGATTAAAGGTTCGTGTAAAAGGATTTGCACGGGGGATTGAATATCAGGAGCAATTTTCACCCAGCGGCGTGTGGTGGTCATTAAGATATCTTCAATCAAGGTAAATCCTAATACCTTGGTGAAATAGTTAATCGCATCGTCATAGCGAGAAACAAAAAGCGTCACAATGTGTATTTTTAAATCCATATGTAAATAGTTTAACAAGATAGAAATTGGTTTTAAAGGGTTATTTTTGTAGCGACCCTTGAATTTTTTTCCAAGGGATGGTGACAAAGACAATTGAGACAAGAATCAAAGCCATCCCAACACTTTGAGAAGGGGTGATGGTTTCTTGTAAGAAAATCATCCCAGCGATCAGGGCAAACACCGCTTCTAAACTCATGATTAAGGTTGCCACCGGCGCGGACTTGACCCGCTTTTGACCGATGATTTGGAAGGTGTACGCGATGCAACTCGAGACGATCCCTACATACAAGAGGGCATAGATGGCCGTTGTTGACTGCAAGAAGGATAGATCAATGCCTTCCACCACTAGCATGGGAATGGAGGTGATGACGGTTGCCACCGCAAACTGTACAAACGAAAACATCAATGAATCTAACCGGTTTTGAATCTGGTCAATAAAAAAGATTTGAAAGGCATAGGCAAAGGCACAACCAAGAATCAACATGTCATAAAGATTAATGCTGAAACCGGTTTCTCCGCTAAATGATAAAAAGTAAAACCCTAGAATTGCACCGAGTAATCCGATCCAGACAATAACGGTCGGTTTCTTATGGACAATGAAACCAAGTAAAGGAACAAACAAAATATACAACGCGGTGAGAAATCCTGCCTTACCACTGGTGGTGCCTAGCAAACCAACTTGTTGCAAAATCATCGCGATGGATAGCGCCAATCCTGCAAGGACTGCTAAGGTATAACCTTGAGGTTTGCCTAATTTTGATAGGTGTTTGGTTGGATTCACTTTGCTGCGGATAAGAATAAATAAGCCCATGACAACGGTAGCAATCAAACTACGGGTGGTGACAAACGTATATGGTTGCATGACATCATTAGCAACCGATTGGAAAATAAAAGCCGTGCCCCAAATTATGCTTGCGGCAAGCAAAATCAATTCGCCAAAATATGCCTTCAAGAACTTCATGGTTATTGACCTTTATTTGTGGTTGGGATTAAGGTTTGTAGACTCGCTAACGCTTGTTCTTGGGTGAGTAGTTTAACGTTATAAAAACGGGCAAAATTTAAATCATTTTCCACAAAGGTAGGTGGTTGTTGAATCAGCCACGCTTCTTGTGCCTGATAGGTGACTAGACCCTTAGATAAGTTTTGAACCATGGCGTTTTCGTATCTTTCAGAACTGGAGAGATTTTTTACAAGAATTGTTACTTTATCATTTTGAATCAAACCTTGAGCTGTGCTTGGATCTTGATTCGGTAAGAAGGTCACTTTCAATCCTGCTTGTTGCGCTAATTGTAGAATGTTGACATTACGTTGAAAGAAACCAGCAGACTGATTCGCATCAACGTTAAGGTTAGGATTGATTCCCTGAGATTTGATCGTCTTGAAGGACTCAGCGAAAGAAACAATCATTAACGTAATCATCATGACCATCATGATGACCACCGGGATGAGAAAGATAAGAGGGTTAAAGTCATCAGAGACAAAGATATAGACAAAGTTAAAGATAAACGAAAGCACAAATAAGGAGATCCCCACTGAGAAAACAATCGCGACAGGACCTCTTAAAGGCACGGAGCGCCCTGAGGAATAAAATCCCCTCGTACGCCCAAAGGTTGAGCGACGTATACCGGAACCATATCGTGAACGACCGAAACGTGTTCTTCTCATTATTTTTACCTAACTTATTTTCGCACATTTCAACTGGTTTATCACGTGCTCACTTCTTTTCCTTAAATCGTGTTGGTTTTGATAAACTAAAGCATATGTGGAAAATCATTCGTTTATTTCCTAGACTTATTGTCGCTTATGTTTTTTTCATTTTTCCCGCGATTGCTTTTAAGCGTTGGACATCGTCCGCCTATCGATATCGAATGATCAGGAGTGCAGTCAATCTTGTTTTACCCTTACTCCATATTGATATGTATATTGACCATCCTGAATATTTAAAAACAAAAGAACCGTATTTGATTGTCAGCAACCATCATGGGATGCTTGACCCTTACTTAACGATTCATTTGATGGAGCAACCGTTACGGTTTGTTTCCAAAAAGGATGTACGCTA
>JBILRP010000022.1:0-7930 GCA_044372565.1 Bacilli bacterium | reverse complement strand
CGATGGAATTCGTGATTCCACCGTATCCAATCGCACCACCAGCGTTGCCTAAAACGTTGATGTTTCTTGAAACAATAAAGGTGAATCCGTCGGCGTATCCAGATGCACCAAATAAGGACATTTCAAAAAAGGTTGAAAACCCTGAACTCTCAGAATTGGATAAAAAGATTTTGTTCTTTGTGAAAAAACTACCAGCGGAGTATCCAGCACCATTGGATAAATAAACATACTTGTTTGAGTTGTTAAAAAAAGTACTGCCAACCGATCGATAATTGTTAGAAAAGTTTGTCGAAGATTGAAAACCTAACGATTCATTGACTGCTAAAACAACCGTATTATCTTCACTAGAAGAAGGGGTTTGTGAAGATTCGGTGCTTGAAGTTTCGCTTCCACTAGAAGTTGGTAAAGAGGATGATCCAATCGATGAAGCTTGGACGGGTAAAAAATAATTCGTTGAGATAATAGAAAGCAGGAGAATAAATCCCCCGAGATATTGAAATTTTCGCATCATTTCTATTTTCCTAAAAAAAATCAAAAATTTAAATAAATCATTAAAAAGGTGGCGAATTAATATTAACTAATAATTATAGTTAGTTTATTTTTTTGATAAGCGCTTGCGTCAATGATAGTAAATACAACCCCTCAATTGAAAATCCTTGTTGGACAAAGTAATCTGCGTACGTTTGAAGTTGTAAGGCATAAGCCTCGTCTTCTATATTAGAGGTCTTATAATCAAGAATCGTAATCTTTTGACCTTCCATGATGACCAAATCAATGATGCCAGTTCGACCTGTACGTTCATCAAGATACGCATATTCTCTTAATAAGGTGACTTGATTTGCCTTCACTTTGTTAGAAAGTTCTTTCATCCATGGGTGAACGGTGAGGCGTTGAATGAGCTGACGATCTTTTTCCACAGGAATAAAAGACGTATCCAAAGTTGTGAAATCAAGCAAGAATAAACATTCATGCAAATAAGTCCCATAGGCAAGCATCGCTTCGTTGTTATCTTCCTCGTTTAATTTACTCGCTCGTCTTGTGGTCATCACCTCAAACGATTGTGGTAAATGCTTAAACGTGATCGTCTCGTGTTGATCAAGGTTTCCTTTTTGTGGTAAGGATGGCATCTGTTCTGGTAAGGTAACCCATTGGTTATCGGGTTGAACGTTTCCAGATTGCTGATCATACCATTGCATTAAATCGGCAAATGAGCGCATTCTTTCTAAATCCACCATCGGTTTGGGTTGACTTGATTCCATCACAAGAATAATTTTTTCTTTCGCGCGAGTGAGGGCGACATACCAAAGCCTAACTTGTTCAGAAAGAATCGCTTCTTTTTCTTCATTTAAGATTAGATCGGCAAAGATCGGTTTTGCGTACACTGCTTCTGGATAGGGTAGTTGAATCCCATAGCGATTAGAATATTGATACATCCCTTTGGTTTCCACCATGTTAAAACCTTTGGTTAGCCCAGGGTAATAAACAAAAGGGAATTCCAAACCTTTTGATTTATGGATGGTCATGAGTTGAACCGCATTGTCGGTTTGTTTTGAGGCAGTGATGTTTAAATCTACTTCCATCGAGGTTGTTTGTTTTAAGAACGATTCAAAGCGAACAAGGTCATAACCCAATCCCGATAATTGATCAACCATCTTCATCCACCCTTCAAGGCGAGCAAGATTGGATGGTAAATCCGGAAGGGTTAATAATCTTTCTTCTAGATTCAATGCTAAAACAAGCTGTCTCATCCACATCGATAAGGGTTGGCGTTTTGCCAAGGAAACAAACTGGAGTAATAATTCATTGAGAGCAAAGGAATCAATCCCGCGTTTACCCAATGCAAAACGATAAATATCTTGATCTTTTTCTTGGAATAAGAAACTTCTTAACACAGAAACATAAGCTTGTAAGTAAGCTTGAGGAATCTTTGCACCTTGGTGAACGACCATGATCGTGATGAGATTTTTCATCACTCTAAAAAAATCAGAATCTGATAAATCACGTTCTGCAAACACTTCTAATGGAATGCCGTGTTGATTAAACACTTCAAGATAACTCGTGAAGTTTGATTTTCTATCGATGAGAATCGTAAAGTCTTTAAAGGTTGCTCTTCTCTTGCTCTTGGTTTCTAAATCCACAACCTCGACACCCTTTTGAATTTTTTCAATGATGTCTTTGGCGATTAACATTGGCTCATTCAATTCAGGATTCTTATCAGACTTTTCATAACGAATCGTTTGGATGTGATAATCCAATAAGTCATCTTTCAACTTCACATAGAGCTGTTGCCCAAAGTTAAGCCGTTGCTCGTGGTTATAGTGTGTCCCCCCGATGGGCACGGACATCACATGGGTAAATAAGTGATTAATATCTTCTAACACTTCAGGACGAGACCGGAAATTGTCTTGAAGGATAATCTTGGTTTCATGTTTATCACTCGCCAAGGCATAATCTTTGAAGTGGTCAAATTTTGCATTGAAGATATCGCTGTTGGCGTTGCGAAAACGATAGATGGATTGTTTGACATCCCCGACCATAAACAAATTACGGGAGGCAATCTTTTGTAAAAAAGCTTCTTGAAGATTGTTCGTGTCTTGATACTCATCCACCATGATGTAACGGAATTGCTGACGAGTTTTTCTTAAAATATCTTGATCATTCAATAACGACATCGCCATCTTACCGATGTCAGCAAATGGGAACTGTTGGTATTGTTTCTTTTTTAATTCCAAGCGCATGTTTAATTCAAGCAAGAGATTGAGCATCACTTGAATCGCACTGGCCGTGTCATCATAGTAGGCAAGCTGTTTGGCAATCGGCACCATGTCCGCATCAACTTTTAACAACGACAAATCTTCCTTTAAACGGGTTCTTAATGCTTTGTCTCCTTCAGAAATGGATTTTGGTTTTAACCGAGGAAACTCAATCGCCTTTAACCCAAGCAACAAATCATCAAGGGTGGGTAAGGCGATGAGTTGTTGGGTGAGTTCGTAGAAAAAATTAGTTTGTTCAGGACTTTCAAAATTGACTGCAAGATTGCCAATGAGCTGAATCTCTTTTTTATACAACTTGAAAAGTGCTTCTTGTTGTTCTTGTTTCCAAGCGGATTGGAAATAAATCGATACATATTGTCGATAGTGGGCTAACTTATCCACGAGTAAATCTGCCTTGTTATCAACGCGAAGCAGAAACGCTTTGAACGCTTCATCTTGGTTAATCACATACCGACGAATCAACGATACAAATGCTGGATCTTTAGACACATAATATTCATCAAAGATCGTATTGAGGATTAATTTCTTTTCAATCAAATATAAAGTTTCTTCGTAGATACCAACGTTAGCACTGAGCTCAAGGGCGTAGGCATGCTTCTGGACAAGATAAAGGGCATAGGCATCAAAGGTCATGATAAACGCATCATCGATTTGCGACGCAAGGTCAAGTTGATTCGCTGCAATGAGTTCTTTGCGGATTCTTGATTTCATTTCTGCGGCAGCAGCATTGGTAAAGGTTAACAAAAGAAATTGAGAAAGCGGAACATGATCCACGAGTAAAAGTTTGATGACCCGTTCGGTGAGGACTTTGGTTTTACCACTGCCTGCACCGGCGGCAATCAAGACATCACCGTCTAAGTGATCACGCGCAAGTTGTTGGGCTTTAGTCAGTGTCGGCATCGGTGACCTCTTCTTTTTTCGGCATGGTGATGATCGCAACATCATGGGGTTGTCGGAAACATGTGTCTAAAAATGGACAATAATCACAAGAAGATTTTCCTTTTATTTTTTTAGGATTGATTGCAAAACGACCTTGTCTGATCCCATCGGATGCTTCGGTGATTTTTTCTTTTGCCACTTGGACATAGTCATCCAATTGCGATTGTGTTTTCACGTGACTAGATGAACGAAACCCACCTTTTTTCACAAGACTCACACCTTCTAAAAAGACAGATTTGCCTGAACGAATCGTGTCATCGAGTAAAGAAATCCCTTCAACGTCTGAGAGGACAACCCCATCCAATTGATAAGATTTCGGAAAGGATTTGCTATCGATATCAATTAATTTTGCAGATAAACTTGTTTCAATGATGTGTTGAATAAATAGTCCTAAGATAGATTGATCTTGATAATCTGCATGATGCTTTAACATCAATGCATAGATCGGAAGTTGTAATGACCAACCATAAGGAATCAATTGTTCATCAAAGCTTTCCGCACCAGATTTATAGTCAATCACCGCGACATACTCATGGCCATCTGGTTGTTTCACCACCATGATTTTATCGATAAAACCTTGTAAGGTGGTGATGTCGTCATGACGATACATCATTTCTTTTTCAACATCAGTTCGTTGATACGCCATATGGTTTCGGTGCAAAGCATTGAATTCACAGACACGATAAAGTTGTGGTTTTAAATGGGCAAACAACATCATTTCTTTTGCAGAAAGATTGTGTTGATTGGTGAGCGCGTGTTCAAAGACTTGATCAAAAAGGTGAAGGTCGTCACCAAGGGTTTCAAAGACTTCGTGCGCAAACGTTCCTAGATGCATATAAAACTCATCTTGGTCCATCGGTTTGACTTTTAAGATTCTACCTACAAAATATTTGAACGAACATTGGTAATAATCTTTCAATGCAGAATAAGACAATTTTAAAACTTGGTTGGGATTGGTTTCAATGGGGGTGAATTGATTGTTAAACGAAGGGATTTCAGTTGGAAACTGTCGTTGGTAGGCGCTTAAATACGGATGACGGTCATGAAATTGTTTGAACTGATACGTGTATTTTCCTTTTCGAATCATCCCGAGTTTGCCACTGTAATCGGTTTGGTTGTTGAGGAAAGAAATGACCTTACTGGTTAAACCAAGTTGTTGAATCAGTGGAGAGGCAATCGAAGGTTTGCCATGGATTAATAAAGGATAACTGACATAAAGATGGTTGGTTCCACCAAAGATTTGTAACAACCGATGGGTTCGCATCTCTTGCTGTTGTTTGGAACTCATCAATCTGAGATGTTGAAGACTTTCATCATCAAAGAATCGTTTATCACGGTAAGTGGCAGGAAAGGATCCTTGTAAAAACCCGAGGATGAAGACATGCATATCGTCACTCGCCATCACCTCACTCACCACTTGAATGGCTTGGCGATATCGAGGTTCATGGAGATTGGTTTGTTGGCTCACGTGCTCGACGCAAGCGAGTTGCTTTTCAAACGAAAGCTTCTCAAGTTGAAAGGGTGCCAGTGTCTTTTTTAGTAAAGTAGTCTGTTCAAGATCCATCGCCGATAAGGTTTCCCAGATCGCTGACCAAGACATCTTTAATCTCATCAATCGTAAAAGTTCTTGGGTTAATGGCAATGAATAAAGTTTCGTTGAGGAGGCAAATTGAATAGGGATTTGGTAATAATGACTTTGCCGTTCCAGTTCATATCGATACTTCGCGTCGGGTTCAATCAGTAACACACGTTGAAGGGATACACCTTGCGATATCAACGCGCTGACTTGATTAAAAAAATAACTGACTTCATCTTCCACACTTTCGAAGATGTGAACGTGGGTATCTGTATTAGGTTTACCAATCGGTTTAAAGTGAACATCCATAGATAATTGTTTAAACCATGCATTCATCTGAGGATCTTCAAGGTGATACCCATCAACCAGACAACGCTTTTTAGTATATTTTGCAGTTGCCAGTGGGTTACGTTGAATCAGGTTAGCGTTCAGTAAATGCTGGTAGACTTCGTTGAGTTGGGCACCTTGAGGAAGACCACCAAACAAACTGACATCGAGAAACCTTAACGTTTTTAATAATACCAAGGCCACACCTGGTGCAAGATTCATCTTGGAAACAATCGTGCTCAAAGCTCGTTCTAAATCAAACGTAAAGGTGACATCGCCAAGGAATTGTTCCTGGGTAATCAGTTGAAATCGAAAATGCCAACGCCCCTTTTTTTGCTTTAAGTACCACGGATGATAACTTTGTGGGGCGATGACATAGTCTATCGTCGATAAATCAACACTTGCTTGCATGAGATTATCTCAAGTATAACATGAAGAAAATGGCAACTTTTGTCTTTAATTATTAAAGTTTTGTCACGGTTAACGTCACCGCATTGGCGGTTAATGTCGCCACGGAAACAGAGTAACCAATTAAGCTTTGATCATTGAATCGACCAACTTGATGGTAAAAAAAGCTAGCATGGGTGGTGGTTGGATTAAACGTATCGCCTTGTCTAAATAACGTTGCATTGGTGGCCGTATCACCATCGATAAAGGTATTGACACCACCTTCTTCAATCAAGTGAATAAGTTTATAGTTTTCATTTTGGGTATATTGAAGTGAATTGCTATGGGCGATGTAAGGGTAGCTCCCGCTGGTGTTGAGGGTATTGGTATACCCTAAGAATTCACCAGTACTATTGGAGAATCTACCCAAACGTGCATCGACATGATAAATTTTCACTCCTGGAACCGTAAAGCCTCGAAGTCCATTGCCTGGATAGGCCGCTTGCGAATCCTTTAAATTGATCCCGGTCGGTGTATAAAACTCAAAGATTAAATAATTATCAAACGCTGATCCGTTCCAATTGTTCCCTAACAAGAAAAATTCACCAGAAGATTCAAACGGATTTAACGTGACCGTGGTCGTGGTTTGATTGCTGTTCAACACAAATGGATTCGCCCAACCAAGTAAATATTTCGAGAAGGCGTTGTGATCGACAATGTTGAAATCCATCATATCCACCCCACCGATTGCACCCCAATCCCCATCGGTATACGTGTAGTAATCGTCTAAACCAAACGCGTGACCTAGTTCATGGATATAGGTGTGGGCATCAATGCCGTTGACTCCGTATCCTTCGTGCATAAAATCATAACTTGACCATACCAAGGTCATGCCCACAGGACTATTGACGTTTTGGTTGCCATAGTTGTTGTAGTGCCAATAGGTGTAAGCCCAAAAGACGTTATCGCCCGCGCCAGAATAAACCGCATTGCTAGAATTTGGATTGTTATACACCAAATAAACGGAATCAATAAACCCATCTTGATCGGTGTCGTATTCCGTCAAATTACTACCTGAAGATGTTTTATACCAACTGACGGCAGCATCAAGCATCGCCCAGGTTGGATCAAACGCATCAGCATAATTGCCTTGATTGGTGGTGAGGTCAGCAAACTGACTTGATGACCAAGAAGAATTAAACCAATCGGTCACTACCCCAGTCAGTGTCAACGCGCCATAGCTAGAGGCTTCATAATACGATTTGACAGAATGCCATGATGTTTCTGATGCTAGTCCGAAAAAGGACTTTCGAATTTGTTCTCTTCTACTGACACACACTGAACCACATCGATAATCCGTGAAGGTCACAGGAATCACCAATAGTTTGACATCCCCAGTGGTAGGCAGACCGAAATTGTCACTGGCGTTTCGATATTGATTAAAATTGATCGTTGGAGAAATATTTTTGGTGTAGCCAACTGGAGCCACCTCAGAACTTGATGGGGCAACGGATGTTGAACTACTTGAGGAAGCAGAGGTGGTGCTGGGTGAAGAGGTCACGCCACTGGATGTGGTTGTGGTGCTTGTGGTTATTTCAGTTGAGGTGGTGGTTTCAGTCGACGTGGTTATCTCTGTGGAAATCGTTGTACCACCATCAGTGGAAGAAAAAGGAATGCTTGGTAAAACAATCTCACACGAGGCAAGCAATAAGGTAATTAAACCAATAGGGATCAATAAATGTTTTTTCATGGGGTTCTCTTTCAAGGTATTTTATCATTTTAAACTTTAAATGTTTTAAGATAGATGTATGAAACATGTTCGTCTCTCGCGCCTCACCTTGACACTTATCTTATTGGTAAGTCTACTTTTCATGCTGATTATCTTAATGCAATTTGAAGGTGTGTCGGAATGGTGGAGCATCACCAT
>JBILRP010000021.1:0-8168 GCA_044372565.1 Bacilli bacterium | reverse complement strand
ATAGATGTATGAAACATGTTCGTCTCTCGCGCCTCACCTTGACACTTATCTTATTGGTAAGTCTACTTTTCATGCTGATTATCTTAATGCAATTTGAAGGTGTGTCGGAATGGTGGAGCATCACCATCGCTCGAATGTATCATCTAACCTTTGCTTGGTTGTTTTCTTTAATCCCTTTTTCATTGATGGAAATCATCGTCGTCACATGGGGAGTCTTGGTTGCGGTTCATTTAACAAAATCCATCCGTTTTGCAATTAAAAAACAACCTGGTCCGTTTTTAAATTCATTGCAATCCGCATTGATAACGCTTTTGGTCATGACCAATCTTTATGTCGCGACCGCAGGGATGGCGTACCGTCGTCAACCAGTGGTCATTCCTCAATTTGAAGGTGTTGTCGTATACACCGAATATGTCTCCATTGTCGATTACTTCGCGGATCGATTCAATGAAGTGTCAACCCAATTATCCTTTGATGAAGACACAGGCTCGGTGATCAACCCTTATTCCTTGGATGAACTTAATGAGGTTATCGGTGAGGCTTTCCTCAATGCCAATCTTGATTCAACCTATTTCACCACCTATACAACGACCGTAAAACCTTTATTGACGTCGTTTTTGTATCGAGAATTTCATATCACCGGGGTTCACTTTGCCCCAAGCACCGAAGCAACCATCAACATCTTGATTCCCGATGCCTTGATTCCTTACACGATGATTCATGAACTCGTTCACGCCAAAGGGGTGATGCGTGAAGATGATGCCAACCTCGTCGCCTTATACGTTTGTTTACTCAGCGATGATCCTTACTTACAATACTCAGGTTATTTCAACACTTTCTATGCTTTGCTGAATTTAACAAGATACATGGGTGACCCCACCGCGTATGGTCGAGCCTATCAACGGTTGAATCCATCGATTCGCGCGGATTACCAATTTCAAGGAACGTACTGGGCAAATTATGACTTACTCGATACGTTCGCCCGGTGGGTCAACGATACGTATCTCAGACTCTTTGGCACCGATGGGGTTTCTAGTTACACCGATGTCCCCACGATCATCACCATCGACGATGGGGAAAACATCATCGAAGTGATTGATGTATTTTCTCCGTATCAACAATTATTCTTTTATCAGTATTTTACTTGGAACGCTTCTTAAGCCGAATCATGTGCGTGTTGCCAACTTTGGTCATTTCGTAGTCATTTTTCAATTCATTTTGGAAAAAGGAAATGGGTTTTTGTTTACTCGCCCCATAGTTCTTGGGGTTAAAATCTTTCATCTGCACCCGTAAGGCTTGGATCACGGAAGCAAAGTCAGCATATTCATCGCCATCGATCAAGTCATCGATGATCTTATCCACAATCGCAATCAGGTCATTAAGAATTGGACTCTTGGTATTCACATTTTGACTGGAGGCAATTTTTTCAACAGAGATAAAGGTGTTGCATGCATCTTTAAAGTTTTCTGAAGCTTTGTTATCCCCAGTACCGACGACATAACGATTATGTTTTTGAATGGTCTTGATTAAAGGGGTAAAGTCGGAATCGTTGGTTGCAAGACAAACACAATCGATATAATCGTGGTTTAACAATTCCATTGCTTCGATGGTGATGCCAATGTCGACCGCATTCTTTCCTGAGGAATAAGCAATTTGTGCTCGGGGTTCAATCCCAAATCTCATAAACTTAGTTTTGATCGTGCTGTCATTAAAGTTCGAGTAGTAAGCATATTTGATGATGACATCCCCAATGTCGTTTAAGGCTTCAAACAAAATAGGAAAGTATTTTTCTTGGTTGAAATTGTCATAGTCAATCAGCAAGGCGATTTTTTTTCTTGATTCCATACTTTAATTGTATCAAAGCTATCCCCGATTAGATAATACCAATCACGATGAGATGTTGATGAGCATCAATTCTTGAAGCTGACGATTCTCTAAAATCAAGGCGACAATCTCTTTAAATTCAGATAAGGTTAAGGTTTCTGCATGGGTCATTTTATTTCTTAGTTTTGAAATCAAAAAGGCTTGTTCTGCGATGTTAATCAGTTTACCTTTTCCTTGGGAACTAAGGGGTAAAAACGACGTGCGTTTTATCCAATAACGTTCAAATAAAGGGGCAATCGACAACCCTGAAGGATCGACTTGCTTACTTTCTTTGCTTGCAAGTTTATGACTAATGTCTAGAATAAAAGGAATACTACCAATCGAGAAGTTTTCTGGTTCTGTGGCCCGATACTGATAAGGTTCTTGATCCATGTCGAGTAGAGAAATATAACGGCCTTTTTTAGAATGAGGTGGGATGGAAAGCTTGGGGGCAATCCCTTCTTTAATTAAATATTGAATATAGTCTTTAAAGAATAACTTATAGCATTCATGTTCATAGGCTTTGACAAACGGTAAGGCAAACGACGAGTAGTCTTGGATGGTGTCGTTATCAAGCAACCTCGACATTCTTGAGGATAAATAAAAAGCAGTCTTCACCATGGTCTTGGTTTTCTGATCGGCTTTTCGCCACAAAGTTAAATCAAAGACTTTCTCAATATAGAGTTGAATCTTATCGACATCATAGATGGATTTGATGTCGGCAAAAAAATCCAAGTGATGATGTTGGTGAATCGCTTGTTTTGCTTCACCCACAAAGTCATGGATCGGTAGAGGAAAACCCACACCCTCGAGGGTGATTAATTTCTGCTTTAAGTCGTCGTATTGGCCTAATTTAAGATCAATCTGGGCTTGGAAATATAAAGCAATCTTCTTACGTTCCGGATCGATGACGTTTTTTAAATGGTTTTTTGCTTTGCTCGATTCATTCAATAACGAGTACCAAATGCCTTTGAGTAAATCGAGGAAGGGATACGCTTGTTTATTATCTTTAATTTTCTCAATCAATTCCAAAAGCTTAGGTTGGGTAAGATGAAGGTCAGTGAAGGAGTTTAAGAAATACACCTTGTAGCGGTGATAATGATACAAACTCGATGCGTCATACGGTTTACTACCAAGGGTCACCAACAACAAGAAAAGAATCAAGTCAGGGTCGTGTTTCCATTGTTGTTGTTCGTAAAATGCTTTGCATTCTTTGGAAAGGTAACTCTTGATGTCTTCGGTTTTCACCAAAGGATGGGTGACCAGATGATGATCGGCTAACCAATAAATTAAATTCATCGCGATGCGATCATTGGTTTCCACTTGGGCAGTGGCAATCGCTGCAAATTGATGGGTTAAAACATAATGGAATAAACGTTGGGTTGTTGCCTTCATGCTTTTATTTTATCAACAAATTCAACGGAAAAAAGATTTATTCTTCAGCATCGACTTTTGGATCGTCAATCTTAAGATTTTCACCTAGGGTTTCTAGATTTTTAAGCTTGGATTGAATCATTCTTGTTCTCGTTCCAATCAATCGATCAAGCTCACTGCCTGCGGATTGAATCTTTTCTTGGGCTTTGGCTAAGACGTCGGCAAATTTATCAAATTCACTTCTGGCATTGGCAAGGACATGCCAAACTTCTTGGGATTTCTTTTGAATGGCGAGGGTTTTAAACCCAATTTGTAATGAGTTGAGTAAAGCGGCCATGGTCGTTGGTCCTGCCAGCACCACGTTGTATTTGGTTTGTAGTTTTTCCACCAACCCTCGACGTATCGCTTCGGCAAACAAACCTTCCACGGGTAAAAATAACACCGCGAAGTTGGTTGTATAAGGGACTTCGATATACTTACTGGCAATATCATCGGCAAAGCGTTCAATTTTGGTTTCAAGGACCTTTAAGGCGGCGTCGACTTGTTTCATGTCGTTGGTGTCATAGGCAGTTAACACGGTGTAATAGTCTTCTAAGGGAAATTTAGAATCAATCGGCAAGAATAAAGGATGATTTCCATCCCCTGGTAAACGAATCGCATATTCCACGCGTTCTGTCGATCCAGGTCTGGTGGGGACTTCTTTTAGATACATATCCGGAGATAAGATTTCTTCTAAGATTCTTCCAAGTTGAATTTCACCCATGATCCCGCGAGTTTTCACATTGCTCAGCGCTCGTTTTAATTCATCAACCCCAGAAACTAGACCTTGCATTTCTCCAAAGCCTTTTTGGACAGTTTCAAATTGAGAACTAATCAATTGGAACTTTTGGGTTAAGCGTTCTTCTAAGGTTTTGTTTAACTTTTCATCGACGGTTTCTCTCATCTTTTCAAGTTTTTCTGCATTGTCTTTTTGCAGTTTTTCTAACATCGAGGTTGTGGTTTGCCGAATCAACTCAAGTTTATTTTCATTGGTCACGGTGAGGTTATCCAATTGCTTGGTAAGTTCTAACCTTAACTGCGTTTGCCCTTGTAAGGAGTCCGTTTGCGATTGGCCAACTTGTCTTTGCATCATCATTAACACATCATTGACAGCCTGATTCGCTTGTTTAATGGATTTATCAATTTGCTCATTCATGTTCTTTAAATCTTGAAGGGTTAGCGCTTGTTTGGTCTGGTTTTGTTGTCTAAGAACCACAACCAAAAGAATAACAATACCGACAACTGAAACACTGGTTAAAACGGTGGTGATGATATCCATTATGTATATCCTATTCATAATTATAACGGATTTCATCATCCTTCATTGGATATATTTTCGGGTTAATCATCAGATAAGATCATGGTCATGGTGCTAACTTCGTGGGTTATCCCAAGGTGATTAGAAATCTTGGCAGGATTTGCTTTCGCATTCCAAAATGTTCAATGAAGGTGCCATCGTTATCGTCAACTATGTTAAGATAAATATACCCCCTAACGGAGGGTCATTCATGAAAAAACGAACAACAGAACAAGACGTAACCCTCTTATTAAAAACAGCTGAGGGCCAACTCAAAGCGGTTTTGAGTATGTATGAAAATCATCGTTATTGTGTGGATATTACCAAGCAAGTGTTGGCGGTCCAAGCGTTGTTAAAGAAAGCCAATAATCTTATTCTTCGTGATCACATGGATCACTGTGTCAAAGAAGCGATTGATAACAAAAACCCCGAAGAAAAACTCAAAGAGTTATCTGAGTTGATGAATTTAATTCAACAATGAAAAAACTCTTTATTGCAACGTTCTTTTCTTTATTCGTCGTCTCAAGTTGTGAAGGAATATCTTTTGAGTTTTCTCTACCGAATCAATCGACGCAAACAACCCAACCTAACCAACCCTTGGATTATGTCAATTTTTGGGCGGTGGAAACCAAGCTTGATGTCGCCATTTCAATTAGCCAAATAAATTTAATGGCCATTGAAACGTATGGTCAAGAAAAAAACGGGCAGTTTAATGATTATTACTTTCCAGCAACGATTGAGTTAACCATCAACAACCAAAGTTTTGTGTATGAAGAGGTTGGGCTTCGTCAAAAAGGGAATATTTTTTCTCGAGGTCCTTTTCTTAACGAGAACGCAAGACTACAAAGCCCTTTCCACTTTCGGATGTCTTTTGATCAAACTTATGATGAAGACTTTTATGGGCCTTTAAACCTTCAAAAGACCTGGCAAGCCTTAGACCCCGCCTATCAAGCTAGGAAAGACCGGCGATTGTTTGGCATGAAGACGTTAGAATTTAAATGGAATCGTTCCAACGATCAATCGATGGTGAACCAAATTTTTGCCTCGAAGTTATTTAAGCACCATGGTGTGGTCACTCCCCATTCAACCTTATCGATGGTTTCTCTACAAACCGAAAACCAAGGCCATGACATTGGCATTTACACGATCAATGAAGCGATTGATGATATTTTTATTGGCCGGCACTTTCCAAGAGCCAACGCCAATGGGGATTTATACAAAGCCCTCTATCCTAACGAACTCTTACTCAGTCAAATGGCAACACTCAATTCACAGACCAATGAATACGAATTTTTATCAGAGAAGGTAGGGGTTGAAAACACTGAAGAGTTTTATCACCCAACTTATGATTTAAAAACCAACCGAAAGACGTCGCAACATACTGCACTCATGAATCTTGTAAAAACCCTTGGTACCATGAACCGTTTACCAACCTCAGAAGAGAAAATAACTGCACTGAATCGGGTTGTGGATATCGATAAGTTTTTAATGTATGTCGCGGTGAGCTACTTAACCGGTAATCCCGATGATATGCGCAACAACATGAACAATACCTACATCTATTTTGATAGCATCAGCAACAAAGCTCACTTCATTCCTTACGATTTGGATTGGAGTTTGGGGTTAACTTGGGATGATGATATCACCGAAAAAATGGCGAAGAAAAGTCCCTTATCAACAAGAAATTCTTTTGATCAAACCATTAGAAACCCACTTTATTGGTACACGATTTTAACTGGCCAACAAAATGAAGCAACCCTTTATCCGATCATTGGCAATTATCGTCAGACTTACAGTGAGTTAGTCAGGCAGATTTACTTGCAAGAACCTTTTTCCATCGCAGCTTACCAAACCCTTTATCAAACCAAATCACAACTTTATCAATCTTATTCAAGCACGATTGAATCCAATTCAAGTTTTCTCAACATCGACCTCTTTGCCACTCACCATCACGACATCATCATCACCATTCCTAGCATGCTTTAAAGCCACTAATAAAAATGTCTCTTATCAAGAAACCTTTTGGGGTGGTCAATCTTTTAAACTTGTTTTAGAAAGAAGGAACCGATATGAAAAAAGGTTTAGTCGAAATGGTCTTTATTTTAGACCGAAGTGGGAGTATGCGTGGATTAGAAGCTGATACCGTTGGAGGCTTTAACAGCCTGATTGAGAAACAAAAGCAAGCTCCAGGAGAAGCACTGGTTAGTCTTGTCTTGTTTGATGATCAATTTGAAGTCGTTCATCACCGACGTGTGATTACATCTTTAGAACCCTTAACCAAGGATACGTATTATGTCCGTGGTTCAACGGCCTTGGTGGATGCGATCGGACGAGGAATCGAAAAAATCAAACACGTCCATCGTCAATTAGGCAACGACAACACTCCAGAAAAGACTATGTTTGTTATCACCACGGATGGTCAAGAAAACGCGAGCAAGCAATTCAATAGTCATCAATTGAAAAGGTTAGTGTCCGAACAACAAGAAAAATTTGGCTGGGAGTTTCTGTTTTTGGGAGCCAACATCGATGCCTTCACGACTGCCATGGATTTAGGAATCAAACGTGATCGCGCTGCTAATTTTGTCGCCAGTGAAGAAGGCATCAAACAGAAATTCTTTGCCGTTAATGAAAGTATCACTCGCTTCCGTAATGACGATGATTTATTCATGGATAGCTTAAAACAACATCTGCCTGAAGACACCAAGAAAAAGAAGAAATAACGAAGGATGTAGAAAAAACGAGCCCAACAGGACTCGTTTTTTTAATCATGGATGATTGGATGATGAACCCTTATGACGGGGTGGTATCTTTGTCAGTGAACTTAAGGAATCGATAAAAGATCACTGCAAGCACTGATCCTAGCATCGGCCCAACGATATAAACCCAGACTTGTTGTAATGCTTCTCCACCTTCAAGTAAGGCAGGGGTGATGGAACGTACGGGATTCAGAGAGGCTCCGGTGAGCGGTCCACCCACTAGAATTAACCCAACAAGCGAAAACCCAATGATGAGTCCTAGAAATGGTTGTAGACTCTTTCGTTGAGAGGCAGCAAGGACCAAGTAGACCAACACAAAGGTTAAAAACATTTCGATGATGATAATCGTTATCACTGGGGTATTCGTTGCAAAGACAGTTGGTCCTAATCCTTGAAAGAGGTCAAGACCTGACCCTAACAAGAGGGTTAAGGAAGCAAATAAGGCACCAAGGAGTTGAGCTAAAAGATACATGCCGAAATCACGCCAACTTAAACGGCGATCAAGAACCATCGCTAAACTAACGGCAGGATTAAGATGTGCTCCAGAGATATGACCAATCGTGTAAATGGCCAACATGACGGCGAAACCAAAAGCAAACGCGACGGTGATTAAGTCAGCATTGGGATTGAAGGCAATCGATCCCGTGCCGATGAAGACAAGAATAAATGTTCCATAAAACTCGGCAAGAAACTTTCTAAGATTGATGGTGATGTTCATACATTTAACCTTTCGTTAATTTAAGAACTTTGTCTGCCGCTAGTTTACCCGTTAAGGCACAGGTTGGTAAACCTGCAGGGGCAAATGCCCATTGACCGGCTTGAAAGACCTTAGGATAAGG
>JBILRP010000017.1:0-17347 GCA_044372565.1 Bacilli bacterium | reverse complement strand
AAACATACAAGACATTGGTGCCGAGTTCTGTGATTAAATCAGAAAACTCAATGAGCGATTGTGCGGTAGGAATCACATCCGTAGAAAACCCTGAATAGGGAGTGAGCACATGGACATCATAATTGGTTAAATAAGCAAAGGCATTATGACCGGCAAAGACAACATCGAGTTCTTCACCCTCTTGAACCAACGCTTGATAAAGCTCAATCGTGTCTTCTAAAGCTTCTTGAATAAGGAGTTTCCGACTTTCCACCAACAAGGTGTGTTCTGGAACCAACAATAATATTTCTTCGCTAATTGCTTCAAGCATGGCCAACCCATTCAAAGGGTCTAACCAATAATGAGGATCAAAACCATCCTCAATATGGTCCTCTGCAAACTTTGGCCCAGTCATCAAGTGGTCATGATCATGTTCTACCGCCTCAATCAATGTGACCACTTGAGATAAATCAACAAGTTTTCCCGTGGCAGTGTCTTCAAGGGAATGAATCCATTGTTCAAAGGATTCACTGGTGAATAAAACGACATCAGCATTATTAAGGTTTACTCGTTGACTTGGGGTAGGTTCAAAGTCATGGGGATCAGAACCAACCGGTAATAAGAATTCAACGTCAAGCAAATCCCCTGCCAATTGCTCAGCGAGACTATATTGAGGAAATAACGTTGCAATCAAAGACTTCTCCTCCGTGGTTGCACCCCCACAAGACGCTAACGAGATGGCAACTAAGGTTGAACAAAGTAACAATATTTTTTTCATCGATAAACTCCTATAAAAAAGAGTTTATATGAAGTCAAATGCAAATGCAAGTTATTTGCGTTTGACTTGACTTAGCTTTAAAGGAATGCTGATGAGTTGATCAATCATATAAATAACCCAACCTACAAATATCACCGCCAACAGAATACCTAAACAAACCAAGATCACTGAATTAAGACCTAATTGATCTATGTTTAGGAAAAAATAAGGGTAGATGGATAGGTTATTGCCGGAATGAAACCTTCCACCTAACGATATATAAAGAGATAAATAGGTGACATAGAAGACGATGTTCAATATATTGGCAAAGGCGTAAAACGATTTTATTTTTCCTTTTTCTTCAAACCAAACATAATCGACAAGAACGCTAATTGGTACGACATAATGGATCAGCAAATCCTTACCACTAAAGATTTGATAATTGATCTGTGCTTCGATGATGTAGGGAATTAAGATGAATGAATAGACAAGCATCGTCATGATGAGGTACACCATGAGCGATTGTTTAAAAAATCGTAACAAAGGGCGAGGACCTTTTCTTAGGACAAGCTCAATGATGAAAAACGCATAGAAAAATGCGGTAAAAATATTGATGATGGTGGTGAAGTAACTGAGAGCTTCAATCGGATAGGCCGCATCTCTTACGGTCAAATAAACACCAAGGGTGCTTAAAGAGAAGATAAACAATTTAAATAAGAACGATAAAGTTAATTTCATCGAATTGATTATAAAGGATTTTCAAGCCAATGGCTTATTCAGTTCTTAAGGCGATCACTGGATCTTTTCTAGCGGCAATGCCAGAAGGAATTAATCCTGCGAGCAATGTTAAGAATGTGGAAAGTAAGACAAGGCCTATTGCATATAGCGGTGATAACTCAGTGAAGTCAGCAACTTCAATTAAGTTTAAGATAATGATGTTAATTGGAATGTTTAACAGCAACGTGATCGCAATGCCTAACACCCCGGATACAAATCCGATAAGGATGGTTTCTGCATTGAAAATACGAGCGATGTCTTTCTTTCGTGCACCCAACGACCGCATGATCCCAATTTCCTTGGTGCGTTCAATCACCGATACATAGGTGATGATGCCAATCATGATCGATGAGACAAATAAAGAGATCGAAGCAAACGCGGTTAAGACAATGGCAATGGTGTTGATAAGTTCCGTGATGGTTGAGGTTATGTTTGCCGCTAAATCAGTGTAGATAATAACATCCGTCAGTGGTTTAAGGTTGCCATCTTCAAGATAATTAAAATCATCAATGTAAGCTTTGATAAGGTCTTTGTCATCAAAGGTACTTGGATAAATTTGAACCCCAACCGGTAACGTCGATCCACCCAAGGATTTAAGGGTTAATTCATAAGCAGCTTGATTAGCGAATTCGTTTAAGGTTCCTGTGACGATGTATGGATTTCTTGAATCATCATTCCACACTCTAATTTGTTCGGTGACAATTTGTGATTGTTTTGAGCCAACGGTTGCATCATCAAAAGCATACGTGGTTAACGCTGGCGAGTAGGCAATCCCTGCGGTCAATAATTCAGCACTTGCCGAAGGCTTCACTCGAATCACCCCAACGATATTCAAACCTAATGAAAGGTCATTGTCGTACATTTGTTGACCACTAAATGGATTGAAAGAAAACTTTACTTTGTCGCCTTCTGTTCCTTGGGTGTAAAACACATCGTTAGGAATCCACTTCACATCAAAGGCAGAATTTTCGCTAATGATATTATCAAAATCAAGACCATCACCAATGTCTAAACCATAGTCACTAAAGAACCCTGCGTCGATTCGGTTACGAACATCAACAATCATGACCAACTCATTGGTCTTGGTTAAATCAGGTAGTCGTCCTGCCAAGACATCATATTGACTAGAGATAAAATCGATGTTATTTGGTAATTCATAAAAGCTTCTTGCAAACGAGAAAGCGCCGCCGCCAGTGGAGGACAATAACTTATAACTTCCTCCTGAGGTTTTAGAAACTAGTTGCATGGCCATGGCTCGCGAGTAGGTGACCGCATTGAAGTATGAGGAAGGCATGTCTTCTAAATAATCAATAAACGTTGTGGATATATTATTGATGTGTTCATCAGGACGTGAGTTATATTCGGTCACCACGGTTGAACTTGGAAAATCTAAATTACTTGGATTGGCAATATCTGGAGGACCGAATTGACGTATGGAAGGCGTGATGGTAATGGGGAATCCAGCCAAGGTATCGCTTTGAAGCGTGCCAACATACGTGGTCATTCCTTGGGAAATCGACAAAACCAAGGCAATCCCAATAATCCCAATACTTCCCGCTAAGGAGGTAATGAGTGTTCGACCTTTTTTCGTTAATAAATTATTTGCAGAGGTTTTTAAAGCGGTAGAAAAAGGCATCGTGGTACGTTTCGTCATTAACTTACCACTGGCTTCTGTGTCGATCACTTCTGGACGTGTATCACCAACCACTCGGCCATCAAGAAGTTTGACAATGCGGTCTGAATGAATCGAAGCAAGTTCGGCGTTATGCGTCACCATGATGACAAGACGGCCTTTGGAAATCTTTTTAATTAAATCAAGAATTTGACCACTGGTGGTGGTATCTAAAGCGCCGGTTGGTTCATCCGCCAATAAAATTTTTGGGTTATTCACCAAGGCTCGAGCGATGGCAACCCGTTGCATCTGACCACCCGACAATTGGTTAGGACGTTTAAAGACATGGTCTTTTAATCCAACTTCAATCAAGACATCCATCGCCCGCTTACGGCGTTCTTTTTGACCAACCCCAGACAAGCGTAGTGACATTTCAACGTTATCTAAAACAGATAAGTGAGAGATAAGGTTATACGTTTGAAAGACAAACCCAATCGTCGCGTTACGATAACTATCCCATTCAGATTCAGTAAAGTTCTTGGTCGACTTGCCATCGACAATTAAGTCACCAGCCGTATAACGATCTAAACCACCAATGATATTCATCATCGTGGTTTTACCACATCCGGATGGTCCTAAAATAGAAACAAACTCATTGTTTCTAAACGATAAATCCACACCTCGCAGTGCGGGAAAAGGTTGTTTTGCAACCACATAGTTCTTAACGATACCCTTGAGTACTAACATTTGATTTCCTCCAAATACAAAAACCATTATACGAGTATTCACTCAAAAATAGGAAAAGATACTACTTATCTTGCGTGAATAGTTTGTTAAGTTGCGGGTTAGGCAAACAACACAAGAATCAGAATATAGCCTGTGGTTAAAGCGGCGAGCGTAATTGGAAAACCAATCTTAAAGAAATCAACAAAGGTGACCTTAAAGCCGACCTTCTTTAAAAAACCAATCCCGGCAATGTTAGCGGAGGCGCCGATGGGCGTTAAATTCCCACCTAACGTCGCCCCTGCGAGTAAACCAAATAACAATAGATAAGGAGGAATCCCTAGATTTAAACTCAACCCCACCCGCATCATCACCGGTAATAAGGTTGCAACATAAGGGATGTTATCGATAAATGCTGAAAACAAAACCGATGCGAACACAATGATCGTGTAAATCATGATTGGATCGCCATTACCAATCGATTCAAGCCAATCACCTAAAGCAGCAATCACGCCCTGATTGTCTAAACCCATGATTAAAATAAACAATCCAAAGAGTAATCCAAGCGTTTCAAAGTCAATCGCTTGATAAGCTTTTAGTATTGCTTTCGATTGCTTTTTAATGAGGACGCGGTACATCACAAAGATCAAAGCCATCCCTAACGTAATATATCCATTGATTTCATTGGGGAGATTAGGAACAAAGGAGGCAATAATCAGTAAAATCAAAATTCCTGCAAGAAAGAAAGTTGGAGAATAATCTTCAACCTTGGTTTGATGTTTAAATTCAATAGAGGTTTGTTGTTTTCCTAAAATAAACCACAACATCATCAAACTTGCGATGGTGCCGATTTGCACAATAAAGAAAGGACCAATGGTCCCGTTAACAAAGAAAAAATCAAAAAAGTTCATATCCCCGAATTGTGGTCCTGCAAGCATGACCGAGGTGGTGTCGCCCACTAACGTGGCAAATCCTTGAATGTTGGCAAACACAGACACAGCAATGACCAAAGGTACAGGCGACATCTTGGTTTTCTTAGCAATGTCCAAGGCGATTGGAGCAACAATCAACACCGTGGCAACATTATCGACAAATGCAGAAACAATCCCTGCAAATGCTGCCAATAAGATGATGGCCCATTTGGTTGATGACACTTTGCTCATCATCCAATCTGCTAACAAAGCAGGCATCCCAGATTCAATAAACTCGGAAACCACAACCATGGTTCCTGCGATGATCATAAACACATTCCAATTCATTGCTGAGGAGAAAACGTTACTAAGTTCAGTGAAACCAATAAGCAAAAATACACCGGCCATGGCAATGGCAATATACGCTTTGAAATTAGAAAAAATAAGTAATGCTATATAGGTCGCTAGAAATAAACTAAGGGCAATCACCATAACTTTTTTATTTTAGCATATCTTGGTTTTTATCGTTTAAAAAGGGTAAAATGAATCGATGAAAATTTTATGGATTGGCACAGGAGTGATGGGATCAAACATGGTCAAACATCTTTTGCCATTTCATCAAGTTACTGCCTTTAATCGTCGAATTGAAAAAGCAACATCCATCGATCCACGGATCCATGTCGTGACGAGTCTCGTGAATGTCATCAAACACCAAGACATGATCCTCACCATGTTAGGAACCCCCGCAGATGTGAAAGAGATTTATACACTTTTATTACGTGAGAGCAAGCCAAAAACCACATTCATCGACTTCACCACCTCTAGTCCAGATTTAGCCGCAACACTTTACCAACAAGCAAAAGCCAAAGATATCAATTTACTCGATGCCCCAGTCACGGGTGGAAAAAAAGGTGCGATTGAAAAAAGTTTAACGATCATGGTGGGTGGAGATTCTCCTATTTATGAAACCGCACTACCATTATTGAGTTTATTAGGAAAAAATATTTTCTACATGGGCAAAGCCGGCATGGGTCAGCATGCAAAAATGGCAAACCAAATTGCGATTGCTGGGCAATTGATTGGATTGGCAGAAGCCCTCAGTTACGCCACTGAAAAAAAACTAGATTTAAAACACGTGCTAGCCATTTTATCCTCAGGGGCAGCGCAATCGTATAGTGTCACCCATTATGGCCCGAAAATGCTAGAAAAAGATTGGTCGGCTACATTTTATCTCAAACACTTTTTAAAGGATTTATCCATTGCTCTGGCTTCAAGTCTTCACCCTTTACCCATGGTTGAACAAGTGAAAAAGACTTTAACATCTCTTGTCGATCAATATGGAGAACAAGGGGTTCAAAGTATTATTCAGGCTTATCTAAAATAAGTTTACTTGCCGTAGATTTGATAAATCAACCAAAGCACCAGGCGATTGGGAAGTATTTTCTTTAATCCTTGCATGACTCGATAGGAAAAACCAACGGTCACATGCGATGGTGGATTCTTTTGATGAAGGATTCGATTGCATACGTTAAACACAAGCGAGGCCGGTAACCCATTTTTTTCATCTTTTTCCATGACCGCGAGTGAGCGTGATGTTCTTGCTTGATAAGGAGACTTCGGTTTTGTAAACTTTTGCCGTTGACTAGAAAAGTTGGATTTGGTGTCACCAGGTTTAACATTCACCACGCGAACACCCAACGGTTTTAATTCAAGGCGAAGGCCTTCGCTATAGGTTGCTACGCTCGATTTGGTCATGGAATAAAACGTTTGAAAAGGAATCGTGAAATCACCGGCAACTGAACCAATATTCAAAATCAATCCAGAGGATTTTTTAAGTAATGGTAAGCAAGCTTGGGTGACTTGATGCATGCCAAACACATTCACATCATAGAGTTGCTTGACCGCACTTAATGGCGTTTCTTCAATCGGTCCGGCAATCCCATAACCAGCATTGTTGATCAGGACATCCAATCGGCCATATTTTTTTTGAATATAGGTCGTGGTTTTCTCAATCGTTTCCATCTTGGTGACGTCCATGATTTGCGCATCAAAACTAACTTTACTTTTAGGTAAGTTTCTTGCGACACCGACGACGCGATATCCAAGACTTTGGAATTGCTGCGCAAGTTCAAAACCAATTCCTTGAGAGGCACCGGTAATCAAAATAACTGCGTCTTTATTTAATGTCATGGAGCATCGCCATGATGGCGTTCTCATCTTGAGGAACCTTGGCAATCACATCAGCGATAATCTCAACTGCTTCATCAATCAATGCCTTGGTATGGGTGGCGGTGTAACTGGTACGAATCAAACATTGACCTTCCGGGGTTGCAGGTGGAATCACTGGATTGACATAGACGCCTTGTTGATAAAGCATTTTGGCAATCACAAAGGTTCTCATCAAGGTATAGGTATAGATGGGGATAATTGGGGCAATGGAATCATTGGCAAGAGGTAATTTTTTTTCAAGCAACCGTTTGCGAGCATACGCAGCAATGTCTAATAAAGCTTTTGGTCTTTTTGGTTCTGCTTTAAGAATTCTTAACGCAGCAAGCGCACTCGCGGTTGAGGCAGGCGTTAAAGCTGCGGAGAAAATAAACGGCCGTGATTTATGTTTAATATAGTTAACCACTTCTTTTTTACCAACCACAAATCCACCGATAGAGGCTAGGGATTTTGAAAAGGTGGACATGATCATATCGACTTCTTCATGCAAGCCAAAGTGTTCAGCAGTACCGCGGCCTTTGATACCTAAGACACCAAAGGCATGAGCATCATCAACCATCACTCGGGCACCATACCGTTTCGCTAGAGCAACAATTTCTGGTAACTTAGCAATGTCACCTGACATTGAAAAAATTCCGTCCGTAACAATCAGTTTTCCCGCTTTCGGATCTGCTTCTTTTAAAAGCTCTTCTAAGTGTTTCATGTCGTTATGGTTATAACGAACCGATGAAGCATAACTTAAACGAATCCCGTCATAAATACAGGCATGGTTTTCTTTATCAGAGAAAATAATATCGTCGCGACCTGCAATCGCAGAAATAATCGCCAAGGTGGATTGAAACCCACTTGGGAAGGTTAAGGCTGCTTCTTTTTCCATAAACGAAGCTAGTTCATTTTCTAAGTCCAAGTGTAAGGTGAGCGTACCATTTAAAAATCGTGAACCAGAAACGCCAGAACCATACTTTTTAACAGCTTTCACTGTGGCTTTGATGACGCGCTTATCTCCCGTGAGACCAAGGTAGTTATTGGAACCGATCATCACCTTACGATGACCTTCCATTTTAACGACAATGTCTTGTTTGCTTTCCAAAGCATGAAAATATGGATAATATCCTAATTCAATTGCCTTATCAACGTCCTTGAAATCAAATGCTTTTTTAAATAAATCTGCCATATGAATTTCCTTTTTTGATTAAGTCTAACAATGATTTAATCATAGCATTTTTGCTATAATAAATTAAATTGTGGACAGGAAAAAACTCATGAAAAAGAAAATCGACCCTCGTCATTTAACCCCTATTCAACGTGCAGTTGCATTAGAAAGTGGAACTGAACCACCCTTCAATAACGAATATTGGGATAACCACGCTCATGGATTGTATGTGGATGTACTTGATGGTAAGCCATTATTTACCTCAGAAAATAAGTTTGATTCTGGTTGTGGGTGGCCGAGTTTTACCAAACCAATTGTGGAAACCTCCATCCTAGAGAGAAGTGACTATTCTCATGGCATGGTCCGCGTGGAAGTCAGAAGCCAAGACTCCGATATTCATCTTGGTCACGTTTTTGAGGATGGCCCTTTAGACAAGGGTGGATTAAGATACTGCATTAATTCCGCATCCTTAAAATTCATCCCTTTTGATCAACTCGACAGCCTAGGTTATGGAGACTATAAAAAGTACTTCAAAAAAACCAAAGGAAAATAAATCACCATGACCTCAATCAATTTAACCATCAGTGAATTCATCCAAAGTTTTCGTTCAGACTTTCTTGATGCCTTCTTTTTATTCATCACTCAGTTTGGTGATGAAACCGTCTTTTTGATTGTCGGAGCTGTCCTCTATTGGACGTTTGATAAGAAGTTTGCCTACCGATTTATTATGTTTTTTCTTTATGGTGCGGTCTTCAACGGGGCATTAAAATTCTTAACCAACACCCCTCGTCCTTACGTTGAACATCCTGAAACCATTCAATTGATTGGTGAAGGATCGCTAGGAACTTCATTACCAAGTGGTCATGCCCAAAATAGCACCACGATGGCGTTGGTCCTTTCCGAAAAGCATCGTCAGTTGGGCAAGTGGTTCACCACCTTTTTAACTGTGATGGTGATCTTGGTCATGTTATCTCGTTTATATTTAGGAGAACATTATTTAAGTGATGTGATCTTTGGTTCGGCCATCGCCTATAGTTTTTATCAATTGATTCGTTATATACAAACCAAACCCTTCGCTTCAACCTATGTTCAATACTTGCCACTGATCTTGTTATTACCGATCGCCATTCTCACCAATGACAAGAATGTATTTTTAGCCTCAGCGAGTATCTTTGGGTTTAGCGTTGGTTACCCTTTAGAACGTCGTTACATTGGCTTTAAAGAAAAGACAAAACGGCCTATCTCCCTGATTAAACTCGTGGTTGGATTAGGGATTGCCTTAGCGATTCGCGTTGGTTTAAAAGCAGTCTTTGAAATGGGTTTATACTCGATCGACTTTGAAATCAATCCAACGTTAGGTGACCAGATGTTAGACTTCCTTCGTTATTTCCTGATTGCAATCTGGATGACCTTAGGCGCACCTTTGGTCTTTAAAACATTCTTTCAACCACAACGTTAAAAGATTGATTTATTTCGCCTGGCTGATTGGCTTTGCTTTTGGCATGCCCGCGTTCATCATGGGGCGATTGACTAAATAAAGTAAACCAAAAATCATCATCAAGGCTCCGGAAATCAATAACAATAATTCAATGGAGACGACATCTGCCAATGGGCCAAACAAGGCAATGCCAATTGGCATCGCGATGGAATTAATCATCACCGAAATACTAGACACTCGACCCATGTAAGCAGGATCGACTTGTTCTTGAATCATGACCGTCATTGGGGTGTTATAAAAAGGCAAGACAACCCCTTGAATCAACATAAAGATAAAGTAAACATAAAAATTACCAACCACACCTAACATGAACACCCCAAATCCCATGATGGAAATAGCAATGCCTGCGGTCACAATTCGATTGTTCAATCCACCCCACCAGGCAACCAACAACGCCCCGATGGTCATGCCTCCAGAGAAGCCAACTTCAACCATGGTTAAACGGAACACATCCGTTCCATATGTCTGGAATGAACGAACGACTTGGAGAGGTGATAAGAATGCAACCGGTGAAACCAAAATGAGAACGACAAATAAGTAAATAAAAAACGGAATCAGGAATGAATGCGTTTTAACATACTTTAACCCTGCAACGAAATCTTGAACACCCGAGGTGGTTTGTTTCTTGCCTTCGTTAACATGCTTAGGAATGGTGACAAAAAATAATAATGTCGCAACACCTAAGACCGCAGTGACTGTATCGATATAAAACAAAAAGCCAATACTAAACCATGAGATGAGCACCGCAGCAATGATCGGTCCTAAGACATTAAACGCTGATTGAATACCGGTTTGTATGCCTTGCACACGCATGAGTTTATCTTGGGGAACCATCAATGGAATGGCCGCACCAATCGCTGGTCCATGAATCGCTTGACCAATGCCGCGAATAACCGTGACGACAATCAACATCCAAATTTCGATGTCGCCTAAAGAAAATAAGATAGCCGTGACAAGGGTCACCAAGGCAATCGAACCATCGGCAATGATAATCAATAACTTTCGATTCATCTTATCGGCAAGCACACCGGCGATGGGAGAAAAAATAAGCAAAGGGATAAATGAGGCAATGATGGCGATGGTTAACACAGTGCCTGATTTGGTTTCTAAATTGATATACCAAAAGATTGCATATTGCACTAACAAAGAACCGACAAATGAAATCATTTGCCCAGCGATAAAGAATGAGATATTACGTTTCCAGTTTTTCATCAATTTTGCCTTACGAATTATAGCACAACTATTTTTGGGCTAAAGTCCAATCCTTCAACAGGATGGCATACATACTGGAATCTTGATAACCATCGTTACTTCGGTAGTATTGTCTGAGCACGCCTTCATGTTGGAAACCAGCTTTAATTAAAACCGCCCCACTGGCAGGGTTATAAATCGAGTGATGGGCTTCTAGGCGATTAAAACCAACAATCCCAAAAGAAAAATCGACTACGGCTTGTAACGCTTCGGTGACATACCCTTGGTTCCAATATCGTTTAGCGAGAGCATAGCCAACTTCTCCACGTTGAAAGCCTTCATGAATGGAATGAATGCTAATCGTACCAATCAAGGGTCCATTTTTTAATTGAATGCCCCACACATAAAATTTAGGATCAGGATAATTACTCATCCAATAACTAATAATTCTTTTGGTTTCATCCACGGATAAATGTGGTTTCCAAGATAAATACTTCACCACTTCAGGGTCGGTCGCCCAACCTAAAAACATACTCTCTGCATCCGTTAATTGCAAAGGACGCAAGATCAATCTTGGGGTGGTTAGTTTAATCGTTCCTTGATGTTCCATACGTTAAATTTTATATACTCGAATGTCTTCGATATAGACACCATATAGAATACTACTATTTATTTTAACAAAATTGGTGAAGGTAAGAACCACGGAAGAGGAGGAAGGTTGCCGCCAAGAGAGTTGGTGTTCACCAATCAGTTCATCCATCTCAATCGCCATGCTCTGTTCACCTGTGACCAAAGTGATGGTAGAAAGCCCTGAATCAATAAGAGTGTCTACAACCACCCCACCTGAGGTCGCGACATGAAGACGATATTCTCCTTGAGGAAAGCTTGGTAATACAATCTCTTGATTCAGTTCTGAAAAAAATAAAAAATCTTCTTCATCCACGATGGCGGTCGTGCTGATATTCAAGGGTTGATAGGTTAAAGAAAAAACTAACGCTGGTGTCGAGCGGAAGAATACTGACACCAACAACAAGAGTAAACTAAGCACATATAAACCCAGAACCACGATGGATTGTTTGGGTTTAGGTGGTTTCATTAATATTCTTTAGGGAAGACGAAGCCACTTCGTTTTGTATTCAAGGGTTTGATCATTCGTTGAATCAGGTCAGCCTTCACTTTTAATAGAGGAGGAATGGATAGGGCTTCACCAAGAGTTTCATAAGGTTCTTCTGCATCGATGAAACCAGGCCCCTCGGTGGCAAATTCAAACAATATTCGACCATAGACTCTGGCATAGAGTGACTGAAAATAATATCGGTCAACAAACCCTGAATTTGGAACTTGATGTTGGAGTAAATGGATTCGCCATTCATCGAGTTCATCTCGGTTTTGAATGCGAAAGGCCACATGATGAACCGTGCCATATCCTTGAATCGCTTGGCCTAACATACGTTGATAATCAATCACCACACCGGCACCATTACCCCCTGGCGCCATCTCAAATAAAGTTAATGATCCTTCTCTTTGTTTTACGGTCATCCCCATCAATTGGGTGAGTTGTTTTTCCATGAGGGATAAATCGTTGACGCGAATAAAAATCGGTCCTAAACCGATAATTGCAAATTCATCAGGGACTGGTCCTAAGTGCCATGGTTCGCCAGCCGCAAGGCCTTTAATCCCTTCATCAGAAACTAACGTATACCCTTGATCATCAAAATCAACAAAGTTCAACCATTGCCGACCAAACATCGTTTTGATCGGTTCGTGTTTGACTTGATATCGTTGAAAACGTTTTAACCAATACGCTAAACTTTGGTTATCTTTGACACGAAGACTGGTTCGATAAATTTCGTTCGTCCCGCGAACTGCTTTTTGGCTTTGACCAAAATCAAAGAACGTCATATCGGTTCCTGGATTGCCTCGATCATCTGCAAAGAATAGATGGTAAGCGCGAACATCATCTTGGTTCACCGTTTTTTTAACAAGTCTTAACCCAAGGATGCGGGTAAAGAATTCGTAGATATCTTTTGCAGAACTTGTCATCGCAGTGACGTGATGAACCCCACCTAGTGCTGGTGGCATCGTTGTCATAAGGTCAATTCTCCCAAGATAAAGAAGGTAAGATTACCTCTAGTAATTAATTGATTGTCTTCATTAAACAATTCAACCGTGGTCCTAATTAAAGATTTTCCAGCCTGAATGACAACACCTTTGGCTAATATTTTATTTGAGATGGTTGCCGCCTTGATATAAGAAATATTCATTTCAATCGTGACGATTCTTTTTAATTTGGTTAAGGACGTGATGGACGCAACAGAATCAATTAAACCCGCTAAGGCCCCACCATGAATCGCCCCAAAGCGATTGAGATGTTCTGGCTGTGGAAGCCAACGAACTTCAGCAAGACCGTCTTCTAGTTTAATAATGTTTGGGTTGATAAAATGATCAAAGTTTTTTTGATCAATCATCGCTAAGTACTGGTCTTTAATTTTTTGAATTTGGTTTTTATTCATGGGTTAAGCATCTTTCGTGCGATTTTATTCCTTATTTATTATAATAAACGCAACATGAAACAAATACCATTGCTAAGTCTACTTGTTTTAACACTTACTGCTTGTGGGTCTACACCCACGCCTGTGGACATTACCCTCGATGAAACTTGGAATGAGGTTATTTCTGAATCGATTAGGAACACCTTTGATATTGCTTCAGTTGATCTTACCGAAGATGAAGATGATGTTGGTGTTGATGTGATCTATGAACCAAAACAGAACAATGAAACCCAAGGGTTTGCCTTTCAAGCGACAGTCGACGGAGATGGTGGCAATGATTCGGTCATTTTTCGTTTAAGTATGTTTGATAACGAGTTCAAGGGTTTCCTCGTTGTTGAAGAAAGAGAACATACCCATTTTGGGGATAAACAATTGAACGCCCTCAGCGCCAATCTTGTTGGCACCCAAGTGAGTTTTTCTGAAGTGGTCGCCATTCTGCAACGAGCCAATGCTGGTCGCACCGGGATCACAGTCACCTATGACGGTTTGGTGCCCGCGATTGAAGCGATGGTAGAAAGATATTTATCCATATGAAACACATCATCCCCATTCTCTTGATCACATTACTGGCAAGCTGCTCACCGGAAAATATAACGTCCAATGTGGATTCTTCTTTGCCAATCGTCTCTTCAAGTACGATTTTATCTAGCCCATCACAAACTACCACCTCCTCGTTGGTTACAAGTTCCTCCTCAATATCAACCTCCAATATAACGAGTACATTGGTTACTTCATCGAGTGCTACTACTTCAACACCAACCTCTTCCGTGGTGACAAGTTCTAGTGCCCTCGATTCTTCCTCAACATCAAGTGCAACCCCATCTTCTTCTGCAACCACACCACTTGCCAATATTTGGCTTGCTGCCATGGGAAACATTAATACCAATGATTTTTATGGGGTGACGGAAACCTTACCAAACACATTGTCTTCAGCCGATGTCGTGACCGTCCATGCAGTTTACCGAACCAACGGAACTTTATATGGTTATGCTTACGAAGCATTGGTAGATGGGAATGCTGCCAGTAAAAGCATTCGCTTCCGCGTTGGGATTAATAATAATATCTTTGCTGGTTTTGTGATGGTAAGTCACCAAGAGCATAGTGGTTTTGGTGTCAAAATTATCAATGCGCTAAGAAATAACCTCCCGGGAAAACCTGCTAGTAAAGATGCAGTTGCTGAAGTTTTAGTGGCTGCTTCTGCCACTCGATCGGGGATTAGTGAGACTTACGACGGCATGATTCCTGCTCTTGAAGCAATTGTCACTCACTATTTATCAAAAATCTAGTAGAATAAGATTAGAGGAATTCTTATGCCAAAAACATTTATCCCACCGATGAAAGGAAACAAATCTCCTTTCCTACCCAATCAACCTAAACCAGTGGTCAACCGACCAACCGTCAATGTTCCTAAACCCTTAAGCCGTCGACCCGGTGGTCGTGGCGGTTGAGATCAATTTTTCTTTACAATCTTCGGTCATCTTTTTATTGAAAGGATGACCTTTTTTCTTTATGATGATACGAAGTATGGAACGGATTATTATCGGGATTGCAGGTGGCACCGCTTCGGGTAAAACAACCCTCGCGGATATCCTTGTCACCGATTCTGGCAAAGATAACGCGATCATCTTGCGACTTGATAATTACTATCGGCATCGAACCGATTTAAGTTTAAACAAACGAGCCTTGCTTAACTATGACCACCCTGATGCTTTTGACGTTGATTTAATTATTCAACACGTGAAGGCATTAAAAAAAGGGAAGACCATTCTTCAACCCACCTATGACTATGTGAATCATGTACGCGCCACCGCAACGATTGAAACCCCAGCGACCCCAGTCATCATTGTCGAAGGGATTTTAACCTTTGCCATTCCCGCGTTATTAACCCTGCTTGATTTTAAAATTTATGTCGATACTCCTTCCGATATCCGAGTTCTAAGACGGGTGCAACGTGATATTGAAGAACGCGGAAGAACCTTTGCCAGTGTGAAAGAGCAATACAGCAAAACGGTTAGACCTATGCATGATTTATATGTGGAACCGTCGAAAGTTCATGCAGATATCATCGTCCCCGAAGGTGCGTTCAATCCAAAAGCAACCGACCTTCTTTTAACTAAGGTCGCGTCCTTGGTCGCTGAATTTAGACAATCAGAAAATCAAAAGAAATAAATTGTTTATTTAGTTTTTATCGCCAAGCGATGGGCAGCTTCAATTGCTAAGCGCACCCGTTCAAATTCTTTAGGATCGTGAATATCTTTTAGTTCCAGATAAAGGACTTTACTCGCTTGGACTTTATAGTTTTTAAAGATTCTTTTTAACACATCGTAGTAGTTGTCATAATGGAAGTTTAAATAATCTTCCTGGCCTTTTTCAATCGTACGTCCTCTTTTTCTAACATAACGAAAGAGTTCGTCTTTTGGTCTGACCAAAATCACTTGCATGTCTAAGTCAGGTAATCGCTTCAGGTGGGCGTCGGCAATCGCATAGGTTAAGGCGACTTCGGTCGCGGTCATAAACCCTTCTAACCGTAACATTTCTGCAAAGACTAAATTGGAATAAAGTGTAGAATCACAAATCACATGGGGAAGATCTTTGGTCTTCCACATGAGTAAAAATAACGCACTATAAAAAGCGTTTTGGGAAAGTAAGGCAAAGGTTTCTTTGTCTTCATAAAAATAAGGTAAGTAAGGATTCTTTTCAACGGGTTCTTCAAGCAGGGGATACTTATAAAAATCTGACAGCATTTTTGCCAATGTCGACTTGCCAGAACCAATCGGTCCCAAGATACCTATTCTCATGATCAACTCACTTTCATTTCAGAACGCTTTAAAAACAGGCAGTATCCAATCCCACGAACTGAACGTATGGAACAATCGGCACGCTTTAATTTTGTTTTTAAATTATAAACATGAACATCAATAATTCTTGTTGATCCATCATAATTAAAACCCCAAACTGCATTAAGTATCGTATCACGGGATAAAGCTTTTGCTTTATTAATAATAAAGAAACTTAAAAGATTAAACTCCATCTTCGTAAGATAAACCATCTCTCCGTCGACATCTACTGAAAAATCTGATGGATTGAGTTTAATGTTGGCAAAATTCATCGGTTCTACAACTTCGGTGACCACCATTGGAAAAAACCTTGTCTTTAAAACTTTAATTTGAAAAAGGAGTTCGAGATTTGAAATTGGTTTTCTTAAATATAAATCCACTCCACTTGAGAAGCCCTCAAGTGTGTCGAAGGTAGATTCTTTTGCAATGATGAATAACAATAACGCTTTTCCTTTTACTTTTTGAATAGATTCTAACTCTGTTGTGTTTATTGGATTTCTAGCATCAACATCGACAATAATAAAGTGATAGTCATGAGGTTGCTTTTTTTGGCCAAATCCCGATAAAGGGAGACTCTCTACTATAATTTTTTCTTTGATGAAATCTGAAAAAAGTAACTTGCTTAGTTCTGGTTTTGCTTCAATGATGAGTACTTTTGTTCGCAAAGGATAGGACTCCCTCTCCTCATTGATTTTTTTATTGAATGAGGTTACTCTTCCTAATTAATTAACTACCTAGATGATAACAAATTATTCAACATTCACATTCAACATTATTTAAATTGATTAATTAAACGTTCTTTTTGTAAATATAGTTGTAAGTTAGTCAAAAGCGCTTGAAACATTCTATCTAGATTTTGAATCGATGTAAACGAGATATGTGGCGTCACGATCACATTATCCAAAGCCCAAAAAGGATGATCTTTGGGTAACGGTTCTTTTGAGAAAGTATCCAGAACTGCATAACGAATCTTTTTATCTTTCAGTAGATCAATCAAAGCAAGTTCATCCAACAATTCACTTCGACCAATGTTGACAAAAATAGCTTTTGCATTCACTTGTAGTAAAAGATCACGATTGATCATCATCAAGGTATCTTGATTGAGGGCTAAGCTGACCAACACGATGTCGT